>DATIXH010000301.1:0-69831 GCA_035518775.1 Candidatus Acidiferrum sp.
CAGCACAAGCTGAATGACGTGATGGCGCCGGCGACGATCAAGTACTACGCCGAGTACCCCGGCGGCAGCGGCAAGTACTGGGCGATCCCGCTCGAGGGCGACGCCATCGGCTGGGCCTATCGCAAGGACTGGTTCGAGGACCCGAAGGAGAAGGAGGCCTTCAAGGCGAAGTACGGCTACGAGCTGGCCGTGCCGACGACCTATGCGCAGCTGCGCGATATCGCCGAGTTCTTCTACCGGCCCGACCAGAAGCGCTATGGCATCGCCATCTACACCGACAATTCCTATGACGCGATGGCGATGGGCGTCGAAAGCGCCATCTTCAGCTACGGCGGCGAGCTCGGCGATTACGCGACCTACAAGGTGGAAGGCATCACCAACTCGAAGCAGGCGGCCGATGGGCTCGCCATGTACAAGGAACTCTACAAGTACACGCCGCCGGGCTGGGGCAAGACCTTCTTCGTCGAGGACAACCAGGCGATCACCGGCGGCCTGGCCGCGATGAGCATGAACTTCTTCGCCTTCTTCCCACCGCTGGTGAACAAGGCAACCAACCCCAATGCTGAGGGAACCGGCTTCTTTGCCAATCCGGCCGGCCCCGGCGGACAGCGCTTCGCGGCCCTCGGCGGCCAGGGCATCTCGGTCGTGTCCTATTCCAAGAATCAGGAAGCCTCGATGAAGTTCCTGGAGTGGTTCATCAAAGACGAGACCCAGAAGAAGTGGGCGGCCCTTGGCGGCTACACCTGCAGCCAGGCCGTGCTGAAATCAGCCGAGTTCCAGAACGCCACGCCGTACAACAAGGCGTTCTACGACACGATGTTCATGGTCAAGGACTTCTGGGCGACACCCGAATATGCCGAGGTTCTCGATCAGCTCAACCAGAACATCTATCCGTTCGTGGTCGGCGGCAAGGGCACCGCACAGGAAGCCCTCGACGCGACCGCCAAGGACTGGACGGCGACCTTCACGAAATATGGCCGCTACTAGTTCAGGGTTCGATCAAGGCCGGGGGAAGTTCGACTGCCCTCGGCCTTGAACGGCAAGGGGAGCCGTTTGGCGACGAACGCGATGACGAGTCTTGACCCACGCTCGCGAGCGGCCACGCGGGGCTGGAGCGACCTCACAATCCGCAATCTGTTTGTCATTCCGACCCTCCTCTTCCTGATCGTCTTCAACATCTTTCCCTTGATCTACTCGCTCGGATACTCGTTCACCGACTATGCCGCCAACCGCAGCGTTCCCTGGAGTTTCATCGGACTGAAGAATTATCGCGACCTGCTGAGCGACGAACACATCTGGTCGAACTTCGTCATCACCGCCAAGTACGTGATCGTCTCCGTATCCGGCCAGATGGTGGTCGGCTTCGGGCTCGCTCTTCTTCTCAACCGCAGTTTTCCGCTGAAAGGGCTGGTCACCACTCTGCTGCTGCTGCCGATGATGCTGTCGGCGGCGGTGGTGGGGCTCTTCTGGCAGCTGCTCTACAGCCCGTCCTGGGGGCCAATCAACTACCTCTTCGGCCTCGGCGATTTCGCCTGGCTGTCTGATCCCGATGCAGCACTCTACGCCGTGGCGATCACCGACATCTGGATGTGGTCGCCTTTCGTGATGCTGCTGTCGCTTGCCGGTCTGTCGGCCGTGCCTAAGCACCTCTACGAGGCGGCGGCCATCGATCGCGCCGGTGCGTGGTACACCTTCACCCGCATCACCTTGCCACTGGTGGCTCCGCTTCTTCTCATCGCGCTCATCTTCCGCACGATGGAGGCGTTTAAGACTTTCGATATCGCCTACACGATGACCACGCAGCCGACGGCGGAGCTCATCGCGATCCGGCTCTACAAGCAGGCGTTCCAACAGTGGGATACGGGCAAGTCCTGCGCCCTCGCCTACATCGTCCTGATCATGGTGCTCGCCATCACCAACATCTATGTCAAATATCTCAACCGCGTGAAGGAACGCTGAGATGGCGGCCGTCCGTTCGGTGCGAAAGGCCGTATTGAACCGCCTGGCAATTGCGGGAGCGCTGGTTGCGATGCTGGTCTTCCTCGGCCCGATCTACTGGATCGCCTCGACCGCCTTCAAACCGAAGGAGCTTGCCGTAACCGTGCCGCCGACGTTGATCTTCACGCCCGAGATCACGCCGATGATCCGCCTCTTCACCAAGCGCGTGCAGATACAAGGCGAGACTGATCCCGCGGCCTATGCGGCGGCGCCATGGTGGGAGAAGCGCATCTATGACGGCGGCGAGCGGGTGCTCAAGGTCGGCGATGCCGTGCAGCTCTCGCAATATCCCAACCGCTTCGAGAATAGCCTGATCGTAGCGATCATCAGCACCGTGCTCGCCGTGTCGATGGGGACGGTCACCGCTTACGGCTTCTCGCGGTTCCGCATCGCCGGAGAGGCGGACCTGCTGTTCTTCATCCTGTCGACACGCATGCTGCCGCCCGTCGTCGTGGCTATCCCGATGTTCCTCATGTACCGCGTCGTCGGGCTGAATGATTCCCACATCGGCCTCATCATCCTCTACGTCGCCTTCAACCTGTCCTTCTCGGTGTGGCTGATGAAGGGATTCATGGACGAGATCCCAAAGGAATACGAAGAGGCGGCATTGGTCGACGGCTACACGCGCATGCAGTCCTTCTTCAAGATCGTCCTGCCAGAGGCGGCGACCGGCATCGCGGCGACCGCCGTGTTCTGCTTCATCACCGCTTGGAACGAATATGCCTTCGCCCTGATCATGACCAACCGCCGGGCGCAGACAGCACCCCCCTTCATCCCATCACAGATCGGTTCGGGCCTACCCGACTGGACGACAATCGCGGCCGGCACCTTTTTGTTCCTGCTGCCAGTAGCGATCTTCACATTTGCGCTCCGCAAGCATCTGCTGCGGGGCGTCACCTTCGGCGCGATCCGGAAATAGGGGCATTGAATCATGACGTTCAAGGAAATCAGTGCCAAATACTTGGAACCCGCCTCGATCTGGACCATGATCCTCGGCATCGTGGCGCTGTGTCAGCCGCTCAACCTCACGCTGCATAGCTATGGTGTCGCCATCATCCTCTTGGGACTGGTCGGCTTCACCGTCTTTTCCAAGATCAAGCCGCCACTCCGTTAGGACTCCTGAACAAGCGATGGCCGAAATCGTACTGCGGAACATCGAGAAGTATTTTGGCGCCGCCTACGTGGTCCGGAAGCTCAATCTCACGATCCGGCACCGGGAGTTCGTGGTGCTGCTTGGTCCTTCCGGCTGCGGCAAGACTACAACGCTCCGGGCGATCGCCGGGCTGGAGGAAATCGATGCGGGAGATATCCTGATCGATGGCGTTCCGGTTCAGCAGCTCGAGGCCGGCTACCGCGACATTGCGTTCGTTTTCCAGCTCTTTGCGCTCTATCCGCATCTGACGGCTTACGAGAATATCGCCTTTCCCCTGCGCGCGACACGCGAAGGCCGGGCGAGTGTCGATGCCAAGGTCCGGCAGGTCGCGCGCTCCCTCCAGATCGAGCATCTGCTGAACAAGCGCCCGGCCACGCTGGCGGGCGGCGACATGCAGCGCGTCGCGATCGGTCGCGCGCTGGTGCGCCGGCCCAAGGCCATGCTCATGGACGAACCAATCGGGGCTCTCGATGCGAAGCTTCGCGAGGAGATGCGCACGGAACTGAAGAGGCTGCACCTCGAGAACGAATCGACGACGGTCTACGTCACGCACGACCAGGTCGAGGCGATGTCGCTGGCCGACCGCATCGCCATCATGAATGACGGCGTGCTGCAGCAGGTCGGCACGCCCGACGACGTCTATCATCAGCCGGCCAATCTCTTTGTCGCGCAGTTTGTCGGAAGTCCCGTGATGAATATTGCTCCGGCGGTGGTGCTGGCAACGCAGGGCGATACGGCGCGGGTCGTCCTGGGCGACGGCCCCGGCGCGTTCGAATTCCCCACCCAGCTGGCCCTGCGCGTTGCAGAAACCGCGGCAGCGACTTCGGGTTTGACTCTAGGCGTCCGACCCGAGGGCGTCCTGATCTCGCTTGCCGAGGCCCCAGGGCACGTCCCGGTCGAGGCTCATCTGATCGAGCCGTTGGGCGCCTATGACATCGTCGATCTCAAGATCGGCCCGCAACTCGTCAGGGCGCGTACGCCGAGCGGCTTGGTCACCAGGGCGGGCGACAAGGTGTGGGCGCGATTGGATCCGGCGCAAACGCACTTCTTCGATACGAAAACCGGAAATTCGCTGCAGACAAGGTCCGGTGATGGCGCATATTAAGCTCGCAAATGTCACCAAGCACTTCGGTTCGCATGCGGCACTGGACAATCTGTCCCTGGAAATTGCGGACGGGGAATTCTTCATCCTTCTGGGGCCTACCGGCGCCGGCAAGACGACGACGCTGCGGCTGATCGCGGGGCTCGAACGGCCCGACGCCGGAACCATCGAAATCGACGGACAGGACGTCCGCCAGTGGAGTGCCGCCGAACGCGACGTGGCACTAGTGTTCCAATATTATTCGCTCTATCCGCGCTACACCGTGCGCCAGAATCTGGCCTTTCCGCTCAAGTCGAGAATCAGGAACTATTCGCCGGCCGAGATCACTGATCGGATTGCGCGGGCGGCAAAGACCCTGCGGATCGAACACCTGCTCGAGCGCAAGACCGACCGGCTTTCGGGCGGCGAGATGCAGCGTGTATCGATCGGCCGGGCGATCGTCCGCGATCCCAGGGCCTTCCTCATGGACGAGCCGCTTTCGAATCTTGACGCGAAGCTGCGCGAAGCACTCCGGGCGGAACTGAAGGAACTGCAGTTGAAGCTCGGCGCCACCTTCCTGTTTGTCACCCACGATCAAATTGAGGCAATGTCGATGGGCGACAGGGTCGGCGTGCTTAATCAGGGCCGCATCATCCAGGTCGGCACGCCCCATGAGATCTACAACCGGCCGCGCGATCTATTCGTCGCTAGCTTCGTTGGTTCGCCCGCGATGAATCTCATGCCGGGCGAGGTCCGCGACGGGCGGCTGATGGCGCTGGCGGGCAGGATCGAGCTTTCCGCGGGGGGATCACTACGCGAGCGCCTGCCGTGCGGCCCGGGTCCTGTCACGCTCGGCATCCGTTGCGAGGACATCCGCATTGGTCCCGGAGAGGTCGCGGAGGCGCGAGTCCATGACGTGGAGAATCTCGGCGTAGAGAAGATTGTGACGCTCCGGGTCGACGAGCAGCTGCTGCGGGCGACAACACCGGCCGCCTTGGAATTTCCGATCGACAGCGCTGTGCGATTCGGCTGGAACCCCCACAAGCTGCACTGTTTTGACGTCGTGTCTGGCGCAAATTTGTCCTTGGCCTGAGCGTCAGCGGCTTGTCGCAGATAACGTCGATCCCGGCCTCGAGGAAGGTCTTGCAGATGGCGTGGTGCGAGACGTTGGGCGTCACCACGCTGACCACCTCGGCGCCGTCGGGCCGGGTCGCCTCGGCCTGCGCCATGCCGCGATAGTCGGTGTAGCAGCGCGTGGGGTCGAGCCGCAGGTCGCGGCCGGATTCGATCGCCCGATAGGGATCGAGGCTGAAGGCGCCCGCCACCAGCTCGTAGCGGTCGTCGAGGCGGGCGGCGATGCGATGCGCCTGGCCGATGAAGGCGCCGCGCCCGCCGCCCACCATGCCCAGGCGGAGACGGCGCGGCGGCCCGGCCGGCGCGCTCATCGGCGGTGACGGAGCGCTATTCGGCGGCGACCTGGTGCGCCTTCGAGCGCTTGCGCGGCTCCTTGTGGAAGCTGCCGTCCTTCATGATCGCGAGCAGGCGGTCCTTGTCGCGCAGCATGGTGACGTCGGAAAGCGGGTTGCCGTCGACCAGCAGCACGTCCGCGAGATAGCCGGCCTTGATCTGGCCGAGCTCCTCGCCCATGCCCATGATCTCGCCGCCCAGCTTGGTGGCGGCCATGATGGCATCCATCGGCTTGTAGTCGAGCAGCTTCACGAAATGCTCGATGTCGCGCGCGTTGGTGCCGATCGGGTTCCAGGCGAAGCCGTAGTCGCCGCCCGGCAGGATGCGCAGGCCACGCTTCCTGAGCTTCTTCATGTTCTCGATGCACATGTCGAGCTCGCGCTTGAAGTAGATGGCCACCGGGTGGTCCTTGGTGATGCCGTAGCCCGAGCCCTCGCCGACCGCAGTCGTGTACATGATGCCCATGGCCGGCGCGACGAAGATGCGGCTCTTGTGCGCCTCCAGCATGTCCAGCGCCTCGGAGTCGGAGAGCGTGCAGTGATAGAGCACGTCGACGCCGTGCCGCAGGCACATCTTCACGCTCTCGGCCGAGCGGCAGTGGGCGGCCAGCATCTTGCCGCGCGATTTCGCGACCTCGGCCACCGCCGCCACCTCGGCGTCGTTCATCACGGTCTGGTGGGCGCGCGCGAATGGAATGAATTCGTCGCCCGAGGGATTGATCTTGAGGGTATCGACGCCCTCGCGGCACATTTCGCGCGCGGTCTTGCGGAACTCGTCGGGCCCGTCGCAGGTGATGGCGAAGGTCTCGCGATACATGTGCGCGCGGCGCACGTCGCCGAGGCCGCCGGTAACCGTGAGCTCGGGGCTGGCCGCCCGCATGCGCGGACCCGGGATATCTCCGTCGTTGATGGCGTTGCGGATGACGACGTCGAGCCGCGCCTTCGCCGCGGCGGCGCTGAAGATCGCCGTGAAGCCCTGGTCGAGCATCACCTTGGCGAACTTCATCGTCTTCAGCGTGTGCTCCTCGGGCGGGATGTCGCCCAGGCCCTCGAGCGTCGAGGTGTCGCAGAAGCTTATATGGGCGTGCGATTCGATGAGTCCTGGCATCAGGGTGGCGCCGCCGCCATCGACGATATGGGCGCCGTCGCGCGGCAGCTTCTTGCCGGCCTTGGCGATCTGCTTGATCCGGTTGCCTTCGACCAGCACCTCGCCGGCATAGGGCTGCGCGCCCGTGCAATCCAGGATATTGACATCGGTGAACAGCGTACGGCCCATTTGTTCCTCCCTTGACCTTCAGCCATGGCCCTTGCCTGCAACTTTATCGACATTCCCGGAGCGGGAAAAGCGCCAAGGTTGAATGGGCGTTCCGCACGGGCAGGAAAGCGAGGAGATAAACCATGAATCTCGGCATATCCGGCCGCACGGCCATCGTCTGCGGCGCCAGCAAGGGTCTCGGCCGGGGCTGCGCGGCCGCCCTGGCGAAGGAGGGCGTGCGCGTCATCCTTAACGCCCGCGACCCCGCCATGCTCGAGCGCAGCGCCCAGGAGATCCGCGCCGCCGCCACCGCCCAGGTGGTCCCGGTCGCCGCCGACGCCACCACCGCCGAGGGTCGCGCCGCTCTCCTGGCCGCCTGTCCCGATCCCGATATCCTCGTCACCAATTCCGGCGGCCCGCCGGCCGGCGATTTCCGTGAGTGGGACGAGACGACTTGGCATCGCGCGGTGCAAAACAACATGGTGACCCATATCATGCTGATCAAAGCCGTAGTCGACGGCATGATCGCGCGCCGCTTCGGCCGCATCGTCAACATCACCTCGGCGGCGGTGAAGGCGCCCTACCCGATGCTCGGCCTCTCCAACGGGGCGCGGGCGGGCCTCACCGGCTTCGTCGCCGGGCTAGCGCGCCAAGTCTCGAAACACGGCGTCACCATCAACAACCTGCTGCCGGGCTCGCACGAGACCGACCGGCTGCGCGCCATCATCGCCCGCCAGGGCGAGCAGGAGGGCATTCCGTTCGAGGAGGCCCTCGCCAAGGCCAAGGCGTCCGAGGTCGCCGGCCGCTTCGGCACGGTCGAGGAGTTCGGCGCCGTCTGCGCCTTCCTGTGCAGCGCCCACACCGGCTACATCACCGGCCAGAACCTGCTGCTCGACGGCGGCTACTATCAGGGGACGCTGTAGGCGGCGCGGGGCCGCACCTATCGGTAATAGCGGTTTAATCGGGCTCGTTCACCCTGCGCAGCGTGCGGATCAGGCCTGCTGCTCCGCCCATGATCCGGCGGTGCGGCGGATACGATTCGCGATGGACGTTTTCTCCCAAGATATCCTGGTGGCGCTCGCCGCCAACCTGGCGCTGCTTGCCCTGGCCCTGGTCACCTACAACCAGATCACGGCCTTCCTGGGCAGGCTGCCGCCCCGGTGGGAGCGCTGGCTGGCCGGCTTGGCGTTCGGCCTGGCGGCCATCCTCTCCATGAGCGTGCCGATCGCGATCGCGCCGGGCGTGCTGGTGGATGGACGGGCGGTGCCGATCGGCCTCGCCGCCCTGTCCGGAGGCCCGTTCGTCACCGGCGTCGCCGCCGCCATCGCGGCGCTGTACCGGCTGTCGCTCGGCGGCATCGGACAGGTTGCCGGCATCGTCTGGATCGGGCTGGCCGCCATCAGCGGCCTGCTGGTGGCGAAGCTCGCGCGGCGAAGCGGCGCCGGCGCGGCCTACGCCCATCTCCTCCTGCTGGGCCTCCTGCTGGTCTTCTCCCACTTGGTCGCGTCGCTCTTTCTCCCCGGGTCCGACCTGGCCTACGCGGTCATCACCAGGGCGACGCCGGCGGCGGCGGTGGCGCTGCCGTTGGGCACCCTGTTCCTCGGCACGCTCCTGGTCCAGGAGCGGCGGCGCCGCGACGCCGAGGCTGCGGTCATCGAGAGCGAACGGCGCTTCCACACCATCACCGACAACCTGCCGGGCGTCGTCTATCAGCGCCGCCTGACGCCTGCCGGCGAGCTCAGCTACCCGTTCTTCAGCGCGCGCGTGCAGGAGCTGTTCGGCGTCACGGCCGAAGAGGCGACCGCCGACGCCTCCAAGATCCTGAACAGCATCCATGTCGACGATTTCGACCGCTTCACGGCCTCGATCAAGGACTCGGCGCAGCAGCTCTCGGACTGGGACTTCGAATACAGGGTCGTGCGCAAGGACGGTGCCCTCCGCTGGATGCACGCCAAGGCCGTGCCGCATCGGCGCGAGAACGACGACATCGTCTGGGACGGCATCGTCACCGACGTGACCGAGCGCAAGATCGCGGAGATGTCGCTGGGCGTGACCAACCAGCTGCTGACCTCGACCAATCAGCGGCTGTCGACCATGTACGAGACCGCCCACCACTTCGTCGACAACGTTGCGCACGAGTTCCGCACGCCGCTCACGGTGATCAAGGAGTTCGCCTCCATCATGGAGGAGGGGCTGGTCGGCGAGCTGAACGGCGAGCAGAGCGACTATCTGCGCGTGATCTGCGCGCGGGTCGATGACCTCAACGGCCTCGTCAACGACATGCTCGACCTGAGCCGGCTCGAAGCTGGCCTCATCGGTGTGGCGCGCCGCGAATGCGCGATCCCTGACATCGTCGCACGCGCCGAGACGATCCTGGAGCGCCGCGCGAAGGCCAGCAACGTCGAGTTCGCCGTCGAGATCGAGCAGAACCTGCCGGCCCTCTTCTGCGATCCCGAGAAGATCGGCCGCGTGCTGATCAACCTCGGCATCAACGCCTTCAAGTACGGCGGCGACAAGGGTGGCGTGCGCCTCTGGGCGCGCCGCTCCGAAAACCCGCGCGAGATCGTCATCGGGGTGAGCGACCGCGGGCCGGGCATTCCGGCCGAGAAGTTGGAGATGATCTTCGAGCGCTTCCGGCAGGCCGGCGGCCTGCGCGACACCGCCAAGGGCTTCGGCCTCGGTCTCAGCATCGTGCGCGAGCTGGCCGACCTCAACCTCGGCGAGATCGCCGTGGAGAGCACGGTGGGCGAGGGCACGACCTTCTCGCTCACCCTTCCGGTCTTCGATCCGCCGGCCATCGTCGCCCGCTACATCGCCAAGCTGGCGCGCGAACGCAGCTCGTCGTTCTACGTGTCGGACATCCGGATCTCGGTCGCCGACGCGGCCGACGACTGCGAGCCGTTCCTGCAGCAGCAGGTGAAGCGCGAAGACCTGCTCATGCGGCTCGGACCCGACTCCTGGATTCTCCTGACGGTCGACAAGCGCGATGCCGACATCCGTGCGAAGGCGGACAAGCTGCGCGCGAGCGTGGCCGCCCATGCCGCCGAGATCGGCAACGGCACCCTGACCGTCGACGTGCAGCCCGTCGGCGTCTGGCGCCTGCCGCATCAGAGCGAGGCCCTGATCGCACGCTTCCGGGCGCTCCGCGACATGGCGCAGGCCCGTCGGTCGGCCTGAGGGAGAGAGCATTGGCCCGGGCCCTCCGCATCCTGCTGATCGAGGACGATCGCGAGATCGCGCGCGCGCTCCTGCTCCGGCTGAAGGCGGTCGGCCACGATCCTTTCGCCATGCACGAAGGCGGCAGCGGCCTGGCGGCCGCCCTCGCGACGATTCCCGACCTTATTGTCCTCGACTTGCGGCTGCCCGACATGGACGGCTTCGCCGTGCTGCAGCAGCTCCAGCAGCACGAGGTCGCCCGCCTCATTCCCGTCATCGTCGTGTCCGCGAACGTCGCGGAGCGCGCCAAGCGCGAGGCCATGCTCCTCGGCGCCCACTGCTTCATCGAGAAGCCCTACGATTTCCGCAAGCTGGTGGCGGCCATCGACCGCGCCGCCAGCGCCGGCCGGCCGGAGCCCGCCGGCGCGCCCGCTGCTGCACCGTGAGGCCCGGCGATGCGCGGTAGGCTGGTCCTGATCGCCGACGACGACGCCGATTTCCTGACGGCGCTGGCGCAGCGCTGCAAGGCCCTGGGGCTGAGCGTGCAGGTCGCGGCCGACGGGCTCGCCGCCCTCGCGACCATCGTGCGCGAGGATCCGGACCTCGTCATCCTCGACATCGACATGCCCGCGGTCGGCGGCATCGACGTCGCGCAGAAGCTGCTGGGCGATCCCACGCTGCGCCCGATCCGCGTGATCTTTTGCACCGGCCAATCCGACCCGGCGACCATCGAGCGCTGCAAGGCGCTCGGCGCTCACTACGTCACGAAGGGAGCCGACGCCTGGCCGCAGCTCAAGACGATCATCTGCCAGGTGCTGGCGATGTCGGATGATGCAACCGAGGCCGCACCTGAAGCGCCCACGACGATTGCGCCCGCCGCGGCCGAGCCGCCGCCGGCGGCGCTTCCCAAGGTCCTGTTCGTCGATGACGACGCAGACATGCGGCGCGTCATGCAGATCCGCCTGCGCGCCTGCGGCATCGACGTTCACGCCGCATCGACGGCCATGCAGGCGCTGTGGATCGCGATGAAAGAGGTACCCGATGTCATCATCACGGACTACCACATGCCCGAAGGCTCCGGGCAGTACCTGCTCGGACGCCTGAAGGGCACGCCGATGCTCAAGGACATCCCGGTCATCATGCTGACGGGCGCGCGTATCGGCAACGACCGCGATTTCGCCCTCGAGCGCCGCTTCCTCGGCGAATATCGCGCGGCAGCGTTCCTGTCGAAGCCCGTCGATCTCGACGTCCTGCTCGGCGTCCTCTCCGACCATATCGCGATCGACCCAGAGGTTGCGCGCAACGCCGCGAAGCTGCGGCGGCGCTAATCCCCGATCACCCGCTGGTCCGCGAACGCCCAGCCGATCTTCACCGGCTGGTTGAGCGACAGCGAGCGCCGCAAGGCCGTGTCCGTGTTGTGTACGGTGACGCGCTGCCCGGTCGGCAGGGCTACCACATACTTCACGAAGGCGCCGAGATAGATCATGTCCGCCAGCGTGCCCTCGAGGATCACATCGGCGGTGAGCCCGTCGGACGAGAGCCGCAGGGCCTCCGGCCGCACCACGACGGTCACGGCGCCGTCCGGGCCTGTGGAGGGGATGCGGGCGCCCGCCTCGAGCGTCACCAAGCCCTGGGCGCGCTGCGCCGCGAACACGTTCGCCTCGCCGATGAAGGTGGAGACGAAGCGGGTCCTGGGCGCGGCATAGATCTCCTCGGGCCCGCCTTCCTGCACGAGCGCGCCCTGGTCCATGACGGCGATGCGGTTGGCGAGGCCGAGCGCCTCGCCCTGGTCGTGCGTGACGAACACGAAGGTGCCGCCGATCTGCTGATGGATGCGGCGCAGCTCCTCCTGCATGGCCTGGCGCAACTTGAGGTCGAGGGCGGCCAGCGGCTCGTCGAGCAGCAGCACGCGCGGCCGCATGATGAGCGCGCGGGCCAGGGCCACGCGCTGCTGCTGGCCGCCCGACAGCTGATCGATGGAGCGGTTGACGAACTCCTCCAGCCGCACCAGCGCGATGGCCTCGTCGACGCGCCGGCGGATCTCGTCCGGCGGACGCTTCGCGGTGCGCAGGCCATAGGCGATGTTCTGCCGCACGGTCATGTGCGGGAACAGGCCATAGCCCTGGAAGACGGTGTTGGTCGGCCGCCGCTCCGGCCCCCAGGCCGTCATGTCCTGCCCGTCGATCTCGACGATGCCGGTGGTCGGCGCGACGAACCCTCCGATGATGCGCAGCAACGTCGTCTTGCCACAGCCGGACGGTCCGAGGATGGCCAGGAAGTCTCCGCGCCGGATGTCGAGGTCCAGCTGCTGCACCGCCACCGTGCTTCCGTAGCGCTTGGAGATGCCCCGCAGGCGCACGAGCAGATCGTCACCGGCGACCGGGGTGGCGACCGCTTGGGCCTTGTTCTCGTTCATTGCTACTCCCTGTTGCCGCGGATGATCGGAGAGCGCGCGCTCTTTGTCCAGCCGAGGGCGCGGAGGCGGATCTGGAACAATCGGGCAACTCGCGCCCATTAACCGACTCTTCATCCGGCCAAATTAAGAAAGGTGGACGAGCCCGCCCCCGCCCGGCCCGGATCAGAGCGCAGGTCCTGCAACCCGAACTGGACAAAGGATTCCTATGCGACCCGCCACCGTCATGATCGTCGATGATGACCGCGATCTCGCCGAGAGCCTGGCCGAGATGCTCGAGCTCCAGGGCCACAGCGTGCAAGTCGCCTCCAACGGGCAGGAGGCGGTCGAGCGCCACCGCAAGAGCGAGTTCGACATCACCTTCATGGACGTGCGCATGCCCGTGATGAACGGCGTCGACAGCTTCTTCGCCATCCGAGCGCTGCGGCCGGATGCCAAGGTCGTGCTGATGACCGGCTACGAGGAGTCGATGGTGGCGCGCGCGTTGGCCGCCGGCGCCCTCGGCCTCCTGACCAAGCCGTTCCAGATGGACGACCTGCTGACGAAGCTCGCCGACGCCACGCGCCCGGTCGTGCTGGTCGCCGACGACGACGCCGATTTCGTCGAGAGCCTTGCCGACCTGTTGCACGCCCGCGGCTACAAGGCCGCGATCGCCTCGACCGGCGCCGATGCCGTCAAGCGCGTCAAAGAGGGCAGCGTCGGCGTGCTTATCCTCGATCTGCGCATGCCCATCATGAACGGCCTCGAGGTCTACGAGGAACTGCGCAAGCAGGGCAACGCGCCGCCCACCATCATCGTCACCGGCCACGCCGCCGATGCTCAAGACAGCCTGGTCGCGCTGCGCGCCATGTCCGTGAGCGACTGCGTCGAGAAGCCGATCGATCCGACGATCCTGCTCGACAAGATCTCGCGCCTGCTCGCCGCGGCCTAGCGGACGCCAGGCGCTTCCTTCGCAAGGGGCGGGCCGCGAGGCCCGCCCCTTCGTGCTTGACGGCCGTCTGCCGTTGGCGGTGGACTCGCGGTCTGGGCGATCGCGGGAGGAACCGATGGCGCGGCCGGAATGCGTGTTCGAGGCGAAGGATTGGCTGGGCGAGGCGCCGTGCTGGCACCCGCGCGAGCAGGCGCTCTACTGGGCCGACGTGCCCTCCAAGAAACTCAAGCGTTGGCATCCGGCGAGCGGCGCGTATAAGAGCTGGGACATGCCGGAGATGGTCACGGCGATTTCCGTCCGCCGGAAGGGCGGCCTGATCATCGCTTCCCACACCGGCATCGATTTCTTCGACCCCGCGACAGGCCGTGCTAACCGCTTCTGTGCACCCGAGCAGGACAAGCCGAAGAACCGCTCCAACGACGGCAAATGCGATCGTCGCGGCCGCTTCTGGTACGGCACCATGATGAACAACTTTGCCGCGGACATGGGCGAGCAGCCGATCACCGGCAAGACCGGCAGTCTCTACCGCATCGACGCCGACGGCTCCGCTCACAGCGCTGATCAGGGCATCGGCATCTCGAACACGCTGGCCTGGAGCCCCGACGACAAGACCTTCTATTTCGCCGACACTCTCGATGCCGTCTATGCCTACGACTTCGACGCCGCCGCCGGTCGGGTCAGCAACCGGCGCACCTTCGGCAAGCTCGATACCACGCAATACGGCCATCCCGATGGCTCCACCATCGACGCCGACGGCTTCCTGTGGAACGCGCGCTGGGACGGCGGCTGCCTGGTCCGCTGGTCGCCTGACGGCAAGGTCGACCGGATTGTGAAATTACCCTGTCGTCGCGTTACCAGCTGCATCTTCGGCGGCCCGGACCTCGCCACCCTTTACATCACCACCGTGCGCTACGGTCTTAGCGATGCCGACTTGGCGGAGCAGCCGTTCGCCGGCGGCCTGTTCGCCCTCGACGCCGGCGTGAAGGGCATCCCGGACGGCGAGTTCGCGGGCTAGCGCGCCGCCGTCACTGCCACAGCTTCTGCCACCAGGACGTGTCGGGGTCCTCGTCCTCTCTGCCGGTCGGCCCGGACTGCGCCTTGACCTTCGCGAGGATCTCGTCGTAGCGCCACCCGGTGAGGGCCGCCAGCGTGGCCGCCTCTTGGCTCAGGCGAATGCGGAGCTTGTTCCGATAGGTCTCGCCGTCCGGGCAAGTCAGCCTCCCGAAGAAGGGATGCTGCAGGATGTAGCGGCCCTGGAAGGTGGAGGTATCGCGCGTCTCCATCAGCATCAGATCCTCGGGGAAATGCGCGCGGTCGTAGCGGACGTGCAGCCGGGTGGCGAAGACCTGAAGCCGGCCTGGCGACTGGCCGCTCGCGTCGCTCACCCAGCGCGCCCCGAGCTTGTTCAGCTCCTCGGCCGTCAGCGGGTCGGCGGCGCAGGGGTCGCACCAGCTGAGGTCCCAGGCATACTCCTGGAATACCACCTGCATGTCCGTTTGCTCGACCGCCCGGTCGAATGTCGCCTTGTAGAAGTCGGCGAACGAGCCCTTCACATAGGTCGGGATGGCAAGGTCGCTGGGCACCTTCATCGTGCGGTAGTTGCTGGTCTCGACCCGTCCGTGGCGCGCGAGGGCGAAGACGAACAGGTCCTGCGGGCCGGCCGCGTTCACGGTCCCCAACCGGATCGGCAGCATGAACTTTGGCGATTGATAGGAGACCTGCAGCGGCCGCAGGAAAGTCGCGCCCAGCCGCTGCTGCTCGCCGAGGTTCACCTTGGCGACGAAGAACCGCATCTTCTGCTTGATGTAGCTGCCGAGCACGTCGGCGGCGCCGTCGGGGATGCGGTAGCCGCTCTCCGTCAGAAAGGTGACGAGACCGTCGCTCTCTTGAGCGGAGAGAATGGCGATGTCGTACTCGCCGACCGTATAGGTAGCTTCGACGGTGACGCCGAGCGAATTGGCGCGTCGCCGTATCGTCGCGCTGGCGTCTTCCTCGATCGCGGCCGGGGCTGCCAACATGTAGGCAACTGGCGGGCTGCACGGATCATTGTCGAAATACTCGACCAGCCGTGGCGCGGTGAAGGCGTCGAGATGGTCGACCAGCGCCGGTTCGACGACGCCGATCTGGTCGCGCTCGATGAAGGTCGGCACGGGTACGACGAGGGCGAACTCGCGCGGATCGCCCTCGTAGTCGCTGGCCATGGTGATGACGGTCTTGCCGGCGTCCCAGGCCAGCACCACCTTCGAGGCCTTGTTGTAGAGCTTGGAATCGGCCTTGGCGACGTAGAAGCCGCAGAAGGCCTGCGCCGCCGGCGCCGACAGCGCGACGGCGATGGCGACCAAGAGCGCGACGAGCGAAGCGCGGAGAGTCATGCTTGTCCTCCAGGAGTTGCTGCCGGCACCCATTGGTGACGGGGCGCCGGCAGAAGCCGGTCGATGGGCCACACGGCGAGCGCGAGCAGCGCCAGGGCGAGGTAGAGCCCCGGCCGCACTTGCGCGAAGAAGATGAAGTAGTGGGCAAGCCCGGCCACGGCGGCGGCGAAGATCAGCCGTCCCAGCCGCGAGTCCGGAATCGTCTTGGGATCCGAGATCATGAAGAAGGCGAACAGCAGCAGCGAGCCGCTCTCCAGCTGGTGCACGGGGATCGCCAGAGGGTCGCCGAGCCAGAGCGCCCGCGCCAGCAGCAAGCCCGCATGGGCAAGGAGGAAGAAAATCGTGACGTCAGCGCGCCGTGCCCGCTGCAGCACCATGATGCCGAGAAAGCCGAGCAAGGCCGCGAACCACAGCTCCGCGCCCCACTGCCCGGGCGTCACCCAGGCCCGGCCGCTGCCGAAGACGAGCGCCACGATTGCGATGGTGGCGGGGTTGAACAGGTGCTTGCCGTCGATCCGGATGAGGAACTTGGAGCCGACGGCGATGACGGCCGCCAGCGCGTAAAGCCAGAGCGAGTCGGTCCGCAACAGCAACGAGAGCGAGAACGAGGTGATGAGGGCGCTGCGCAGCTCGACCGGGATGCCCACGATCCGGCTCGCCGCAATCTGGGTGAGGCAGCAGGTGGCTATCAGCACGGCGCAGGCCCGCGGGTCGGCTCCGAAGTCGAGCCAGATCAGGTTGAGCGTCAGCAGCGTGGCCAGCGATGCGATCTGATAATGCCGGGCATCGACCAGCCAGCCTCGCCAGCGCGGCGACAGCGCAAGAGATCCCCACATCGCCCGGCGATCCTGCTCTCCCATTGTGTCCGAAACGAGGCCGGCGCCCCGCTCTGATCAACTATGCCGCCATCGCCCCGCCCCGATGCCACGCCGTTTGAACGAAGCGCAAAGATTCTTTTAGGGGCGGGCTGCGCCCGCCCGTCCATCCACCGCACGGCACTTGGCGGTGACGACCGGATTTGTCCGCTGCACGGGCGGGCGCAGCCCGCCCCTACGATACTACCGCTGGCGACGCGCGCGCTTGGCCGGCGCCCGCTTCTTTGCCTTCGCCTTGGGCTTCGGCCGGCCCGCCGCCTGGCTGCGGCCGCCGACATGCGCGTACGCCACGACCTCGATCTTGGCGCCCGGCACCATCAGGTTGGCCACGATGGTGGCGCGGTTAGGGTAGGGCGGCTTGAACGACCGGGCGTAGACCTCGTTCATGCCCGGGAAGTCCGTGGGATCGGGCAGGTAGACCAGCACCTGCGTGACGTCGTCCATGCTGCCCCCGGCGGCCTCGACCGTGCGCCGCAGGTTGGAGAGCGTCAGCTCGGCCTGGGTGCGGATGTCGCCGGTCTCGATCGAGCCGTCCTCGCGGTTGGGAATCTGCGCCGTGTAGAGGATGCCGTCGGCGGTCGTTGCCCATTCGAGCGGCGCGCTCACGGCCGGCAGATGCGTCTTCACAGGCTTGCGCATTGGTTCCCCCTCGCGTTTCGACTCGGCGCATTTTGTATGCGCGCTGCATTATTGACACCCCCGCGCGAAAGCTCAAGAGTAGGGGACCAACGAACGCCTAAGGGGCCATACCCACAGGGCGATAACAGTGCGGGAGGTAACGCAATGACCATGAGAGTAGGAAGGGCGATCTATGCCCTGGCGACGGCCGCCATCGCGGTCGGGCTGGCTGCTGGTCCGGCGCTGGCGCAGGTGAAGACGATCGAGCCGGGCAAGCTCAACATCGCCATGAACGGCGACATGCCGATGACGCAGCTGAAGGACGGGCAGCTCAGCGGCACCGATGGCGAGCTGATGGTCTACGTCGCCAAGAAGTTGGGGCTGGAGCCGGTGGTCCACCAGATGGACTGGGCGGCCGAGATCGAGGCCACCAAGCAGGGCAAGGTCGACATCATGCACGGCGCCATGGGCTGGATCGAGCCGCGCACCAAGATCATGAACCTGACCGATCCGATCTACTACTTCGGCACCCTGCTGGCGCAGAAGGAGGAGAACAACTTCCACAGCTTCGCCGACATGAAGGGCCACTCGGTCGGCACCGTCACCGGCTTCACGCTGGTGCCGGAGCTGAAGACCGTCGAAGGCATCGGCGAGGTGAAGCTCTACGACACCTCCGACGGCGTGCTGCAGGATCTCGTGGCCGGCCGCCTCGACATGGCGATCCTCGACCCGCCGCTGGTGCAGTGGGGCATCGTCAACCATCCGGAGTGGAAGCTGAAGCAGGTGCCGCTCGAGCCGATGCCGGACAAGTATCCGATCATGTCGACCAAATACAGCGTGATCTTCGGCGTCAACAAGGACGAGCCGGAGCTGGCCGCCGCCATCAGCAAGATCATCGCCGAGGACATCTGGCCGAACTGCATCAACGTGAAGACCATGGCCAAGTACGGCATGGGCGACAAGGCGTGGTTCGTGCCGCCGGCCAACGATCCGCGCATCGGCGTCGATCGCGAGAAGGACTACAAGTCGCGGACGGCACCGGACTCGTGCTTCCAATAGCGTCCGGCGCGCGCGTCGCCGCGGCCGAGCGATAGATGCGGGGGCGGGCATTGTCCCGCCCCTGCCGTGTCTGAGGCGCGCCATCGATGGCACCCCTTCTCCAGATCGTCGACCTGCACAAGCGCTTCGCCGAGCTGGAGGTGCTCTCGGGCATCTCGCTGGACGTGGCGCGCGGCGAGAAGGTCTCGATCATCGGGCCGAGCGGCTCCGGCAAGACCACGCTGCTCCGCTGCATCAACTATCTGGAGAAGCCGACCGCCGGCCACGTCTATATCGACGGCAAGCTGATCGGCGAGAAGCAGGTCAACGGCAACTACGTCCACCTCAGCGACCGCGAGCTCGCCAAGGAGCGCCAGGAGATCGGCTTCGTCTTCCAGCGCTTCAACCTGTTCCCGCATCTGACCGCGCTCGGCAACGTCACCATCGCGCCGCAGAAGGTGCTGGGCCTGCCGCGCGAGGAGGCCGAGGCGCGCGGCCGCGAGATGCTCACCAAGGTCGGCCTCGCCCACAAGATCAACGAATATCCCGAGCGGCTCTCCGGCGGCCAGCAGCAGCGCGTCGCCATCGCCCGCGTGCTCGCCATGCAGCCCAAGCTCATGCTGTTCGACGAGGCCACCTCCGCCCTCGATCCCGAGCTGATCGGCGAGGTCTTGCGCGTCATGCGCCAGCTGGCGGAGGAGGGGCGCACCATGGTGATCGTCACCCACGAGATCCAGTTCGCCGGCGAAGTCTCCGACCGCGTGATCTTCATGGACGGCGGCAAGATCGTGGAGCAGGGCCCGCCGCGCGAGGTGCTGCAGAAGCCGCAGCAGCCCCGCACCCGCGAGTTCCTCAAGCACATCCAGGAACGCTAGGGTCCACGCGCCATGTATTTCCTGCACGTGCTGGAGGCCAAGGGCTGGTACTTCCTCACCACGCTGCTCGGCGGCTGGCCGGAGACCGCCGGCGTGGCCGCGGCGTCGCTGGTCTTCGCCCTCGTCGTCGGGCTCTTCATCGCCCTGTTGCGGCTGTCGCGCTGGCGCCTGCTGCGCTTCCCGGCCATCGCGTATGTCGAGTTCTTCCGCGGCACGCCGGCGCTGGTGCAGCTCTTCGTCATCTATTTCGGCCTGCCCGACACGGGCTTTCAGCCCTCGCCCCTGCAGGCCGCGATCGTCGGGCTCGGCCTCAACGGTGCCGCCTATCTCTCCGAGATCTACCGCGCCGGCATCGAATCGATCCACCGCGGACAGATGGAGGCGTCGCTCTCGCTCGGCATGACGCCGGCGAGCGCCATGCGCTACATCATCCTGCCCCAGGCCATCCGCACGATGCTGCCGCCGATCACCAACTTCGCGATCGTGCTGCTGAAGGACACGGCCATCATCTTCGCCGTCGGCGTCGTCGAGATCATGGCGCTGGCCCGCAACCTCGTGACCGAGACCTTGCAGAGCGCCGTCATCTATCTCATCGCCGGCGCCATCTATCTCTGCATGACCATCCCCATGGCCCGCATCGCCGCCCGCCTCGAGCGGGCGAAGCGGGCCTGGCAGTAGGGTCGCGGCGATGCTCCAGCTCCCCGAGATCTACGCCGAGAACATCCATCGCTGGCTGCCGGAGCTGCTGTATTTCGCCCGCACCACCCTGCTGATCGCGGCGCTGTCGTTCGTCCTGGCGGTCGCCATCGGCCTCGTCCTCGCGCTGATGCGCACCTCGCGGTCATCCGTGTCGGGCGGCCTGGCGGCCGGCTACATCGAGATCTGCCGCGGCCTGCCGATCGTGGTGCTGCTCTACATCGTCTATTTCGCTCCGCCCCAGTTCTTCCCCGGGCTCGGCTGGAAGTGGTTCACGACGCTGGCCGGCGCCGTGCTCGGGCTCGGCATCCATGGCGGCGCGATCCTGGCCGAGGTCTTCCGCTCCGGCATCGAGGCCCTGCACAAGGGCCAGCGCGAGGCCGCGCTCTCGCTCGGCATGACGCCGGCCAAGGCCACGGCCTACATCATCCTGCCGCAGGCCGCCCGCATCGTCCTCCCGCCGGTCGGCAACTACGCCATCGGCCTGCTCAAGGACACCTCGCTCTGCTCGCTGATCGGCGCCAACGAGCTGATGAACGACGCCAAGAGCATCGCCTTCGCCGACTACCAGCCGATGGCCGTCTTCGTGCTGGTGGCCGGCATCTATTTCGCCATGAGCTACCCGCTGTCGCTCTGCGTCCGCTACATGGAAGCGCGCATGAGCCGCGGCCGGGCCTGAAATCCGCCGGAGAAGGAATCCCATGAGAGTCGTCAAGCTCGAAGCCATCCCCGTCCGCATCGCCTACAAGCATGTCGAGGCCAGCTCGCTGATCGCGCGCGGCGGCGTGGCCGACGTGCTGGTGAAGGTCACCACCGAGGACGGCATCGTCGGCTGGGGCGAATGCACGCGCGCCGCCGACGTGCCGGGCATCGAGAGCGCGGTCAACGCCATGGCGCCGCTGGTCGTCGGCCGCAGCGCCTGGGACCGCGAGATCATGCAGCGCGAGCTCGCCGTCTACGCGGTCTGGGCCTTCCAGCCCATGACCGCCAACTTCGCCTTCGCCGGCATCGACATGGCGCTGTGGGACGCCTGCGGCAAGGCCTGCGGCCAGCCGCTCTACCGCCTCTTCGGCGGCGCCATGCGCGAGGAGGTCGACTATTTCTATTACATGGAATGGGGCACGCCGAAGGAGATCGCGAAGCAGGCCAAGGACGGCGTGAAGAAGGGCTACCGCGCCTACTACATCAAGGCCGGCGTCGACGAGAAGCGCGAGGAGGCGATGCTGGAAGCCCTGCGCGACGGCATCGGCTCGGACGGGCTGATCCGCATCGACGTCAACCAGTCCTGGGACATGCCGACCGCCGTGCGGCTGCTGAAGCGCTGGCACGAGAAGTTCGTGATCGATTTCGTTGAGGCCCCGGTTCGCATCGACCCCATCGAGAACAACCTCGATCTCATGCAGCAGGTCGACGTGCCCATCTGCGTGAACGAGGGCTTGTGGCGCGAGGCCGATGCCTGGCGCATCATCAAGAGTCGCGGCGGCCACTATCTCTGCTTCAGCCAATATTGGGTCGGCTCGCTCGCCCGCTGGCACATGATGTGCCACGCCGGCCATCAGGAGGGCTGGCTGGTCTGCAAGCACACCCACGGCGAGTTCGGCCTCACCGCCGCCGCCGGCCAGCACATCATGCTGACCATCCCCAACGCCTGTCTCGGCCACCAGCAGACCGCCCAGATGATGGAGGACGATATTCTGACCGAGCGCATCCCGATCGCCGACGGCCCACGCTGGGGCCGCATCGACGGCGCCGGCCTCGGCGTCGAGGTCGACGAGGATAAGGTGGCGAAATATCACGCCGACTACCGCCAGCACGGCGAGTTCCCGACCTATGTCGGCAAGGTCGCCGCGCCGGCGGCCGCCAAGCGCCGACGTTAGAGCCGCGCAGCGGTCAGCCATACCAGGACGAGTACCAGCAGCGCGCAGACCAGAAACACGGCGTCGGCGCGCGCGAATGTCGAAGCGCGCAGGCTCGTCCGGACCATGGGATGATGCAGGCCACGCGCCTCCATGCTGATGGCGGCCCGGCTGGCTTTGCGCACGGTGCTCGCCAGCAGCGGGACGGCGAGCCCGGGCAGCGTGCGCAGCCTCGCCCGCCAGGGCGCCGATCGGTCGGCGCGCATGCTGCGCGCCAGCCGGATCTGCCGGAGATCGTCGCGCAGATAGGGCAGGAACTGCAGGGCGGAGAAGACGCTGAAGCCGATGAAGGCCGGCAGCCGCGCCCGCTGCATCAGCGCGCGCACGAGGTCCGCAGGATCGGTGGAGCGGACGAATGCGTAGGAGATCAGGCCGAAGGAGAGTGCGCGCAGGAACAGCGCGGCGCCGGCATTGGCGGCGGGATCGCGGAGGAGCGCCGGCGCCCCCAGCGACTCGGAATAGGCCGCGGTGCTCGCGGGGAACAGCAGGTTCGCCCAGAGATAGCCGAAGCCGACGAGCGCGAACGGCAGCATCGCCTTCAGCAGCGCCAGCGGCCCGACCCGCTCCAGCGCGATCAGGGCGACGGCCACGGCCGCCGCCAGCAGCAGCTGGAACAGCGCGTCGAACACCAGCGTCGCCGCGGCGATATAGAGCAGCGCCGCCGCCAGCTTGCTGAGCGGATTCACGCGCCGCAGCCGCAGCGGCTCAGGCGGCCAGCGCATCGAGCCAGCCCTGGAGACGATAGGCCGCCGGCATGGCCAGTCCCATGGCGGCGAGGAAGCGGCCGTCGCCCAGCACGGTGTCGGCGCGGTCGCAGCGCACGAGCCGGCCGCGCTCCAGCACCGCCACCCGGTCGCACAGCGCCGCCACCAGGTCGAGATCATGGCTGATGACGACGATGGCGCGATCGGCGCGCCGCTGGCCGGCGATCAGCGCCTGCAGCTGCCCGGTCGCGCGCGCGTCGAGCCCATAGCTCGGCTCGTCCAGCACAAGCAGGGGCGTGGCGCCGGCCGCGACCACGGCCAGCACGCTCAGCCGCCGCTTCTGCCCCTGGCTGAGCTCGTAGGGATGCGCGTCGCGCAGCGGCCAGAGGCCGGCCTCGCACAGCAGCGCTTCGACCTGCTCCTGCCCGTCCTTGGGCAGGCTCGCCGCCAGCTCCGCGCGCACGGTCGCGCCGACGAACTGATGCTCCGGATTCTGGAAGACGAAGCGCATCGGCCGGCCGGCTGCGTCGCCGAGCATCCTCCGTTCGCCACGCGTCGGCGCAAGCAGCCCGCTCATGATCTGCCCCAGGGTCGACTTGCCGGCGCCGTTGCGCCCGACCAGGCCGAGGATCTCGCCGCCCTGCAGCGTGAGCGACAGGTCGGCGAGGATCGCAGGCCCGCCGCGCGGCGCGAAGCCGATGCTGTCGAGCCGCAGCAACGGCCGCCCCTCGTCGGTGCGCGGCGGCGCGCGCCGCACCGCGCTCCACCGCCGCAGGCCGTCGCGGATGGCCGTCCGCCAGACAGGCTGCCGCCCCGCGGCGCGCTCCAGCGCATCCGCGGCCTCGGCGAGCGTCAGAGGCCGCTCCGCCAGCGCCACGCCGGCGCCTCGCAACGCCTGAAAGAGCTCGGCCGCCGGCGGGCACCAGACGCCCGCCTCCGCCGCCAGCGCGTAGCGCTCGTGGAACAGCGTCGTCGGCGGCTCGGCCGCGATCAGCCGGCCCTCCGCGTCGAGCAGCAGCACCCGATCGATCAGCGGCAGCAGATGCTCGAGCTTGTGGTCGATGAACAGCAGCGTCCGCTCGCGTCCGCCGCCCGCGAGGCGCGCGACCGCCGCATAGGTCGCGGCCGTGGCCGCGGGGTCGAGCTGCGATGTCACTTCATCGAAGACGGTGATCGCCGCATCCTGGGCGAGTGCCGCCGCCAGCAGCACCTTCTGCTTCTCGCCGCCGGAGAGCGTCTGCGTGCGCCGCCGCCGGAATTCGACCGGCAGGCCGGCCTGCTCCAGCGCCGCATCGAGGCGCCGGTCGATCTCGACCGGCGCCACGCAACGGTTCTCCAGCGCGAACGCGATCTCATCCTCGACCGTGAGCGCGCAGAGCTGGCTGTCCACATCCTGGAACACATAGGCGATGTCCCCTGCGAGCTCCGGCACGCTGCCGTCGCGCACGTCGCGCCCGCGCACCCTCACCGCGCCGACGACTGCGGCAGCGATTGATTTCGGCACGAGCCCGTTGAGGCAGAGCGCCAGGGTGCTCTTGCCGCCGCCCGACGGTCCCAGAAGCAGCACGCGCTCGCCCGCCTCGATCCGCAGCGACACGTCGGCGAGCACTAGCTGCTCGCGGAAGGAATAGCGGACCGAGAGCCCGTCGATGTCGATGGCGGGCGTCCCGGCCGCGTCCGCGTCGCTCACCCCCCGCCCCGCTTGTCGGCGTCGATGGCGAGGCCGCTCAGCACGCCCGTGCGATAGAGCGCATCGCCGATGAGCTTGCCGAGCAGCCCCGCCAGCAGCATGCCGCTCAGCACCCGCAGCACGGCCATGGCGATCAGCAGCCCCGGCGCCAGCGTGCCGTAGCTGAAGCGGATCCAGGTGTAGACGAAGCTGAAGATCGCCGCACTGGCGCCCGAGGCGAGCAGGGTCGGCAGCCGGTAGTTGCGCCAGCGCGTGAGCGCAAACGGCAGCTCGGCCCCGGCGCCCTGCACCACGCCCGTGAGCACCAGGATCAAGCCTGCGGGATTGCCCGTCAGCACCTCCGCGATTGCCGCGATCACCTCGCTGCCGAAGGCCACGAAGGGCTTGCGGATGATGTAGGCCGCCACCACCGAAACCACGCACCAGAATCCGAACAGGATATCGAGCGACAGCGGCCCGATCGCCGCCTGCCCCAGCAGCCACAGCTGCACCCAGGCGAGGTACAGCACGGCGAAGACGATACCGAGCGCGGCCACGATCACGGTCTCCCGCTGCGTCCAGGCGCGCTCGGACTTCGCCGGTTGGAAATGAAGGGTATCGGTCATGACGGTCTCCTCTCTTGCGAAGGACCGGTCACGACGACGCCATCAGGGAAAGGGCGCGCCGCAAACCGGTCCGTTGGAACGGTCGGTTGCGGCTCAGGCGACGCTCGGGCTGCCCTTGGAGACGACGGCGGTGAGGACGACGTGGTCCTCGGGCGCCCCGAAGCCGAGGAAGCTCTGCTCGATCGCCTGGAACACGTCGGCGGCGTCGCCCGCGAGCTTGGTGCAGAAATGCTTGCCGTTGGCGAACAGGCCGGCCCGCTTCGTGAAGCCGATGCAGGCGGCGATCTGCTCCATGTAGTCGGCGCGCCCGAGCGGATAGAGCGCGATCTGCGCCGCCGTCGCCACGCCGCTGCGCGCCACCTGCCGCAGCTGGCCGACCGCCGCCGCAGCGGGGTCATGCTCCCCCGCGACGTTGCGCGCGCGCACCAGGTCGGCGCGGCAGCGCGGATCGTCCGGCTCCCCCGGGCAGCCCCGCGACAGGCTGACGTTCATCACCACATGGCCGCCGGCCGTGGCGGCCGCGACGAAGCTCTCCTGCAGCGCCGGGAACAGCGCATCCGGCGGCCCGATCAGCGTCGTGCTGATGTCGTCGGTCGCGACCTCCAGCCGGTCCTTGTAGCGGTCGAGCGCCTCGATGGCGTGCAGGATCACGCCGATGAAATCGCTCGACATGGGATAGATGGAAAACTGGCATCCGAGAAACATTGCTCTCTCCGCTGGCATTACCCAGATCAGATCAGAAGGGTTGAACGGAGCAGCCGTTCTCTCAGCCCCCGAGCGGGGCACCCCTGCAACGTGAAGGCAGAGCTAGCACGGGCCGGGCCGGCCTGTCCATGCCTCGGTTACCCGCCGCAACGGACGGCGCTGCGAGCGTCAATGCATCTGCCGGCGACGACAAGTTGGCGTACATTGGACGCGAGATGCCAAACGGGAGTCAGTGGGATGGCGGAAGCAGAACTGTTCGGGGGTGGTTGCCTGTGCGGCGCCGTTCGATATCACGCTAAGGCGCGCCCAGTGCGCGGCGTGATCTGCCACTGCTCGACCTGCCGCCGGCATTCGGGCGCTCCGGCGCTGGCGTTCGTGCACTTCCCGGCGGCCGCGTTCGCCTGGCTCGGCGCGGAGCCGAGTTGGTACCGCTCGTCACGCTACGCGCAGCGAGGGTTCTGCCCGGCCTGCGGCAGCACCGTGGCGATGCGCGAGGAGGTCCTCGGCGATCGCGTGCAGATCTGCGTCGGCAGCCTCGACGATCCCGACAAGGTCCGGATCGACGACCACGTCTGGACGTCGGAGCGCGTCGCCTGGTTCGAGATCAAGGACGAGCTCCCGCGTTTCGCGCGCAGCAGCGCCGCCGTGCCCTCGAAGGCGCCGGAGCCGTAGCGGGGTGACGCCGGCGCCACGCAGCGCCGCGCTCGTGCTGGTGACGCCGGACGGCGCGGTCGTCGGCAGCCTGCCGGCCGTGCCCGTCGCGACGCCCTGGTGGCAGGAGGTCGAGCCGGTCGTCGCTGCCGTCCGCGAGCGCCACGGCATCGACGTCACCATCCTGCGGCTGCTTCACGCCGAGCGCGACCGTCCGCACGGCGGCCGCGTCACCTACCTCGCCGAGATCGCCCGTCCCGTCGCGGCCGAACCGTGGGCCAGCACGCTCGAGGACCATCCGCTGCGTCACCCCTTCGCGCGCCCCGGCGGACCGGCCGCCGATCTGGCCTGGGCGGATTCCGTCCTGGCCGGGCGCGGGCTGCGGCGCTCGGCGACGCCGGTTCAGGTGCGCACCTGGAACCTGTCGAGCCTGTGGCGCATCCCGCTGCAGAACGAGACGGCCTGGCTGAAGGTCGTGCCGCCGTTCTTCGCCCATGAGGGCAGTCTGCTGGAACGCCTCGCCGGCGAGCGCGTCCCGACCCTGCTCGGCCACGATGGCGGCCGCATGCTTCTCGCGGAGATCGCCGGCGACGATCTGTACGAGGCCGAGCCGTCGCAGCTCGCAGAGATGGTGATGCTGCTCGTCGGCCTGCAGCGCGCCTGGATCGGGCATGTCGACGCGCTGCTCGCGCTCGGGCTGCCGGACTGGCGCCCGCCCGCCCTCGGCGCCGCGATTGCCGACGTGGTCGCGCGCACGGCCGATGACCTCCCCGCCGACGACCGCGCCACGTTGCGCGAATTTCTGCGCGCCCTCCCCGACCGGTTCGCCGCCATTGCCGCTTGCGGCCTCCCCGACACGCTCGTCCACGGCGACTTCCACTCCGGCAACTTTCGCGGCGAGGGCCGGCTGCTTACGCTGCTCGACTGGGGCGACAGCGCCGTCGGCCATCCGCTCCTAGACCAGCCCGCCTTCCTCACCCGCGTCCCGGCCGATGCGGCCGCGCCCCTCCGCGAGCACTGGCTGCGGCTCTGGCGCGACGCCGTCCCCGGCTGCCACCCGTCCCGCGCCGCCCACCTGCTCGCCCCGCTCGCCGCCGCCCGCCAGGCCGCCATCTACCGGGGCTTCCTCGACCGCATCGAGTCGGCCGAGCACCCCTATCACCGGCACGATCCCGCCGAATGGCTGCAGCGCACCGCCGCCCTGGTCCGCGAACAGCCGTTTCCGCCTTGATTTTCGGCACGTATGTTCCTACAATGTTCTCGTCGGTCGGTACCTTCGCCGGCCGGCTCGATCTTTGACATCGTGTATCGGATGTTGCCGTTCGCCTGCCGTTGGACAGCGGGCCCAGCGACGACGTTTGCGTCGCTGGGCGGGGGAAACCCCTGCGCCCTTTCCCGCTGGACATGGGGTCCATCGCTCAGAATCGATGACCCGTCGGGGCGACCCCGTGTGGTCGCCCGCATCTGCCCTCGCTGGACATGGGGTCCATCGCTCGGAATCGATCCCCATGCAGGGATGGCTTTCCCGGTTGGGGGGCCCAGGCCGCGCGCCGGACAACCCCAATGCCAGCAAAGCTCGCTGGACATGGGGTCCATCGCTCAAGATTCAGCGGGCGCGTTTGCCGCCGCAAAGGTCAACCACAGAGAGCACGGAGGTCACAGAGGCGGCTTGGACTCTGTGTCCTCTGTGGTGAATTTTCTTCCCTGAGCTCCCGCTGGACATGGGGTGCTTCGCTCAAAATCGCAGTCAGTTGCCGGTGCTGGGCGGGCAAAAGCACGACAGGGCCGTCCCGCCCCTCCGCGGCCGCGCGCCTCCGCGTAAAGCCCCTGATCACCGCTTGGCATGGGGTCCTTCGATCGAAAGAGGAGCCGCAACGGCGCAAGGCCAGACTTAAGGAGGGCGCCTTTGCGGAACTCTTCCGGCGCCGTCCCGCTGGACATGGGGTCCATCGCTCGAATCGCGACGGACCGTCAGACCGATTTGATCAGCCCCCCATCCACCCGCACCAGCGAGCCCGTCACATAGGCCGCCGGCGCGCTCGCCAGGAAGGCGACCACGGCGGCAAACTCCTCCGGCGTGCCGTAACGGCCAAGCGGGATCGTGGCCCGCGACTGGGCGGCGACCGTGGCGACGTCGACCCCCTGCCGCTTGGCGTTGGCGGCGTCGATCTCCCCGACCCGCTCGGTCTGAATGCGTCCCGGCACCACGCAGTTCACGGTGATGCCCTGGGCCGCCACCTCGTTGGCCAGACTCTTCGCCCAGCCGGCGATCGAGGCGCGGATGGCGTTGGACTGGCCGAGGTTGGCGATCGGCTGCTCCACGCCGGAGGAGACGACGGTGACGATGCGGCCCCAGCGCTTGTCCTGCATGGGCGGGAGCAGCTGCCGCGTCAGCTCGAAGATGCTGATCGCCATCGCCTGGTACCAGCTGCGCCACGCCTCGCCCTCGATCTGGAGGATCGAGCCGGTCGGCGGGCCGCCCGTGTTGTTGATGAGGATGTCGACACCGCCGGCCGCCAGCACCGCCTGGGCCAGCCGCTCGATCGACCCGGGATCGCCGAGGTCGACCGGCTCGCTCTGGCCCTTGAGAGCGGCCGCCACCTCCGCCAGCCGCTCGCGGTTGCGGGCGGCGAGCACGACCTTGGCGCCCTCGGCCGCCAGCGCCGTCGCGATGGCCCGGCCGAGCCCGCGGCTGGCGCCCAGCACCAGGGCACGCTTGCCGGCGATGCCGAGGTCCATCAGGTAAGCTCCTTCAGCCGGCGGGCCTGCCGCTCCATCAGCCGCTCGATCTCCGCCCTGTCGTCGGGCGTCAGCAGCGGCGCCGGCTTGCGCAGGGCTGGGGAGGCGATGGCTCCGCGCTTGGCCAGCACGTACTTCCGGATGGCCATGCCGAGGCCGGGCTGCAGCTCGTAGCGGGCGAGCGGCAGATAGGCGTCGAAGAGATCGGCGGCGCGGTCGAGCTTGCCGGCGAAGTGGGCGCGGCAGACCTCGACCATCATCTCCGGATAGGAGAAGCCGGTCATGGCGCCGTCGGCCCCGCGCCGCAGATCCTCCGGCAGCATGATGGCGCCGTTGCCGACGAGGATGCTGATGCGCCGGGTCTCACCCGCCTGCGAGGCCGCCCGCACCGCCGCGATCTTGGCCAGCCCCGGCCAGTCTTCGTGCTTCAGCATCACGCAGCTCGGCAGCCGCTTCACGATCTCGGTGATAACGGTCGGCGCGATCACGACGCCGGTCGACTGCGGATAGTCCTGCAGCACGAACGGCACGTCGGTCCCGATCTCGCCGACGACATTGACGTAGTAGCGGATGATGTCGCCGTCGGTCTTCAGGGTCGAGGGCGGCGCCACCATCACGCCGGCGGCACCGGCATCCATCACCGCCGCCGTCAGCTCGCGCATGGCGGCGAAACCGGGACTGGAGACGCCGACCACCACGGGCACGCGGTCGCCGACCCGCTTCAGCACATGGCGCGCCACGGCCACCGACTCCTCGGCCGTCAGCTTCTGGGCCTCGCCCATCATGCCGAGGATGGTCATGCCGACCACGCCGCGCTCCACGTAGAACTCGACCATGCGGTCGACACTGGCGTAGTCGATGGCGCCGCTGTCGGTGAACGGCGTGACCGCGATGATGAAGACGTCGCGGGCGGATTCGTCGAGCTTCTTCATGGAGGGTGCAATCCTTGAGGAGAGGTCCGCCGGTCATGCGCCAGAGCGGCCGGCCTTGTCAAATCTCCGCCCCTCCGCCGATAGTGGGCGCTCAGTCATCGCGGGAGTCATCGACATGGATGCCGAACAGCTCCGTTCCCTGCAGGCGCCGTTCAAGGCGCGCTATCGCGACGAACCGAACGCGGCCGTCATCACCTTGAAGGCCAGCGGTGAGCTCGGCGCCGAGACCATCACCTGCAAGGTCGATACCGGCCGCGCGCTCGCCGAGGCGGGCCTGCATCCGGCCACGGGCGGCGACGGGCTGTCGCTGTGCTCGGGCGACATGCTGCTGGAGGCGCTGGTCGCCTGCGCCGGCGTCACGCTGAAGGCGGTCTCGACGGCCCTGTCGATCCCGATTCGCAGCGGGCGCGTGAGCGCGGAGGGCGATCTCGACTTCCGCGGCACTCTGGGCGTCGCCAAGGATGCGCCGGTCGGCTTCAAGACCATTCGCCTCAGCTTCACGCTCGACACCGACGCGCCGCCGGAGCAACTTGACAAGCTGCTCACGCTGACCGAGCGCTACTGCGTCGTCTACCAGACCCTGAAGGGTGCGCCCGCGATGAGCGTCTCCTACCGCGTTGGCGCGGCAGCGTGAGTCACAAAGGACGAGGGGAGGAATGGCGATGAAGACGATCAAGGGACCCGCGATCTTTCTGGCGCAGTTCGCCGGCGACGCGCCGCCGTTCGACAGCCTGCCGGCCATCGCCAAGTGGGCCGCCGATCTCGGCTTCAAGGGCCTGCAGATCCCGAGCTGGGATCGCCGACTGTTCGATCTCGAGAAGGCGGCCGAGAGTCAGGCCTACTGCGACGAGGTGAAGGGCATCCTCAAAGAGCGTGGCCTGCAGGTGACGGAGCTGTCGACCCACCTCCAAGGTCAGCTGGTCGCCGTGCATCCCGCCTACGACACCGCCTTCGACGGATTCGCCGCGCCGCAGGTGCGCGGCAAGCCCGAGGCGCGCACCTCCTGGGCCATCGAGCAGTGCAAGCTGGCTGCCAAGGCCTCGCGCCGCCTGGGCGTCACCGAGCACGCCACCTTCTCCGGCGCGCTCGCCTGGCCCTACATCTACCCCTGGCCGCAGCGGCCGCCCGGCCTGATCGAGACCGCGTTCGACGAGCTGGCCAAGCGCTGGCGCCCCATCCTCGACGCCTTCGATGCCCAGGGCGTGAACGTCTGCTACGAGATCCACCCCGGCGAGGATCTCCATGACGGCGCGAGCTTCGAGATGTTCCTGGAGCGCGTCGGCGGCCACGAGCGCTGCAACATCCTCTTCGACCCCAGCCACTTCGTGCTGCAGCAGCTCGACTATCTCGAATATATCGACATCTACCACGAACGCATCCGCATGTTTCACGTAAAGGATGCCGAGTTCAATCCGACCGGGCGCCAGGGCGTCTACGGCGGCTATCAGTCCTGGACCGACCGCGCCGGCCGCTTCCGCTCGCTCGGCGACGGCCAAGTCGATTTCAGATCCATCTTCTCGAAACTCGCACAGTACGACTTCCCGGGCTGGGCCGTCCTGGAGTGGGAATGCTGTCTCAAGCATCCCGAGGACGGCGCGCGCGAGGGCGCCAAGTTCATCGCCGACCACATTATCCGCGTCACCGACAAGGCCTTCGACGATTTCGCCGGCGCCGGCACCGACCAGGCCGCCAACCGGCGCATGCTCGGCATCAACTGAGGGAGGCCGCCATGGTCGACGCCACCTCGGATGCCCGCACTAGCAGGCCGCTTCGCCTCGGCATGGTCGGCGGCGGCCGCGGCGCCTTCATCGGCGCCGTCCACCGCCTCTGCGCCCGCATGGACGGCCGCTACGACCTCGTCGCAGGCGCACTCTCTTCGGCCCCAGAGCGCGCCAAGGACTCTGGCGCCGATCTCGGCTTGGCGTCGGATCGCATCTATACGAGCTACAGCGAGATGGCCGCCACCGAGGCGAAGCGCTCCGACGGCATCGAGGCGGTCAGCATCGTCACGCCCAACGACAGCCACCACGCCATCGCCCGCGCCTTCCTCGACCGCGGCATCGACGTGGTCTGCGACAAGCCGATGACCACGACCGTCGAGGACGCCGCCGACCTCGTGCAGGCCGTGCGCAAGAGCGGCCTCGTCTTCGGCCTCACCCACAACTACACCGGCTATCCGCTGGTGCGACAGGCGCGCGAGATGGTGGCGGCCGGCGAGCTCGGCCGCATCCGCGTGATCCAGGCCGAGTACGCGCAGGACTGGCTGGCGACCAAGCTGGAGGAGACCGGCCACAAGCAAGCGGGCTGGCGGGTCGATCCACAGCGTGCCGGCCCCGGCGGCTGCCTCGGCGACATCGGCACCCATGCGCACAACCTTGCCGGCTTCATCAGCGGACTGCAGGTGACGGAGCTGGCGGCCGATCTCGGCCGCTTCGTCCCGGGGCGGCGCCTGGATGACAACGTCCACGTGATGCTGCGCTACGACAACGGTGCCCGCGGCATGCTGTGGGCGAGCCAGGTTTCTCCCGGCAACGAGAACGCCCTGCGCGTGCGCGTCTACGGCGAAAAGGCCGGCCTGGAATGGAGCCAGGAGCATCCCAACCAGCTGCGCTTCGCGCCCCTGGGGAAGCCGCCGCAGACGCTGTCGCGTGGCGGGCCGAGTCTCGGTCCCGCCGCCGCCTACGCGACGCGCATCCCGCCCGGCCACCCCGAGGGCTATCTCGAGGGCTTCGCCAACCTCTATCGCGACCTCGCCGAGCAGATCACGGCGCGCCGCGCCAAACGCAAGCCCGATCCGAGCGCACTGCTGGTGCCGACCGTCGAGGACGGCGCGCGCGGCGTGAAGTTCATCGCCGCCGCCGTCGAGTCGAGCTCCAAGAACGGCGCCTGGGTCGACGCGCGGCTCGCGCTCTAGCGCGATGGCAGAGCCGACGGCCGCGACGGACGATCTCGCAGGCCTGTTGCGCCGCGCGGCGGCCGCGCACCAGGCCGGCCGCTTGGCCGAGGCCGAGCAGCATTGTCGCACGGTGCTGGCCAAGCAACCCGGCAATGCCGACGCGCAGTTCCTGCTGGCCGGCGTCGCCGCCGCGGCCGGCCGCCCGGCCATCGCCATCGATCTGCTGCGGCAGGCGATCGCGCATCACCCGGAGCGCGCGGATCTGCACGGCAATCTCGGTGCGCTGCTCGGGCGGCTCGGCCGACTGGACGAGGCCATCGCATGCTTCCGCACGGCGATCCGGCTCGATCCGGGCGCCGCTGCCGGCCACCTCGCCCTCGGCAATGCGCTGCAGGCCAGGGGCGACCTCGAGGCTGCCATCGCCAGCTTTCGCGGCGGGACGGAGGCGGAGCCGCGCAGCGCACCCGCCCACGCGAATCTCGGCAACGCGCTACGGACCGCCGGTCGGCTGGATGAGGCTGCCGCGAACCTGCGTGAGGCGGCGCGGCTCGACCCGACTCTCCCGGAGACGCAGCACAACCTCGGAGTCGTGCTGTTCACGCAAGGCCATCTCTCCGAGGCCGAAGCGGCCTTCCGCGCGGCCCTGCGGCTGAGGCCCGACAGCCAACTCACCTTCCGACAGCTGGCGGTCCTGCTGATCGCGGCCGGTCGGCTCGACGAGGCCGCGCGCTTTCTGATCGAGCCGGTGCAGGACTTCCGCCGTCCCGGCGGTGCCGGGACCGCCGCGACGTTCCGCCAGACTAACCGCGTGAAGCTCCAGCATGATATCGATCAGCTTGCCTATCTCGTCGATCACGACGCGGCGCCGCGGCAACTCGTTGATGTGCTCGCCGACTATCGGGCGCTGCTCGCGCAGGTGCGCGACGACAAGACGTTCGAGATAGCGCCGGCGGCGTGGCCGCGGCTCGTCGCCCACTACAACCGCCTGATCAACCTGCGAGAGACGCCGCTGCGTCCCGAAGGCGCCCTTGGGGACTGGGATGGGGCCGCCGTCGAACGCGACTATCGCTCCAATGCGCCCGGTTTCACTTGGTTCGACGGGCTGCTGACATCGGCGGCGCGGCAGGATCTGTGGCGCTTCTGTGTGGAGTCCACCATCTGGTTCCAGATGACCTTCAAGAACGAGGTCAGCGCCACGCTCTTCAACGGCTTCTGCTGTCCGCTTCTGCTGCAGATCGCGCGGGAGCTGCGCGAGCGCCTGCCGGCGTTGCTAGGCCGACACCCGCTCTCGCTGGCCTGGGCCTACAAATATTGCGGACCGTTCTCCGGGCTCGGGCCCCATGCCGACGACGGTGCCGTGGCCGTGAACTTCTGGCTCACGCCCGACGATGCCAACGAAGACCGAGAAAGGGGCGGCCTCGTGATCTGGAACAAGCTCGTGCCGGAGCACTATCTCCGGCGCGATCGCGGGGCTCAGGCGACGATGATCCAGTCGCTGATCGATGAGCCGGATGCAAGCGCCGTCACCGTGCCCTATCGCTGCAATCGGGCCGCCATCTTCAATGGCATGATCGCGCACTCGACCGACGCGTTCCGCTTCAAGGACGGCTACGAGCACCGCCGCATCAACGTCACGCTCCTCTACGGTCGCACCGACTAGGCAGCATCCGGCCGCTCCGCAGGTACGATCGGCAGCGTGAGCTTCTGCGTCAGCCGCAGCACCGTGAGTTCGGTCTGCTTCCCCGCGCGGTCGGCGGTCAGCAGCCGGTGCAGCGCATCGACGCCGGTCACAGGCGTGCCATTGAAGGCGACGATGGTGTCGCCGACCTGCAGGCCGGCGCTGGCCGCCGGGCTGCGAAGCGCGATCGACATCACGCGCGCGCCCGCCTCCGCCTGCAATCCGTGGAAGCGGACCATGCGGCGGGGCAGCGCCACGGTCTGTCCGCCGACGCCGATGAAGCTGCGCCGCACCTTGCCATGGCGCAGCAGTTCAGCCACGACGAACTGCGCGGTGTTGCTGGCGATGGCGAAGCAGAGGCCCTGGGCCGGGCGGATGATGGCGGTGTTGATGCCGATGATGCGGCCTTGCGCCGTCACCAGCGGCCCGCCGGAGTTGCCGGGATTGAGCGCGGCATCGGTCTGCACGATGTCGTCGATCAGCCGCCCGGTGCCCGAACGCAGCGAGCGGCCGAGGGCGCTGACCACGCCCGCCGTCACCGAGCATTGGAAGCCGAAGGGATTGCCGATGGCGATCACGAGCTGGCCGACGCGGATCGCGGCGGAGTCTCCGAGTTCGGCATGGGCCAAACTGTCCGCATGCAGCCGCAGGACCGCGAGATCGCTGTCGGGATCGTCGCCGACGAGGTAGGCCGGAAACGAGCGCCCGTCGGTCAGAGTCGCTTCGATCGCGGTCGCACCATGCACGACATGGCTGTTGGTGAGAATGAACCCGTCGGGCGTGAAGATGACGCCGGAGCCGGAGCCCAGCGGCACCTCGTTCTCCGTCTCCGCCGCGTTCTGGCCACGGCGGCGCGCCTGCAGATGGACGACGGCCGGCGCCACGCGATCGACCGCCGCCGCGACGGCGCGCGAATAGGCGTCGAGCAGCTCGCCGTCGCCCTGTCCAGTGTCCATCGGCTCGTGCGTGGTGGCTGCCGGCCGATCGGCGATCGGCCTGAACCCGTCTAACATCCCGTGTGTCCTTGCTGGGGTGATTCGATGCCCTGAATCTTGGCAGCGGGCGCGCCGGCTTCAAGTCGTGCGCTTCTCCAGGACCTGCAGCAGCTCGTTGATCTTCTCGAACTGCTCCTCGGTCTTGCCGCCGCGGATGGCGTCGTGCACGCAATGCTCGACATGGTCCTTGAGCACCTCGTCCTCCACCTTCTTGAGGGCGGCGTGCACGGCACGCAGCTGAGTGAGGATGTCGATGCAGTACCGTTCCTCATCGATCATCCGTTCGATGCCGCGCACCTGGCCTTCGATGCGGCGCAGGCGCGAGCGGCAGGATGCCTGTGTCTTCGGCTTCATGGCCTTGACACCATACCCCCCTGGGGTATACATGACAAGCAGATTCTTCGACCCTCGCCGGGCTGGTCGGGAGTACGCATTTGATCGAATCCATTGAATCGCCGGAGAAATCTCAGGCTGGAGAGTCTGCGATCGATCCCGTCTGCGGCATGACCGTCGATCCAGCAAAGACGCCGCATCGTGCCGAGCATGGTGGTCGCATCTGGTATTTCTGTTGCGCCGCCTGCCGCGGCAAATTCCTCGCCGACCCAGCGCGCTTCGCCGAGGCCGAGACGGCCTGCCGTGGGTACGATCATCGCGAGCAGCCATCGCACGCCACTGCGGCGAAACCTGGCGCAAGTGACCCCGGCGCCACCTACACCTGCCCGATGCATCCGGAGGTGCGCCGGAAGGGGCCCGGATCCTGTCCCGAGTGCGGCATGGCGCTGGGGCCCGCGGGCGTGCCCGCCACGACGCGCGTCGAATACACCTGTCCGATGCACCCGCTGATCGTGCAGGACCATCCCGGCAATTGTCCGATCTGCGGGATGACGCTCGAGCCGCGCACCGTGACGGTCGAGGCGGCGCCGAACCCGGAATTGGCGGACATGATGCGGCGCTTCTGGATCGGTGCGGCGCTGATGCTGCCTGTCCTAGTCCTCGCCATGGGCCCGCATCTCATCGGCTTTCCCACGCATGAGCTGATTGCGCCGCGCCTATCGGCATGGCTCCAGTTCGCCCTCGCCGCGCCGGTGGTGCTGTGGGGCGGCTGGCCGTTCTTCGAGCGCGGCTGGCGGTCGATCGTCACCTGGCGCCTCAACATGTTCACCCTGATCGCGATCGGGACCGGCGCCGCCTTCCTCTACAGCGCGGTGGCGGTGCTCGCGCCCGACGTCTTTCCTGCCTCCTATCGCGGCGTCATGGGCGAGGTCGGCCTCTATTTCGAGGCCGCCGCCGTCATCACCGTGCTCGTGCTGCTGGGGCAGGTGCTGGAGCTGCGCGCGCGTGAGCGCACGAGCGGCGCCTTGCGGGGGCTCCTGAAGCTGGCGCCGAAGACCGCACGCCGGCTGACCGCCGGCGGCGAGGACGAGGAGGTTCTCGTCGAGCAGATCCAGGTCGGCGACCGTCTGCGCGTGCGGCCCGGGGAGAAGGTGCCGGTCGACGGCTCCGTGGTCGAGGGTCGCAGCGTCGTCGACGAATCCATGATGACCGGCGAGTCCCTGCCGGTCGAAAAGAGCCTCGGCGACAAGGTGATCGGCGGCACGCTCAATGGCAGCGGCAGTGTCGTGATCCAGGCCGAGAAGGTCGGCGGCGACACGCTGCTGGCGCAGATCGCGCAGATGGTGGCGGAGGCGCAGCGCAGCCGCGCGCCAATCCAGCAGCTGGCCGATACCGTCTCGGCCTGGTTCGTACCTGCGGTCGTTATCGTCGCCGTGATTGCTTTCATCGCGTGGCTCCTGTTCGGACCGACGCCGGCGTTCGCCTTCGCGCTGATCGCGGCCGTCAGCGTCCTCATCATCGCCTGTCCCTGCGCCCTCGGCCTTGCGACTCCGATGTCGATCATGGTCGGCGTGGGCCGCGGTGCCCAGGCAGGCGTGCTGATCAAGAATGCAGAATCCCTCGAGCGGTTGGAGAAGGTGGATACGCTCGTCGTCGACAAGACGGGCACGCTGACTGAGGGAAAGCCGCGGGTAATCGGGGTCGTGCCGCAGACCGCATTCGACGAGTCCGCTGTCATCCAGCTCGCAGCCAGCCTCGAGCGGTCGAGCGAGCATCCCCTGGCGGCGGCGATCATCGCCGAAGCGCAGTCCCGCGGCGCGCAGCTGGCCGACGTCGCCGACTTCCACGCCGAGACTGGCATGGGCGTCATCGGCAAGATCGATGGTCGGCGCGTGGCGCTCGGCAATATCAAGCTGCTCGAAACGCTCCACATCGCGGCCGCGGGAGACGCCGACAAGCTGAGAGCGGACGGCGCGACCGTGATGTTCCTGGCGATCAACGATGCGGTCGCCGGCCTCATCGCCGTCGCCGATCCGATCAAGCCGTCGACGCCGCCCGCGCTGGCGGCCCTGAAGGCCGAAGGCCTGCGCATCGTCATGCTGACGGGCGATCACCGCGCCACCGCCATTGCCGTGGCGCACCGGCTCGGCATCGACGATGTGGAGGCGGAGGTGCTGCCGCAAGACAAGGGCGCGGCGGTCCGCAAGCTGCGTCAGCAGGGCCGGGTCGTGGCGATGGCCGGCGACGGTGTCAACGACGCACCCGCCCTGGCGGAGGCCGATGTCGGCATCGCCATGGGCACGGGCACCGACGTAGCGATTGCGAGTGCCGGCGTCACTCTGGTCAAGGGCGATCTCTCGGGCCTGCTGCGGGCACGCCGCCTCAGTCACGCGACCATGCGCAACATCCGGCAGAATCTGTTCCTGGCGTTCGTCTATAACGCGCTGGGCGTGCCGCTCGCTGCCGGGGTGCTCTATCCCTTCACGGGAACGCTGCTCTCGCCGATCGTGGCCGCCGCCGCCATGAGCCTGAGTTCGGTCTCCGTCATCGGCAACGCCCTGCGCCTCCATCGCGCCCAGCTTTAGGGGGACTCGGAACTCGGATTTCGCGGCGAGTGGTCTGCTTGACGGAGTGGTACGTCTCTGATATATGAACAGTTGTTCAAATGAATAAGTTAACGAGCAATCATCGCCGCTCCTCGCGCTCGGCCCTGTTGCTTGCCGATGAGCATGCTGCGGAACTGGCCGACCTGTTCCGCCTTCTGGGCGATCCCACACGCCTGCGCATCGTGCTCACCTGCCTCGATGCGCCGACTTCGGTCGGCGAGATCGCCGATCGGCTGGAGCTGAGCGCTTCGCTGGTCAGCCATCACCTGCGCCTGTTGCGCGCCGCCCGTATCGTGCGCGCCGAGCGGCATGGCAAGCAGGTGTTCTATGCGGCCGCCGACGATCACGTCCGCTGCGTCGTCGTCGACATGCTTGAGCATGTGGCCGAGCCGCAGGGCGACGAGGACTAGATGTCGGCCTCCTGCTGCCACCAGTATGACGGCCCGGCGCGCGATGACGGCTTTCGGCGCGTGCTCTGGATCGCGCTTGCTGTCAACGCCGGCATGTTCCTGGTCGAGGGTGTTTCCGGGCTGCTCGGCGACTCCGTGTCGCTCCAGGCCGATGCGCTGGATTTCCTCGGCGATGCCGCCAACTACGGGCTCGGTCTTGCGGTTCTGGGGCTGACCCTGACCCGCCGCGCCGCGGCCGCCCTGGTCAAGGGCGCATCCATGGGCCTGTTCGGTCTGTGGGTCATCGGCGCCGCGGTCTACAACCTCGTCGGGCAGACCGTGCCCAGCTCGGCGGTCATGGGCGTGGTCGGCTTTCTCGCCCTGGCCGCCAATCTCGGCGTCGCCGTCCTGCTGTATCGGCACCGCGCCGGCGACAGCAACCGCCGCTCGGTCTGGCTCTGCAGCCGCAACGACGCCATCGGCAACCTGGCGGTCATGCTCGCCGCTTCCGGGGTGTTCGCCAGCGGCACCGGCTGGCCCGACCTGGCGGTCGCCGCCGTCATGGCCTGGCTCGCCTTGTCGTCCTCCTATCGCGTGATCGTCCAGGCCCTGGGCGAGATTCGGGGCGCTGCGGCCCCGCTTCCCGCCGAGTAGCCGCGGTCGGCCCTGAGGGCGGACGGTGCGACCTCGGGCCACTTGACAAGGTTGGGCGCTCGAATCACTCCTGTGCCGCAAAATTGGGCGGCAGTTCCTGTCGCCTGCAACCGAGTGGGAACATGGTGACGCTCCTCGACGTCAGAGGATTGAGCAGGCACTTCGGCCCCATCACCGCCGTCGACAACGTCAGCTTCGCGGTGCAACGGGGCGGCGTGCTGGGCTTCCTCGGGCCGAACGGCGCCGGCAAGACGACGACCATGCGCATGATCGCCGGCTTCCTGGCGCCCAGCAGCGGGACGGCCATCGTCTGCGGCGCCGATGTCGGCGCCGATCCGGTGGCGGTGAAGCGTCGGCTCGGCTACCTGCCCGAAGGCGCGCCGCTCTATGTCGACATGACGCCGGCCGGCTTCCTGGATTTCGTCGCCTCCGTCCGCGGCCTCGCCGGGCCTGATCGGCGCCGGCGCCTGGATGATGTGGTGGAGCGCATGCATCTCGGCGGGGTGATGCGCCAGCGGATCGAGACGCTGTCCAAGGGCTATAGACGTCGCGTCGCCTTGGCGCAGGCCATACTGCACGATCCCGACGTGCTGATCCTGGATGAGCCGACCGACGGCCTCGATCCCAACCAGAAGCACGAGGTGCGCGAGCTGATCCGCACCATGGCGCCCAGCAAGGCGATCGTCATCTCGACCCACATCCTCGAAGAGGTGGAGGCGCTGTGCAATCGGGCCATCATCATCGCCCGCGGCCGCGTCGTCGCCGACGGCACACCCGAGGCGCTGCGCGCCAAGTCGGACCGGCACAATGCCGTCTCTTTGCGTCTCAGCGCCGGCGAGGCGCAGCGGGCGATGGAGGTGCTGCGGCCGCTGCCCGAGGTGGCGCGCGTGGACCTGATGGCGCAGGTCGACGGCGTGGTGGATCTGATGGTGCGATCGGCGAGCGGCCGCAGCATCACGGCGGAGGTCGGCGCCGCCCTCCGCGAGCATGCGATCGGTGTCCAGGAGCTGTCGAGCGAGCGCGGACGCCTGGACGACGTCTTCCGCAGCATCACCAGCGGGGCCTGAGCCGGAAAAGCACATGCGCAACGTCATCGTCATAGCCAAGCGCGAGCTGGCGGCTTATTTCATCTCGCCGCTCGCCTACGTGTTCATTGTGATCTTCCTCGCCCTGGCGGGCGCGTTCGGCTTCTATGTCGGCGGCTTCTTTCAGCGCGGCCAGGCCGATCTCGGCGCCTTCTTCATCTTCCATCCCTGGCTGTTCATGGTGCTGGTGCCGGCGATCGGCATGCGGCTGTGGGCGGAGGAGCGGCGCTCCGGCACCATCGAGCTGCTGATGACCCTGCCGATCACGCCGATCGAGGCGGTGCTCGGTAAGTTCCTGGCCGCCTGGGCGTTCACGACCATCGCGCTCGCGCTCACCTTCCCGATGTGGCTGACGGTCAACTATCTGGGTGCGCCGGACAATGGGGTGATCGTCGCGAGCTACATCGGCAGCTGGCTGATGGCGGGCGCCTTCCTGGCCCTCAGCTCCTGCCTGTCGGCGCTCACCAAGAACCAGGTGATCGCCTTCATCGTCGGCGCCGCGGTCTCGTTCCTGTTCCTGATGAGCGGGCTCGATTTCGTGCTCGATGCCTTCCGCGGCTGGGCGCCGGCCTATGTGGTCGATCTCGTCGGCTCGCTCTCGTTCCTTACTCATTTCGCAGCTATCGCCAAGGGCGTGATCAGCCTGCCGACGGCGATCTTCCTGGTCTCCTTGATCCTGCTCTGCCTGTTCATCAACACGCAGGTCATCGAGCTGAAGAAGGCGGCATAGCGATGCTTCAAACCCTGCGACGGATGAACCGCGGAACGCTGACCGGCATTGGCATCGCCCTCGCCATCGTCTGCTTCCTGGCGGTCAACCTGTTCTCGACGCTGGAGCTCGGCGCCGCCCGCCTCGACCTCACGGAGAACGGCCTCTACACGCTCTCCGACAGCACCGTCGCCATGCTCAAGGGGATGAAGGAGCCGGTAAGGCTGCGGCTCTACGAATCGCGCCCGCTGCTCGACGGCAGCCCGGCGCTCAAGCCCTATGCGGCGCGAGTGCGCGAGATGCTGGCGAGCTACGTCAAGTTGTCGGGCGACCGGATCTCGCTGGAGCTCATCGACCCCGAGCCGTTCTCGCCGGAGGAGGATCGGGCCGCCGCCTTCGGGTTGCGCGGCGTGCCCTACGATGCGACGGGGAATCGCGGCTATTTCGGCCTCGTCGGGACGAACACCACCGACGACACCGATTCCATTCCCTTCCTCGCGCCGGACCGCGAGGCTTTCCTCGAGTACGACCTGACGCGGCTGGTCTATGACCTGGCCCATCCCGACAAGCCGGTGGTGGCGCTGATCGACACCGTCGGCCTCAGCGGCGGGCCGCAGAGCAACTACCGGCCGTGGCAGATCTACGAGCAGATGCGGCAGTTCTTCGACCTGCGCGTCTTGGGCGGCGACATCGACAAGATCGGCGACGACGTGAAGGCGCTGGTCATCGTCCATCCGCACGACCTGAGCGACAAGACGCAGTACGCCATCGACCAGTTCGTCATGCGCGGCGGCCCGACCATGATCTTCGCCGATCCGCTGGCCGAGAATATGGCGCGCAACGCGCGCATGGGCGCGCCGCCACCCGAGACCGCCTCGAACCTCGAGCGCCTGATGCAGGCCTGGGGCGTGGCGCTGTCGCCGGGCAAGGTGGTCGGCGACCGGCACGCGGCGATGCAGGTGCAGGCGATGAGCAACGGCCGGGCGGTCATCGTGCAATACCTGCCCTGGCTCACGCTGGACAAGAGCACCCTCGACCAGAACGACGTCGTCACCGGCCAGCTCGAGGTGCTCCGGCTGTTCAGCGCCGGGGCGCTGGTGCGGCTCCCGGACGCGACGACCAAGATGGAGCCGCTGGTGCAGTCGAGCCCCGATTCCATGCTGATCGACGCCCAGCAGCTGCAGTCGATGCCCGACCCGGCCGGCCTCATGAACGCGTTCCAGCCGAGCGGGCTCAGCTATCCGCTGGCGGCGCGCGTCACCGGCCCCGCCAAGAGCGCCTTTCCCGATGGCCCGCCGGCGCCACCCAAGGCCGCGGACGCCGGCAGCAGCGACAGCAGCAGCGCGAACGGCGGCAGCACGAGCGCCGCGACGACCACGCCGGCCGCGCCATCGCTCAAGGAGTCGAGCCAGCCGATCAACCTGATCCTGGTCACGGACGTCGACATGCTGTCCGACGAGGCTTGGCTGAACGTCCAGGACGGCGGCGACGCCCAGCTGGCCGTGCCGATCGCCCACAATGCCGACTTCGTGATCAACTCGATCGAGAACCTGGCGGGCGGCGCGGCGCTGGCAAACCTCCGAGGCCGCGGCCTCTCCAGCCGGCCCTTCACCACCGTGGAGCAGATCCGCTCCGACGCCGAGGCCAAGTACCTGGCCACCGAGGAGGAGCTGAGCAAGCAGCTCGAGGGAGCGCAGAAGAAGCTGGCCTCGCTCGAGAGCGACCAGAAGGCCGGCGCCGGCAGCGCGGTCCTGCTGAGCGCCGAGCAGCAGGACACCGTGCGCACCTTCCGCAACCAGGTGCTGACGCTGCGCGCCCAGTTGCGCGAGGTGCAGCGCGCGCTCCAGCAGGACATCGACCGGCTGCAGACCTGGGTGATGCTGGCGAACATCGCGGCCGTGCCGGCCATCGTCGCCATCCTGGCGCTGGTCGTGGCGCTGTGGCGGCGGGCGCTCCGGCAGCGGCAGCGGGCCGCCGCGGGCAGCTGAGCGAAAGGCAGGGGCGCCATGAGGCCGACGACGTTCATCGTTCTGCTCGCCGTCACCGCCGTCAGCGTGCTGGGCGCCGGCTATGCTGTGATCCACGAGAGCCGCATCCAGGCGCCGGTCGCGGCCGGCGGCGCGCCCGTCTTCGGCGGCCTCCTAGCGCATGCCAACGACCTGCAGAGCGCCACGATCGCCAGCGCCTCCGGCAAGTTCACGATCGTGCGCAAGGGCGACGGCTGGGTGCTTGCCGAGAAGGACGGCTATCCGGTGCTGGCGGACAAGCTGCGGCAGGCCGTGGCCGGTCTCGCCGACCTGCGGCTGCTGGAGGCGAAGACCGACCAGCCAGACCGCTATGCGCGGCTCGAGGTCGAGGACATCACGGCCAAGGACGCCAAGTCGAAGCAGGTGACCTTGGTCGGGGCCGACGGCAAGCCGCTCGCCGACCTCATCGTCGGCAAGCAGAACTACACCACCGACCTCAACGGCCTGCACGGCCTCTACGTGCGCAAGCCGGGGAACGCGCAGGCCTGGCTGGCCCAGGGCTTCGTCGAGCTGCCGACCTCCGCCGTCGACTGGGTCGACCGGACGGTGGTCGACATACCGGCCGACAAGATCCAGCGCCTGCAGTTCGAGCCGACGGCGGCGCCGGCCGTGACGGTGAGCAAGGCCGACAAGGCGGCGACCGACTTCACGCTCGCGCCGCTCCCCGAGGGCAAGAGCGCCGACCCCGACGCCCTCAAGCGGCTGACGGAGGCCTTTACCGCCATCGACCTCGACGACGTGCGGGCCGACAAGAACACGGACAAGGCGGTCAAGGCCGGAACTGCCGAAGCCACCACCTTCGACGGGCTGACCCTGAAGGTCGAACTGCTGGCCATGGACGGCGGCACCTGGATGCGCGTGACCGCCTCCGCGGCCCCAGGAAGCGCGGCGGTCGACGAGGCCAAGACCATCAGCGACCGGGTCTCCGGCTGGCTGTTCGAGCTGCCGCAGTTCAAGGCCGGCCTGCTGCAGCCCAGGATCGACGATTTCCTGAAGAAACCGGAAGGCTGATCCCCCGGTCATCCAGAGATCGAGCGAAGGACCCCATGCCCAGCGGGGAAGGCGCCGGTCCCGCCTGTAGGGCACGCGCCCCAAGGTGGGCGCCCTAGTTTGGCGTGACGGTTGCTAGGGAGGGCGGCCACGGGGACCGCCCCTGTCAATTTTGAACGAAGGACCCCATGCCCAGCGGGGAGGTCGCCGATCCCGCTGCCTGTAGGGGCACCCTGCGGGTGCCCCCTGGTCCGGCGTGACAGTTGCCGGAGGAGGGGCCGCCACGTGGGGCCAGCCCTCCACCGATGTCGATTTGAACAAAGGACCCCATGCCCAGCGGGAAGCGCCGCAACTCCGCCGTTGCAGCGGCGGCCACCGCCTTGCGCGTCGCGTCTGACCTATCCACGATGTCAAAGATCGAGCCAGCTGTCCCCAAGTGGGCAACCGACATGGAACATAGTGGGAACTTTGAGCGCGGTTTTCAAGCCCGCCATGATGACCGTTCGGCAGAAGACGGCGGATGATCAGGGCTGGATCCGTGCCCTGCTGACCCACCATTGGGGCGGGACGATGGTGGTCGCCCATGGGCAGCGGTTCGAGGCCGATGCGCTGCCGGCCCTCGTTGCCGGAGACAGGGAGGGCCTGGCGACCTACCGGATCTCCGACGATGGGCGGGACGCGGAGCTCGTCACGCTGGATGCGGCCGTGCCGGGGCGCGGCGCGGGCACGGCCCTGGTTGCGGCGCTCGGACGATTGCTGCGGGGGCGGGGCATCCCCATCTTACGACTGACGACCACGAACGATAACCTGAGGGCGCTGCGGTTCTATCAGCGGCGGGGATTCCGGATCGTGGCCGTCCACCCGGGCGCGATGGTCGCGGCCCGGCGGCTCAAGCCGACGATTCCCGAGTTCGGCGAGCACGGGATTCCAATCCGCGACGAGATCGAGTTGGAACTCGCGTTGTCGGAAGGGGATGGGTGAAGACCGATGACGATCAGGGACCCGGATAGACCGAGCGCCGCGTCGCCGCGCGGCGACGCCGAGCCATGGTCTCTGTGGCGTCGGGTCGCGCAGGCGATCTTCGCCGTCTTCTGCCTGGTCGCCGTCGCGCGGACCGATGCAACGCTGCCCCTCGGCACCACGGCCGACAGGGCGACACGTGCGGACGCATCTCTCGATCAAGGCCGGAAACTGCTCCGGCCCAAGGCTGCCCTCACCGCCGAGCGGGTTTGGCGGGCCATCGACACGGGCGGGTCCGGTTCCGGCCAGGACGCGGCGGTCGCGGTCCTGCCCGAGCGGGAAGCCCGCCCTCTGTCCGATGATCAGATCGGCTTTCATTCCAACGACGAGCGCGGGCCGGCTAGGCTGACCATCCGGGCCGGCTATGCCCGCGCGCCTCCGCCGACGGTCGCTCGCTCGCGGCTCTTCGCCTGAGCAGAGCGAGGGCCGCTCGCATCCGCCGGACTCGCGACATCCGCTGACATAGCGCCGTCCGCCGCCTGCGCCTGCAGGCGGCCGCCGTTGCCTTGGCGATGGCCCGCTCCGAGCGGTCCCGACACGTCCGTCTTCGGAGACGCCTATGTTCCCGTCACGCCTCAAGCTCGCGGGCTACGCGCTCGTGGTGCTCATCGGCTGCCTCATCGCAGCGCCCAACCTCTTCACGGCCCAACAGCTTGGCCTCTTGCCGACCTGGCTGCCGAAGCCACAGGTCGCGCTCGGCCTCGATCTCAGGGGCGGCTCGCAACTCGTACTGGCGGTCGATGCGGCCGACCTCGCGCGCGAGCGGCTGACAGCGATCGCCGCGGACGCGCGAACGGCCTTGAGGCAGTCCGGCGTCTCCGGCGCGGTCGTCACCATGTCGGGCGATGCCGTCGTCGTGCGGGCCGCGGCAGCAAAGCAGGCGGCGACTGAGGCCGCCTTGCGCGGCCTCGTTTCGACCGCGCCTGACACGTCGCAGCCGGATATCGAGATCAGCCGCGGACCGGACTCAGCGTTCCTGCTGCGGCCGACAGCGACCTCGCTCGGCGCGCGCCTGGACCGTGCCATCGAGCAGAGCGTCCCGATCGTCGAGCGTCGCATCAACGAGTTTGGCGTGGCCGAGCCGACGGTCCAGCGCCTCGGCGCCGACCGCATCCTCGTGCAGCTGCCGGGCGTGAAGAACCCCGACGAGATCAAGAAGCGCCTGGGGACCACGGCGAAGATGGCGTTCCACCTCGTCGCGACCAAGCTGGAGCCCTCGGCGCTGCAGGGCGGTTCGCTGCCCGCGGGCGTGATCATGGCGCCGGCCGCCAAGGGCGGCATGCGCTATCCGATCGAGGCGGAGCCGCTGCTGCAGGGCGACCGGCTGGTCGATGCGGCAATGGCCTTCGACCAGCGCAGCGGGCAGCCGATCGTGACGTTCAAGCTCGACTCGATCGGCGCCAAGCAGTTCGCCGGCATCACGCGCGCCCATGTGGGCGAGCCCTTCGCCATCCTGCTCGACGGCAAGGTGCTGAGCGCGCCGGTCATCCGCGAGCCCATCACCGCCGGCGCCGGCGAGATCAGCGGCGGCTTCGCCGCGGAGGAGGCGTCCTCGCTGGCGGCCCTGCTGCGGGCCGGCTCGCTGCCGGTGGCGTTCACCGTCGCCGAAGAGCGCACGGTCGGGCCGGACCTCGGCGCCGACATGATCCGCATGGGCGCCATCACGGGCGTCGCGGGCTTCGCGCTGGTGCTGGGCTTCATGGTTGCGCTCTACGGCCGCTGGGGCCTGGTGGCGAGCGCGGCGCTCGCCGTCAACGTCGTGCTGACCTTCGCGGGCCTGTCGCTGTTCGGCGCCACCCTGACGCTGCCGGGCATCGCCGGCATCGTCCTGGGGATCGGCCTGGCCGTCGACGCCAACGTGCTGATCAACGAGCGCATCAAGGAGGAGGCGCGCCGGGGGCGCAGCGCGGCGGCGGCGCTCGACTACGGGTTCCAACGCGCCTATCGCACGATCGTCGATTCCAACGTCACCACGCTGATCGCGACGCTGCTGCTGTTCTGGTTCGGATCAGGCCCGGTGCGCGGCTTCGCCGTGACGATGGGGCTGGGCATCGTCACCTCGATGTTCACGGCGGTAGCGATCGTGCGGGCAGTGATGGCAGTGTGGGTGCGCCGGCGCCGGCCGAAGCAGTTCGCGATCGAGCCGCTGCTGCGGCTGAACCTGCTGCCGGCGGAGTCCTCCATCCGCTTCATGCGCGCGCGCTTCCTCGGCATCGCCGTATCGATGCTGCTGTCGGTCGCTTCGGTGACGCTGTTCATCACGCCCGGCCTCAACTACGGCATCGATTTCGCGGGCGGCACAATCGTCGAGGCGACGACGCCGCAGCCCGCGGACCTCGCGGCGCTGCGGAGCACGCTCGACGGACTGCAGCTCGGCGACGTCGCGCTGCAAGAGGCGGGCAACGCCTCGACCCTGCTGCTGCGGATCGAGCGCCAGGCCGGCGGCGACGCGGCCCAGCAGGCCGCTGCCGACCGCGTGAAGAGGGCGGTCGAGGCGGTCGCGCCAGGCACGCATTTCGAGCGCGTCGAAGTGGTGGGGCCGACGATCAGCGGCGAGCTGAAGCGAACGGGCGTCATCGCGGTCGCGCTCGCCAGCCTGGCCATGCTCGCCTACATCTGGGTGCGCTTCGAGTGGCAGTTCGCTGTCGGCGCCATCGCCACGCTCGTGCTCGACGTCACGAAGACCGTGGGCTTCCTGGCGCTCACCGGGCTCGACTTCAACCTCACGGCCATCGCCGCGGTGCTCACGCTCATCGGCTACTCCGTGAACGACAAGGTGGTGGTCTACGACCGCATGCGGGAGAACCTGCGGCTGCATCCGCAGATGCCGCTCCGGCAGCTCATCGATCTCAGCATCAACCAGACCTTCATGCGCAGTCTCTACACCTCGGCGACGGCCTTCCTGGCGCTGCTGCCGATGGCGCTGTGGGGCGGGCCGGCGGTGGCGAGCTTCGCCTGGCCGATGCTGTTCGGCATCGCCGTCGCCGCCAGCTCCTCGATCTTCATCGCCGCGCCGATCCTCTTGTTCCTCGGCGAACGGCGGTGGCGACGGAAGGGGGTGGGAGCCGTCGGTCAAGTGCCGGCCCTCGCTGGAACGGCACGCAAATAGAATTAGAATCACCAAGATCTACCCCACCCTGGCCCCTCAAGGGCCTTGGGGGCCAGGGTGGGGGCTACCAAACCGACGCGCCCGGCCGGACGGCGTTGAATTGGACCTTGGTCCAATGGTCTGCTCCCGAATCGCCGGACGATACTGATCCCGAACTGGGGAGGTCGGCCGTCAAGAGGCGGCCGATTCAAAGCAAGCCGGGATGCGTCACGGCCGGCAGAATTGCGCAGCCGAGCATTTCGGTCATGCGCCTCGTCGTTGTCACCGCCGGCGGGATCGATATTGACCGACAAGTCGCTGATCCATCGCTATCTCGACCCGGGAGACGCCCTGGGCGAGGTGTTGTTCGGCCTCATCATGGTGCTCAGCTTCACCGTCGGCGCGCGCCTCCTCCTTACAGAAGAACAGTTCGATTCGACCGAGCTGGTCGTGGGCGCTGTCGGATGCAACATCGCCTGGGGCGTGATCGATGCCGTACTCTTCGTCCTCGGCAGCCTGTTCCATCGCAGCCGTCGTGCGCGCTTCTATCGTGCGCTCCAGAATGCGCGCGACGACACGGAGGCGCGGGCCAGGATACAAGACGAGTTCGGATTCGAGGACGAACCCATCGCCATCCTGCCGGAGGATCGCGCCCGTCTCCATGATGCCATCCTGGCTCTGAGCGCGCGCGCCGCTCCGCCGCGCGCGCCTGATGCGCCAGGATTTCTCGGCCGCTCTCGTCGCTTTTCTCCTGGTGTCGGCCGCGGCGCTGCCCGGTGTGATTCCGTTTCTTCTGCTGAGCGATTCCAATCTCGCGCTTCGTGTGTCCAATACGGTGCTTATTCTCCTGCTCTTTTTCGGATACGGATGGGGACACTACACGGATGCGCGGCCCTGGCGCGTCGGGCTGACGGTCATGGTCCTCGGGATCGCGATGGTCCTCATCGCGGTTGTACTGGGAGGCTGAATATCGAGGCTGTTCGCTGATGCCAGATCAGATCGGCTGGATGCGCTGGGTGCCGGGACTGCTGACCCTGCGGAACTACGAAGTGCGCTGGTTGACCCATGACGTCGTCGCCGGCGTGGTGCTGGCGACGATGCTCGTGCCCGTCGGCATCGCCTACGCCGTGGCATCGGGCGTGCCCGGCATCTACGGCCTCTACGCGACGATCGTGCCGCTGCTGGCCTATGCGCTGTTCGGTCCCAGCCGCATCCTCGTCCTGGGACCGGACTCTTCGCTTGCCGCTGTCATCCTCGGCGTCGTGCTTCCGCTGTCGGGCGGAGATCCGCAGCGCGCCGTTGCCTTGGCCAGCATGATGGCCGTCGTTTCCGGAGTCGTGTGCATTCTGGTCGGCTTGGCGCGGCTCGGATTCATAACCGAGCTTCTGTCCAAGCCGATCCGCTACGGCTACATGAACGGGATCGCGCTGACCGTGCTGATCAGTCAGCTGCCCAAGCTGTTCGGTTTTTCCATCGACAGCGATGGGCCGTTGCGAAACCTGTGGCGCATCGTCGAGGCGATCCTGGGCGGCAAGGTCAACTGGACGGCCTTCGCGATCGGCGCCGGCACGCTGGCGGTGATCCTGCTGCTCAAGAACAGCAAGCGCGTTCCGGGCATCCTGGTGGCGGTGATCGGCGCGACCGTGATCGTCGGCGTGCTGGATCTGGGCGCGCGCGCCGGTATCTCGGTCCTGGGACCGCTACCCCAGGGCCTCCCGGCCTTCACGCTTCCCTGGATCAACTATGACGATATCGTGCCGGTCGTGATCGGCGGCGCCGCCGTCGCCATGGTCTCGTTCGCGGACACGAGCGTGCTGTCCCGCTCCTACGCCGCGCGGATGCGCACGCCCGTCGATCCCAATCAGGAGATGGTCGGGCTCGGCGCTGCCAATCTGGCCGCCGGATTCTTCCAGGGCTTTCCGATCAGCAGCAGCTCGTCGCGCACGCCCGTGGCGGAGGCGGCCGGCGCGCGCACGCAGCTGACCGGCGTCGTCGGCGCGCTCGCCGTGGCCCTGCTGCTGCTGGCGGCGCCGAACCTGCTCCAGCACCTGCCGTCCGCCGCCCTGGCGGCGGTCGTCATCGCTGCGGCCATCGGCCTGATCGAGGTCACCGGCCTGATCCGCATCTATCGGATCCAGCGCTGGGAGTTCTGGCTCTCGATCGCCTGTTTCGTCGGCGTCGCCGTCCTCGGCGCCATCCCCGGCATCGGCCTGGCGATCGTGATCGCGGTCATCGAGTTCCTGTGGGACGGCTGGCGTCCGCACTCGGCCGTGCTGGGACGCGCCGAGGGCGTCAAGGGCTACCACGACATCACCCGCTACCCGGACGCCCGCCGGATACCGGGGCTCGTCCTCTTCCGCTGGGATGCACCGCTGTTCTTCGCCAACGCCGAACTGTTCAAAGAGCGCGTCCTGGATGCGGCGAAGACGGCGCCCACGCCCACGCGCTGGCTGGTCGTCGCGGCAGAGCCGGTCACCAGCGTGGACGTCACGGCGGCCGACGCCCTCGAGGAGCTGGACAAGGCCCTGCACGACGCCGGCATCGAGCTGTGCTTTGCCGAGCTCAAGGATCCCGTGAAGGACAAGCTCAAGCGGTTCGGCCTGTTCGAGCAGATCGGCGAAGGCGCCTTCTTCCCGACCGTCGGCGCCGCGGTCGGCAGCTACCTCGCGATGCACGCCGTCGAGTGGGAGGACTGGGAGGACCGCGGTCCGCCGAGAAGAGGGGAGTAACGCATGAACTGGCTTCTGCTCTTCGTCCCCGTTGCGGTCGGCCTGGAATACCTGGCGCCCGAGCGGCATCTCCTGGTCTTCGCAACCTCCTGTCTCGCCATCCTGCCGCTCGCCGGATGGATGGGGCACGCCACGGAGCAGCTCGCGGAGCGCATGGGCGAAGGCGTCGGCGGGCTTCTCAACGCGACCTTCGGCAACGCCGCCGAGCTGATCATCGCCCTCGCCGCGCTGCGGGCCGGGCTGCACGACGTGGTGAAGGCGTCGATCGCCGGTTCCATCGTCGGCAATATCCTCCTGGTGCTCGGCGCGTCGATGCTGGCCGGAGGGTTGCGCCGTCCGGAGCAGCATTTCAATCCGGCCGGCGCGCGCTCGCAGGCGACGATGCTGACGCTCGCGGCGATCGCGCTCGTCCTCCCCGCCGCCTTCGAGGTGGCGGCGGGCGCGACGCCCGAAGGACTCGGCCGGCTCAGCGTCTCGATCTCGGTCGTGCTGCTACTCGTCTATGCGCTGTTCCTGACGTTCTCGCTGGTGACCCACTCCGCGCTCTTCGCGGGCTCGCACGTGCCGGAGGAGGGGAAGGCGCCGGCATCCGTGGGCCGGGCCGCGCTCGTGCTCGCGGCCGCCACGGCGGCGATCGCGTGGATGAGCGAGATCATGGTGGGGGCGATCGAGCCCACGGCGCACGAGTTCGGCCTCAGCAGCGTCTTCGTCGGCGTCTTCGTCGTGGCGATCGTGGGAAACGCCGCCGAGCACGCCACCGCGATCAGCGCGGCCATGAAGGACCGCATGGACCTCTCGCTCTCGATCGCGATCGGCTCGAGCATGCAGGTGGCGCTGTTCGTCGCGCCCGTCCTGGTGCTCGCAAGTCTTTTCATCGGTCCGGCGCCGATGGATCTGGCGTTCTCCGCGGGCCTCGTCCTGACGGTCCTCCTGTCCGTCCTGATCACGGGCCAGGTGGCGGGCGACGGACGGTCCGACTGGCTCAAAGGCGTGCAGCTGCTGGCCGTCTACCTCGTGCTCGGTCTCGCCTTCTTCTTCCTGCCGGGCGCGCCTCCTTGATGCTCCGCCAGCGTGAATGCGATATAACAGCCGGAGGAGGAGCGGGCCATGTACACCAAGCAGGCGCTGCGGGAGCTCGGCGTCACCGGCAGGGAGATGAGCGAGGCGCAGCGGCGGTCGCTCGACGAGAACGGGTTCTTCATCCAGGAGGGCGTGTTCAGCGCCGAGCAGTGCCGGGTCATGGCGGAGGAGTTCGACCGGCTCCATGCGCGCGAGGGCGACCAGGGCGGGCGCGAGGTGCACGTAGAGCCGGGGGCACCGCGCGTCTCCGACATCTTCAACAAGACCGACGTCTACGACTGCTGCCTTGAGATCAAGCCGTTCCTGGCGGCGTCGCACTATCTGCTCGGCGAGTTCAAGCTGCACGGCGCCAACCTGCGCGATCCCCTGAAGGGGCGCGGGCAGCAGGACCTGCATGTCGACGTGCCCAAGCTGTTCGATGACGACTGGTGGGTGTCCAACGCCATCATCACCTTCGACGACATGACCGCCGACAACGGGCCGACGCGGGTGGTGCCGGGCTCGCATCGCTGGCAGCCGATGAACGTGCCCTACGTCAACATCGGCGACTGGGAGCCGCGGCCGCTGACGCCGGAGGAGCAGGCGCGCGTGCCGAAGGATCTGGCCGCGCCCTACCCCGGCGAGCTCAGGGTGACCGCGCCCAAGGGCAGCGTGATCATCATCAACTCCTCGCTCTGGCACGCCGGCACGACCAATGTGAGCGGCGCACGGCGGCGGGTGCTGCACCTGACCTACACGCGCCGCGACCTGCCGCAGCAGCTGGTGCAGCGCGAATACCTGACGCCCGCGCTCTACGAGCGCATGAGCCCGGCGCACCGCTTCCTCATGGACATCGAGGAGGTGCCGGCGGGCGCGACGGCCATGCGAGCCGCGCGGCGGGCGCATGCCGGCGGCAACTGGTGGAACTGAGAGCTCAGCGCGCGACGAGCCTCACGGCTGCCTGCGCGGCCGCCTCGGCGTAGCGCTTGTCGCCATGGATGAGCATGAGGACCTGACAGCCCTCGAGGAGCAGCGCGATCTGGCGGGCCCGCAGCGCGGCGTCGGCGACGCGCCGGCGTGCGAGCTGCCCGGCGAGCCATGACTCGACGGCCGCCTTGTGGCGACGCGCGATGGCGCGCGCCGGATGCCCGGGCAGATCGGCGAGCTCGACCACGAGGCGGGTAAAGCCGGCGCTCGACCAGCGCGGCTTCGAGGCCCAGACGGCCAGCTCCGCGAACAGCGCGCGCACCATGGCCTCGGCGTCGCCCGCGAGCCGGTCCGACCAGCGGCGGATGCGCTCCAGCGCCAAGTCGTGGTGCGCCTCCAGCATGGCGGCGAGCAGCCGGTCCTTGCTGCCGAAATGGGCGTAGAGCGTGCGCTTGGTGACGCCGGCCTGGGCGGCGACAGCGTCGACGCCGACCCGCGCGAAGCCCTTGCGATAGAACAGCTCATAGGCGGCGTCGATGATGCGCCGCCGCGTAGCGTCTGCCTTGCTGCCCATTCTGGCCTCACGCAAGAGTATACCGGCCAGTGAGTGTACATCGAGTGGCGGCCTGAGTATCCCTGCTCCGATGTAGCGAAGGAGCTGTGGCCATGGGCGATGCGGTCCTTACCATCCGGGACATCAGGGTGCGCGCGGTGAATGCGCCGCTGGCGCGGCCGATCCGCACGGCGGTCGGCGCCATCCCCTCGGCGCCGCTGCTGCTGATCGACATCGGCACCGATGAGGGTGTCGTCGGGCGCAGCTACCTCTTCGCCTACACGCCGGTGGTCCTGGCGCCGCTCGCCCGGCTGGCGGCGGAAATCGCCGGCGAGCTGGCCGGACAGCCGGTCGCGCCGGTGGAGATCATGCGCGGATTCGAGCGCCGGTTCCGGCTGCTCGGCCGGCAAGGGTTGCTGGGCATGCTGCTGTCAGGCGTCGATATGGCGCTGTGGGACGCGCTCGGGCGTGCCGCCGACTGGCCGGTCGTACGCCTGCTCGGGGGCCAGCCGTTGCCGCTGCCGGCCTATGACAGCTTCGGCATCGTCGATCCCGCTGCCGACGAGCGCGCCATCCGGCAGTCGCTGGAGCGCGGCTTCCGCGCCATCAAGATCAAGCTGGGCGACGGCGATGGGGGGAAGGACGTCGAGACGGTGGCCGCCGTGCGGCGCATGATCGGGCCGGGCATTGCGCTGATGGTCGACTACAACCAGTCGCTCGACGCGCCGGAGGCGCTGCGGCGCATCGCCCGCCTCGCCGAGTACGACCTGACCTGGGTGGAGGAGCCGGTGCCGGCCGAGGACATCCATGGCCATGCGCGGGTGCGCGCGGGCTCTCCTATCCGCATCCAGACCGGCGAGAACTGGTGGTTCCCGCGCGACATGGCGAATGCTGTGGCCGCCGGCGCCTCCGACTTCGCCATGCTCGACATCATGAAGATCGGCGGCGTCACCGGCTGGCTACGCGCGGCCGGGCAGGCGGAGGCGGCATCGTTGCCGGTGTCGAGCCACATCTTCGTCGAGGCCAGCGCGCATCTCCTGGCGGTGACGCCGACGGCGCACTGGCTGGAGCATCTCGACAGCGCCGCCGCGATCATGGCCGAGCCGATCGGGGTTAAGGACGGGTGCATCGCGGCAAGGGGCCCTGGCCTCGGCATGACCTGGGACGAGCGGGCGGTGGCACGCTACGCAGCGTAAGGTGTCCCTTTTGCTTGACCGCTCATCCTTCCTCAGCGGCGGGATTCCGCCCGCCATCTTAACGTAGCTGTTGCAATCCGCAGCAGGACGGACGAACTATTACCGCAACGAGAACGCCACCAGCGGCGCGCCGCCCGCCTCTTCCAAGCGTGGGCGTGGTCCAGTGACCAACAAACAGGCACCGCGACCCGACGGGTTCGAAGGAGCCGGGCGAAGGGAGGGACGATGGCGGCGGTCGAAATCCGAGCGGTCGTGAAGCGGTTCGGCGGCACCGAGGTGCTGCACGGCATCGAGACGACGATCGACGACCGCTCCTTCGTCGTGCTGCTGGGACCGTCGGGCTGCGGCAAGTCCACCCTGCTGCGGATGATCGCCGGGCTCGAGGAGATCAGCGCCGGCGAGATCGCCATCGGCGGGCGGGTGGTGAACGACGTGCCGCCGAAGCAGCGCGACGTCGCCATGGTGTTCCAGAACTACGCGCTCTACCCGCACATGAAGGTCTACGACAACATGGCCTTCAGCCTGAAGCTGGCCAAGGTGGACCGCGAGACCGTCGACGCCAAGGTGCGGCGCGCGGCCGATATCCTGGGACTGGCGGAGTATCTCGACCGCTATCCGCGCCAGCTCTCGGGCGGGCAGCGCCAGCGCGTGGCGATGGGGCGGGCGATCGTGCGCGACCCGCAGGTATTCCTGTTCGACGAGCCGCTCTCAAACCTCGACGCCCAGCTGCGCGTGCAGATGCGCACGGAGATCAAGGCGCTGCACCAGGGCCTGGGCTCGACCTCCATCTATGTGACTCACGACCAGATCGAGGCCATGACCATGGCTGACAAGATCGTGGTCATGCGCAGCGGGCGCATCGAGCAGGCGGGCGCGCCGCTCGAGGTCTACGACCATCCGCGCAACCTGTTCGTCGCCGGCTTCATCGGCTCGCCCGCGATGAACCTGATCCCGGGCACGCTGCGTGGCGCCAACGGCCGGCCGCAAGTCGAGACCGCGGACGGCGTGGCGCTGCCGCTGCCGGCAAGCGCGCCCGGACAGGCCGGACAGTCGGTGGTCTACGGCGTACGGCCGGACCATCTCGGCGTCGCCAACGGCGGCGGCTTCGACGCCACCGTCGACGTGGTGGAGCCGACGGGCGCCGACACGCTCGTGTTCGCGCGCATCGGCGGCCAGAAGATCTGCGGCGCCTTCGCCGAACGCTACAGCTTCAAGCCGGGGGAACGCATCGCCCTCGCGCCGCGCCTCGACTGCGTGCATCTGTTCGACGCGCAGTCGGGCGTCAATCTGATGCCGTGACCAGCGGACCAGCAACCGAAGAACAGCCAAGGAGAGGGAGCGATGAAGGACTTTACGAGACGCGATTCGCTGAAGGCCGGCGCCGGCCTGCTCGCCGGCGCGGCGGTAGGCGCGAACCTGGGGCTGCGGCCGGCGCGCGCGGACGAGCCGACGATCGACCTGAAACCGGAGGCAGGCGCGACATTGCGCGTGCTGCGGCCTGCCAAGTTCGTGAAGGGCGACGAGACGCTGTGGTTGGAGAACACGGAGAAATACACGAAGCAGACCGGCGTGACCGTGAAGGTCGAGAGCCAGGGATGGGAGGATCTGCGCCCGAAGGCCGCGGTGGCCGCGAATGTCGGCAAAGGGCCGGACGTGGTCTACGGCTGGTACGACGACGCCCATCAATATCCGGAGAAGCTCGTCGACGTCACCGATCTCGCCGAGTATCTCGGCGCCAAGTACGGCGGCTGGTACGACGTCTGCAAGAAGTTCGGCATGCGCGACGGCAAGTGGATCTCGATCCCCCTGGGAGCGGCCGGGGCCCGCATCGTCTACCGCGTCTCCATGCTGAAGGAGGCCGGCTTCGACTCCTGGCCGACCGATTTTCCGGGCATGCTGAAGGCGACGCAGGCGCTGGCGGCCAAGGGCAAACCCGGCGGCCTCGCCCTCGGCAATGCGGTCGGCGACGCCAACGGATGGTGCCATTGGGTGGTGTGGGCCCATGGCGGCAAGATGGTCGACGAAAACAACCAGGTCGTCATCAACAGCCCGGAGACGATCAAGGCGCTGGAATATGCCGCCGAGCTCTACAAGACCTTCATTCCGGGCACGCTGTCCTGGCTCGACCCCTCCAACAACAAGGCCTTCCTCGACGGCCAGCTCTCCTGGACCATCAACGGCATCTCCATCTACTACGCGGCCAAGAACTCCGACGATCCCAAGATCAAGGCGCTGGCCGACGACATCAACCACGCGGTGCTGCCGGTAGGGCCGGTCGGGCATCCGACCGAGTTGCATCTCACGGTGCCGGCGATGGTCTTCGCCTATACGAAGTATCCGAACGCGGCGAAGGACTACATCCGCTTCATGCTGGAGCGCGAGCAGTATGTGCCGTGGCAGGAGGCCTCGATCGGGTATTTCAGCCAGCCGCTGCGGGAATATGAGAAGAGCAAGATCTGGACCGTCGACCCCAAGCACACGCCCTACCGCGACCTCATGGCCAACATGCTGTGGCCGGGCTATGCGGGCTCGCTCGGCTATGCGTCAGCTGGCGTGATGGCCGACTTCGTGATGGTGAACATGGTGGCGCAGGCCGCCTCCGGCGACAAATCGCCGGCCGACGCCGCCGCCGAGGCGCAGAAGCGCGCCGAGCGGTACTACAAGGTGTAAGCCACCGGTCGATGCAAATTGCCCTTGTAGGGGCGACCGGCAGGTCGCCCGTCTCTGGGCCGGACGGATGGAGCGGGCGACCTGCCGGTCGCCCCTACTCTCATTCTCCTAGAGGGCGGGAGTTGTGAGCATCGCGATCGCCACCCGCAAGCGGGCCCATTCGGCGTCGCTGGCGCGGCTGCTCGACAACCGCACCGTGCTGTCGGTGCTGTTCATGCTGCCGGCGCTAACGATCCTGCTGCTATTCCTCACTTATCCGCTCGGCCTCGGGATCTGGATGGGGTTCACCGACGCGCGCATCGGTCGGCCCGGCATCTTCATCGGCCTCGAGAACTACGTGTCGCTGTTCGACGACGACGTGTTCTGGCTGTCGGTGTTCAACACGGTCTTCTACACGGTCGTAGCGACGATCGCGAAGTTCGGGCTCGGCCTGTGGCTGGCGCTGCTGCTGAACCATGCGGTGCCGTTCAAGGCCGTCATCCGCGCCGTCGTGTTGTTGCCCTACATCGTACCGACGGTACTCTCGGCGCTGGCCTTCTGGTGGATCTACGACTCGAACTTCGGGATCATCTCCTGGCTGCTCGAGCAGATCGGGCTCGTCAAAGACCGCCAGCATTACATCGATTTCCTCGGCGTGCCCTGGAATGCGCGCTGGTCGCTAATCGTGGCCAACGTCTGGCGCGGGATCCCCTTCGTCGCCATCTGCCTGCTGGCGGGACTGCAGACGATCTCGCCCTCGCTCTACGAGGCGGCCGCGCTCGACGGTGCCAACGCGTGGGAACGCTTCCGCTACGTCACCGTGCCCATGCTGATGCCGATCCTGGCGGTCGTGCTGACCTTCTCGGTGCTGTTCACCTTCACGGATTTCCAACTGGTCTACGCTATCACCCGCGGGGGGCCACTAAACACCACCCACCTGATGGCGACGCTTGCCTTCCAGCGCGCAATCCCCGGTGGCGATCTCGGCCAGGGCGCGGCTATCTCGACGGCGATGATCCCATTCCTGATCGGGGCAACGCTGCTCAGCTACTACGGCCTGCAGCGGCGCAAATGGCAGCAGGGCGGCGCAGATGACTGAGGCGGTCAGCACGGCCCTCGCCGACTCGACGGGGATGAAATATCTGGAGACGCTGCCACGGCGCGTGGTGACGGTCTACGTCCCGCTGGTGCTGTTCGTGATCATCCTGCTGTTCCCGTTCTATTGGATGGGAGTCACGACCTTCAAGCCGAACGACGAGCTCTACAACTACTCCGACCACAACCCCTTCTGGATCAGCAGCCCGACGCTGCAGAACATCCGCAAGCTGCTGTTCGAGACCGACTACCCGCAATGGCTGCTGAACACCATGACCATCGCGGTGTGCGCGACCGCCCTCTCGATCTTCGCCAGCGTGCTCGCGGCCTACGCGATCACGCGGCTGCGCTTCCGTGGTGCCCAGACCATCGGGCTGCTGATCTTCCTCGCCTATCTGGTGCCGCCGAGCATCCTGTTCATCCCGCTCGCTATCCTGGTCTACGGGATGGGCATCTACGATACGAACTGGGCGCTGATCCTCACCTATCCGACGTTCCTGATCCCCTTCTGTACCTGGCTGCTGATGGGCTATTTCCGCAGCATCCCCTACGAGCTCGAGGAATGCGCGCTCATCGACGGCGCCACGCGCATCCAGATTCTCTGGAAGATCACCCTGCCGCTGGCCGTGCCGGGCCTGATCTCGGCCGGCATCTTCGCCTTCACCCTCTCCTGGAATGAATTCATCTACGCGCTCGCCTTCCTCTCCTCGACCGAGCAGAAGACCGTGCCCGTCGGCGTGCTCACCGAGTTGGTCGAGGGCGACGTCTATCACTGGGGCTCGCTGATGGCAGGCGCGCTCCTCGGTTCGCTGCCGGTCGCGATCTTCTACTCGTTCTTCGTGGAGCACTACGTCTCCTCTCTGACCGGCGCGGTCAAGGAGTGACGGCTGACCGGCCGGTCGTCCTTGTGACCTGCGGCAACGCATTCTTCATGGTTTGTTGATAGGTTCCGCTCCCGTTCATAGCGCGGTTTGGGATGGCGGATGACGGTCATTCTCAAGACTATGGATCAGGTCCCCGGCGCCAGCAGCGTGCATGGGCCCGAGCTGTCGTTCCGGGCGTCGACGGTAACGGCCCGCGAGATCGTCCGGGCTCGGGTCGAAGCCGAGGTCGAGCGCTACAACAACGACGCCGCGCAGCAGCGCTTCGTCGGCCTCGTCGCGCCTGCCCAAGTGGAGCGCGAGCTCAACGGACCGCCGCGGCAAGGGCGCCGCCCGATCGACGCCGAGCATCAGATCGAAGTGGCGCTCGAAGCCATCCGCAGGGGCCGCGTGATCCTCATGTTCAACGGCGCGCAGGTCGAGGACATCGACGCGCCCCTGCTGATCACGCCCGTCAGCGAAGCGCGCTTCCTCAAGCTCGTCCCGCTGGTCGGAGGCTGACCATGGCGACCGACCTGCAGCGGCTGTCGGCCGCGCTCGCCGAACGCATGCGCGAGCTCGGCTGTGCGCCGACCGATCCGCGCGTGGCGCCGCTGCTGGCGCAGGTGCAGGCGCTGATGCGCGAGCACTTGGCCAACGTACAAGCGGGGGCCAACGTCGCGATGCTATCGCCTGGCTCCCCGCGCTCCGCGCCGGCGGCATCGACAGATCACTCGAACAGCGCGGTCTCTTACGACCTTCCGGCCGATCTGGTGCGACTGTTGAAGGCCTATCTGGCGATCTGCCCGTCCAACGGCTTCACGCAGGCGCCCGCGCTGTCTCAGTCCGAAGAAGGGCGCCGGATTCTGGAACTCGGGCCCGCGGAGAGGGCCAAGATGGCGGTGCAGGCCTATGCCGCCTTGACCTCGGTCCGCTATGGCGGACCGGATGGCAGCGGCTTGCGCCGCGTAGTCTCCGATCTGCTGCGCGCCAAGCTCGCTCTCGAGGAGGCGCAGGCGATCGCGCTGGTGAAGGCGGCGGTCCGCGACGGCTTCCTCTACACCAGCTACTCGCCGAACCAGATCGTCCTGAGCACGCTCGAGCGCCATGTGCAGTCGCAAGGCCTGAGCCCCGACCTGCGCGGCGCGATCGAGGGCCTGCTCGCGCGCATGAAGCATGGCTATGCCGAGGGCAACGCCCAAGGCCGCAAGCTGCTGAACGGCGTCGAGGCGCTGCTGGCACACCAGGCCGGCGACGGCGCATCGATCCCGGAATTCAAGCCGCGGCCGGATGCGTGGGGCCGGGCCGTGTCCGCGAAGCTGTCGGCGATGCCGGCCGGCGAGCGCGCGCGGCTGACGCCGCTCCTGGCGCTGGCGGCCAAGGGTGGCGACGGCGCCAAGCCCGCGAAGGGCTGGCTCAAGAGCGCCGCGCAGGCGGTCGATCAGCCGGATCGGGCAGGGCTGGCCGAGCTGCTGCTGGCGGCCATCGCATGCGAGGAGGAAGACTTTCAGATCGCGCCCGACAACCAGGACACGGTGCGCGGGCTCGTCTGGCTGGCGGCGTTGGCGGCGCCCGAGGTGGCGGCGCAGCGCCTCGAGGCCTTTGCCCAGACCTGCCTCACCTTCTCGCCGGCTCATTTCACCTACCGCTCGCTCATGCTCGGCAATGCGGCGATCCATGCGTTCTCGCTCCTGCCAGGCTTGCTCGGCGTCGGCAGCCTCATGCGCCTGCGGCGCCGGTTGAAGCGGCCGGGCGAGATCAAGACGGTCGACAAGGCGCTGGCGGCGCTCGCTGAGGCGCGCGGCGTGACGCCGGGCGAGCTCGAGGAGATCGGCCTGCCCGACTATGGCTTCGGCAGCGACGGCGCGCTCGCGATCACCGTCGGTCCGGCAACGGCCGTGCTCACCATCACCGAGGCGGATGCGCTGGACGTCGCTTGGCACGATGCTGGCGGGCAGCCGCTGAAGGGACCGCCGGCCGAGCTCAAGGCGAACCACGCCGACGCCCTGAAGGCGTTCAAGGCCCAGCTCAAGGAGATCGGCGACACGCTCAAGGCGCAGCGCCTGCGGCTCGAACGGCTCTATCTCGACGAGCGCGAATGGACGCTGGCGGACTGGCAGGCGCGCTATCGCGACGCGCCGCTCGTCGAGTGCATGGTGCAGCGGCTGATCTGGTCGTTCAGGCTCCGCGAGCGCTGGGTGGCGGGATTGCCCGAGGGCGACGCGGTGCGCGATGCGAGCGGAACGAACCTCGACCTCGGCGGGCGCGACGTCCGGGTCCGGCTCTGGCACCCCATGCAGTCGGAGGCCGGCCACGTGCTGGCGTGGCGGCAGCGGCTGGCGAGCCTCGAGGTGACGCAGCCGTTCAAGCAGGCGCACCGCGAGAACTACGTCTTGACCGACGCCGAGCGGCAAGCGGAGAGCTATTCGAACCGCTTCGCCGGGCACATCGTGCAACAGAAGCAATTCCGCGCCCTCTGCCAGGCGCGCGGCTGGAGCTGCCCGGCGTACGGCAGCTGGGATCCGGGCGACGGCCGGCCGGTGAAGCGTCTGCGGGAACTCCAGGTCGAGTTCTGGGTCGAGCCGATCGAGGGCGAGATCGATGCGCAGGACTTCCAGTTCCGCTATCTCTCCACCGACCAGGTGCGCTTTGCCAATGGCGAGGGCGAGCCGATCGCGCTCGAGCGGGTGCCGCCCGTGCTTTTCTCAGAGCTGATGCGCGACGTCGACCTCTTCGTCGGCGTCGCCAGCATCGGCAACGATCCGACCTGGGGCGACCGCGGCGACGGCGCCTACGGCGACTATTGGAACCGGGCCGCGTTCGGTGCCCTCTCGGAAGCCGCCAAGACACGGCGCGCCGTGCTCGAGGACCTGCTGCCGGGCCTCAAGATCGCGAGGCAAAGCCGGCTGGAGGACCGCTTCCTGGTCGTCGAGGGCAAGCTGCGGACCTATCGCATCCACCTCGGCTCGGCCAACGTGCAGATGGAGCCGAACAACCAGTATCTCTGCATCGTGCGCGGCGGCCCGAGCGGCGGCCATGTCCGCCTGCCGTTCGACGGCGACGAGATGCTCTCGCTCGTCCTCTCGAAGGCTTTCCTGCTGGCCGAGGACGACAAGATCAAGGACAGCTCGATCCTTTCGCAGATCCGCCGGGGTTAGTTCCCGCGCTCGCTGCGCCCGCCCGGAAAGTTGGCGCGATACTCCGCCGCCGCCTGCTCCATGGTGACGAACCGCGCGCCGCCCTCGCGCAACTTCCGGATCAGCTTCTCCAGCATGATCAGGCGGTGGCCGCGCCCGATGACGTGGGGATGGAACGTGTAGGTGAGCACGCCCCAGTCGTAGTGGTCCCGCATATAGGCGAAGTCGCCGAACCAGTTCTCCAGCACCAGGCCGGCGTTCATGAGGCCCGGTTGGATGAGGTTCTGGTAGCGCATGTATTCGAACACCGGGAAGTCGTCGAGTGACCAGCTGATCGGCAGCTCCACGAGCTTCGTATCCGCGCCGTAGCGGATCGGTGCCTCCAGCTCGGCGACGTCGTTCTCGCGCGCCTGGTAGGGCAGGTAGTCGTGGCCCATGAGGCTGCTGTCGTAGGCGAAGCCGTGCCGGAGCAGCAGCTCGATCGAATGCGGGCTCAGGTCCCAGGCGGGGGAACGGTAGCCGCGGGCGTTACGCCCCGTGAGCTTGCGGATGGCCTCGTTGCCGCGGACGAGCTCGCGCTCCTCCTCCTCGCGGCTGAGGCTGGCCGGCACGCGGTGGGTCCAGCCGTGGTGCCCGATCTCGTGGCCGGCCTTGACCACGTCTGCGCATGACGCGGGATAGGTCTCGATCGTGTGGCCGGGGATGAACCAGGTGCTGGCGATCTCGTGCGCGCGCAGCAGCGCCAGCAGGCGCTCGGTCGCGACCATGCCGAAGTCGCCGCGCGAGATCATCGTCGGCGTGGTCAGCCCGCGCGCGATCATGCCGGAGGTGTTGTCGAGATCGAAGGTGAGACAGACGAAGTGCTGGGGCATGGATGCTGCCTCTCACGCTTGTGCACTGCGAAGCGCACAGCTTGCCGAGCCTTCCCGATTGGTGCAACGCTGGCGCCGGGAGCGGCGGGCGACCGGCGGACCGCGGAGGGGCCAGAATGCCAGAAAGACAAACGAGTGCCGCGGAGGGGTTCGTCGCCGCGCGCGATTTCCTGCTGCGTCATCGCGAGGACTACGCCGCCGCTGCCCGCGATTTCCGCTGGCCGCAGGGCCAGCACTTCAATTGGGCGCTCGACTATTTCGATCGCATGGCCGAGGGCAACGCGCGGCCGGCGCTGTGGATCGTCAACGAGGACGGCAGCGAGTTCAAGGCGACCTTCGCGGAGATGGTCGTGCGCGCAAACCGGGCCGCCAACTTCCTGCGCGCGCTCGGCGTGAAGCGCGGCGACCGCATCCTGCTGATGCTCGGCAACGTGCCGGCGCTGTGGGAGGTGATGCTGGCGGCGATGAAGCTCGGTGCTGTGCTCATTCCCTCGACCACGCTGCTCAATCGCGACGACCTGCTCGATCGGCTCACGCGCGGACGCGTGACGCAGGTGATCGCCGCGGCCGAGGAGACCGGCAAGTTCGCGGACTTGCCGGGCAGCTTCACGCGCATTGTCGTCGGCACCGACACGCCCGGCTGGACCAGCTATCGACAGGCCGAGACGGCCTCGGCGATGTTCGCGCCGGACGGCGTAACCAAGGCCGACGACCCGCTGCTGCTCTACTTCACCTCCGGCACGACCGCGAAGGCGAAGCTCGTGCTGCATACGCATGCGAGCTATCCCATCGGCCATCTCTCGACGATGTACTGGCTGGGGCTGCGGCCGGACGACGTGCATCTCAACATCAGCTCTCCCGGCTGGGCCAAGCACGCCTGGAGCTGCTTCTTCGCGCCCTGGAACGCCGGCGCCACCATTTTCGTCTACGGCTTCAAGCGCTTCAACGCCAAGGCGGTGCTGGATGCGGTCGTGCGCGCCGGCGTGACTTCGCTGTGCGCGCCGCCGACGGTGTGGCGCATGCTCGTGCAGGAGCACCTGCGCGCCTGGAAACCGGCGCTGCGCAACCTGGTCGGTGCCGGCGAGCCGCTCAATCCGGAGGTCATCGAGACCGTGCGCGCCGCCTGGGGCCTCACCATCCGCGACGGCTACGGCCAGACCGAGACCACCGCGCAGGTCGCCAACGCGCCGGGACAGGCGGTGAAGCCCGGCGCCATGGGGCGGCCGCTGCCCGGCTATCGCGTCGCGCTGCTCGACGTGAATGGCCGCGAATGCGACGAGGGCGAGCTGTGCCTCGCCCTGGAGCCGCGGCCGCTCGGCCTGATGCCCGGCTATCAGGACGATGCCGAGCGCACCGACGCGGTCATGGCCGGGGGCTACTACCGAACCGGCGACGTCGCGCGCCGCGATGCCGACGGCTATCTCACCTTCGTCGGCCGCGCCGACGACGTCTTCAAGGCCTCGGACTACCGGATCAGCCCGTTCGAGCTGGAGAGCGTGCTGATCGAGCATGCGGCGGTCGCCGAGGCGGCCGTCGTGCCCAGCCCGGACCCGCTGCGGGCGGCGGTGCCGAAGGCGTTCGTCGTGCTCGCCGCCGGCACGCCGCCGACGCGGGAGACGGCGGCCGCCATCTTCGCCCATGTGCGCGAGCACCTGGCCCCCTTCAAGCGGGTGCGCCGCCTCGAGTTCGCGGAACTGCCGAAGACGATCTCGGGAAAGATCCGCCGCGTCGAGCTGCGCCGCATCGAGGAAGAGCGGCGCGGCACCGGCCATTACGATCCGCAGGCGCGCTTTGCGCAAGAATTCTGGGCGGAGGACTGCGCCGCGCCGGACTGAGCGCGCGCTCTGTGTCATCGATGTCACAGGCTTGATACGGCCGGGCATCATCCCACATGCAATTTCGTCAAGGCAGGCTTGTGGCCGCGAGATCGCACCACCGGCAGGTGGGAGGCCCCGCAGCGAGCGGATGCGCTCGCGCGAGTTTCGGTTTGGGGGGCCGCCTATGGCTGTCCATTCCAGCAATTGGAGGTGCAGATGAAACTATCCCCCGCGCAGGTCGAGCGCGTCGAAGGCCGCTTCGACTGCCAGGCGGTCCCAGAGGACCACGCCGCTTCTCCTCAGCTCGAGACTGTGTTCGGCACGCACACTTTCTTCCTCGACTCCGAGGGCCTCAGCATCGTCGAGCCGACGCCGGAGGATGAGCAGGTGGGCAACGTCGTGAAGCTGGCCAACTGGACCGACGAGCGCCACACGACGCTGGCCCCGCATCCGCCTGAGCCGACGCCGCTCGTGGTCGAGATCGGCGCCGAAGACGAGACGGAAGAGGAGTGACGGCGGCCGATCCGGGGTCTTCATAAACGCTCGATCGACGGCGGCGGGTGGTTGCCGCCGCCGTCTTTCGTTGGGCGGAGGCCGACCGCGGAACCATCGGAGGGCGGCCGCGTTCGTTAGCCAAGGGGGTTGGCCGATCGCGAGAGGCCGCCCATGGACCTGCAGCAGTGCATCCAGAACTGTCTCGAGTGCCACCGCGTCTGCGTCGAGACCATGGTTCATTGCCTCGCCAAGGGCGGACGCCATGCCGAGCCGCGTCATATCCGCCTCTTGGCCGACTGCGCCGATATCTGCCAGACCAGCGCCGACTTCATGATGCGCCGCTCCGACCTGCATGCCGGGGTCTGCGGCGTCTGCGCCGATGTCTGCGAGCGCTGCGCGCACGACTGCGAGGGGTTGAATGACGACCGTCAGATGGGCGTCTGCGCCGCCCTCTGCCGTCAGTGCGCGCAGAGCTGCCGGGCGATGACGCGCCTGGCGGCGTAAGGGCCCCGGCCGAATGATTAACGCCGGCATTCGCGTAGTTAATACCGTGTAAACCATCGTCGCCGATAATCGCGGCCATGGCGCCGCCGTCAGACCGCTCCCCATCCGCGCAGCCGTTCGAGCCGCTGCTCCTTCAGGATCCCGTCGCCGACATCGGACGACCTGAGCGGCGGCCGACTTGGTGGCTTGACGAGAACGAGCATGCCCGCGTCATGGGCGTGAAGCCGCGTCCGGCCACGGCGTCGGAAGCCCCGCGGACGCGCTTCGTGGTCAAGCGTCGTCCCGACGTGCCGCCGCCGCTGGCGCCCGAAAAGGCGGAAGCGCCGCCGCACGCCGATTTCTCCGCGCTCATGCCCACGCTGGCGTCGCTCGACCGGATCCTGCAACCGCTGGCGGCCGACGCGCCGGGCGTGCCGCGGCTCTTAGGCCGCCGGATCAAGCGCATCGGGCGGTTCGGCGCGACCTTCGGCTTTGCCGTGCTGGTCGCGGCCGCCGTCTTCTTCCGCTAGCGACAGTCTCAAACCGGATCGGCTGCGATCAGGGCGAGCCCCGTCTCCGGGTCCTTGCGCTTGCGCAGATAGCTCGGCGGCTGGATGAGGATGGCCTCCAGGGTTGGGCGGACGTGCGCCGCCAGGAGATGGCCGCCGAGCACACTGCCATCGCCCTTGCCGAGCACGGCATGGACGTGGAGCGTGGGTTCTCCCTCCGATACCGCCACGTCGCCCAGCAGCGACAGCACCTCGACCTGCTCGTTCACGGGAATGCGACGATACTGCTTGGTCTGCCAATCGAAATAGCCGAGCACCGCATCGGTGAATGCGCCGATGGCCGTTACCGACGCCGCCTCGACCTCCTGCTCGCGCACGAAGCGGGTCAGCGACGCGATCACCTCATCGCCGGTGTCCAGCACGACGGCGTAGGTCACGGGCGGATCGGTGTTGAGCAGTTTCGAGCGCATCGGGGCCTCGCGTCTTTTCCCGCAAGGTCAATGCTAAGGCATGGTCCGGGTTCCGCGGTTGGGCCTGCCTCCCCAGCAGGCGAGCGACCCGCGCCATCAGCCCTTGAGCGTCCACGGGTGCCCGGACCTTCGCATCGTTGTCGAAATAGACGAACACGTCGCGGCGCTTCCGTTTCGGTACCGGGCGCGGGATGACGCGCTCGGCACCGGACGGCTCGTCACCCTGCGCCCAGGCGACGACGCGGGCGGCCCAAGAGTCGAGAGCCGCATCGTCATAGCCGCTGGCATAGAGCACTTCCGAGCCATGCAGGCGGCAGTAGACGAAGTCGGAGGTGAGGTCCATCAGCCGCGGCCATTCCACCGTGTCGGCGCAGACGAGCGCGACGTCGTGGGCGCGCAGCAGCTCGATGAAAGCCGGCGTGACGAAGCTCTCGTGCCGGATCTCGAGAGCATGGCGCAGGCGGCGGTTCGCATCGGTCTTCATCCAGGCCCGGCCGCGCAGCCGCTCGTCATGGCGCCGCGCCAGCGCGGCGGCGGCCTCCGTGTCGCGCGGCAGCAACGCCAGGAAGGCATCGAGGCGGGCGGGATCGAAGCGGAAGTTCGGGGGTAGCTGCCACAGGATCGGCCCGAGCTTCGGTCCCAGGCGCAGCAGGCCGGAGGCGAAGAAGTTGGCCAGGGGTATTCGGACGTGCTTCAGCCGCAGCATATGCGTGATATAGCGCGAGCCTTTGACCGCGAAGACGAAGTCTTCCGGCGTCTGTTCGGCCCAGAGCACGAAGGTCTCGGGGCGCTGCAGCGAATAGAAGGTGCCGTTGATCTCGATCGTCCGGAAGATCGCGGCGGCGTAGGAGAGCTCGCGCTTCTGCGGCAGGCCTTGCGGATAGAAGCGGCCGCGCCAGGGCGCATAGGTCCAGCCGGAAATGCCGATGTGCACGTCGCCGCTCATGGTCTGTTCAAGCGATCGTGGCCGGCCCTGGTTCCTGGCCGGGAGCGGCGGTCAGCGCGCCTTCAGCGCATTCTCCCGGATCTGGCTGAGGCCCAGCCTGGGCGTGATCGCCTCCGGATCGAGGCGGATCTCGATCAGCGCCGGCTTGCCTGATGCGGCCGCACGCTCGAAGGCGGGTCCGAACTGCTCGGTCGTCTCGACCGTCTCGCCATGGGCGCCGTAGGCGCGGGCGAGGGCGGCGAAATCGGGGTTCCTGAGATCGGTGCCGTGGACGCGCGTCGGATATTCGCGCTCCTGATGCATGCGGATGGTGCCGTACATGCCGTTGTTGACGACGATGACGATGATGGCGAGGCCGTATTGCACGGCGGTCGCCAGCTCCTGGCCGTTCATCAGGAAGCAGCCGTCGCCGTTGAAGGAGACCACGATGCGGTCGGGATGCACCAGCTTCGCCGCCACCGCCGAGGGGACGCCGTAGCCCATGGAGCCGTTGGTCGGGCCGAGATAGCTTCGATACTTGCGGAAGCGGTAGAAGCGGTGCAGCCAGCTCGCGTAGTTGCCGGCGCCGTTCGTCAGGATCGCATCGGCCGGCAGTTTCTCGCGCAGATAGGCGATGATCTCGCCCATCTGCACCGCGCCCGCGTTGCGGTCGTGCTTCTGCCAGGCGACGTAGTCGGCGCGGGCGCCCTCGGTCCAGGCATCCCAGGCCGAATGATCCAGCGGCAGCAGGCCGCGCGCGAGCGCGGCGAAGCCCGCCATGCCGGAATTGATCGGCAGCACGCTCTGATAGACCCGGCCCAGCTCCTCCGCCGACGCATGCACATGCACCAGCGTCTGCTTCGGCAGCGGCGCATCGAGCAGGGTGTAGCCGGAGGTGGTCATCTCGCCGAGCCTCGCGCCCACCACCAGCAGCAGGTCGGCGGTCTTCACCCGCTCGGCGAGCTTCGGATTGATGCCGATGCCGACGTCGCCGACGTAGTTGCGGTGGTCGTTGTCCATGAGGTCCTGGCAGCGGAACGACGTGCCGACCGGGAGGTTCATCACCTCGGCGAAGGCGCGGAAGTCGTCGACCGCCTTCGCATCCCAGCCGCCGCCGCCGAGGATCACGAACGGCCGCTTCGCGTGGGTGAGGCGCTCGCGCAACTCCGCCATCTGCTCGCGGCTCGGATTGCCGCGGGCGACCACATAGTGGCCGGCATCGGCGACCTCGACGCGGTCGGTCAACATGTCCTCGGGCAGCGCCAAAGCGACCGGTCCCGGCCGGCCGTTGAGCGCGCGGTGGAACGCCTGACTCACATATTCTGGTATGCGGCGGGCATCCTCGATCTGCGCCGTCCACTTGGTGACCTCACCGAACATGCGGCGGAAGTCCACTTCCTGGAAGGCCTCGCGCTCGGCCTGGTCGCGCGCCACCTGGCCGATCAGCAGGATCATCGGCGTCGAATCCTGGAACCCGGTGTGGAGACCGACCGCGGCGTTGGTCGCGCCGGGGCCGCGGGTCACCATGCAGATGCCGGGGCGTCCGGTCAGCTTGCCGTAGGCCTCCGCCATATAGGCGGCGCCGCCTTCCTGGCGGCAGGTGACGAGGCGGATCTGGTTGCCGGCGTCGTGGAGCGCGTCCAGCACCGCGAGATAGCTCTCGCCCGGCACGGCGAAGGCCATGTCGACCCCGTGCTTCTTCAGGGCATCGACCAG
>DATIXH010000302.1:0-30809 GCA_035518775.1 Candidatus Acidiferrum sp.
GCGCCCGCGGACGCGCCGGCATGCGGCAGGCCGTAGAAGTGCTCGATCATGCGCAGCACGCCGTAGTGGTCGATGCGCTGGTCGTAGCGGCCGGGCTTCACCCGGGCGCCGACCATGATCGTGGCGATGTGGTTGAGCGGCGAGTCGTCGTTGTCGTCCTCGTCCCAGGTGACGATCAGCAGGCTGTCGTGGGTCACCGCCCACTGCGCGTAGGCGCCGATGTTGCTCTTCAGCCAGTCGTCGGAATCCCGGATCAGCGTCCGGTCCGAGGTGAAGCCGTCGCCATGCTGGTCGTTGTAGAGATTGGGGACGACGAAGGCCACGGTCGGCAGCCGGGTGAAGTCGGAGGGGAAGTTCTTGAAGGGCTGGTTGGTGTGCGCCGCCAGCTGGTTGGCGCCGGGATCGGCGGCCTGCCAGTTCGACCAGGGATTGTGCTTGCGCGCGTAGCCGCCGCGCGCCGAGCTCTTGAGCGAGCCGACCTCGGGCAGGTCTTCGCAGTAGCCGGCGAAGCTGTAGCCCTTGGCGATGAGCGCCGCCCCCAGATTGGGCGTGCCGAGCGGCGTTCCCCGCACCGTCCGGTCGCCGGCGGTGTTCTGGGTCGAGCCCGAGAAGAGCGCCAGGTAGTTGGGCTGGCTCGGATGGGTGATGCCGTGGGCGTCGGTGAAGAGCGCGCCCTCGGCCGCCAGCTTGTTGATGAAGGGCGCGTCGGGATTGCCGATGATCTGCTCGAACGCGTGGTTCTCCTCGATCACCACGACGATATGCGACGGGCTCCAGTCCGCCGCCGCCGCGGGGCTGGCGATCGCGAGGGCGGCCGCGAGAGCGGCCTGCACGAACCGGGCGCTTTCGGCCCATCGCGCGCGAAATCCGGTCGCCGATCCCGGCTTCGCGGACCTGAATCGACCGAAACTGGTCAAGGCCATGTCGTTGAAATCGCTAGGCGATTTTTTGATCCATAGGGTCGTTTTGCAGAATCGCATAGTTGCGGCCCGGCGCCGCGATGTTTCACGTGAAACATTTTTGCGTAAAGCCGGCGGAACGCCGGCCGGCTCAGCGCGTCGGGACCGGCGTGCCCGTGCTGTAGTCGTAGAAGCCGCGCCCGACCTTGCGGCCGAGCCAGCCGGCCTCGACGTACTTCACCAGGAGCGGGCAGGGGCGGTACTTGCTGTCGGCGAGGCCCTCGTAGAGCACCTGCATGACCGAGAGGCAGGTGTCGAGGCCGATGAAGTCGGCCAGCTCCAGCGGCCCCATCGGGTGATGGGCGCCGAGCTTCATGGCGGTGTCGATCGACTCGACCGATCCCACACCCTCGTAGAGCGTGTAGACGGCCTCGTTCAGCATCGGCAGCAGGATGCGGTTGACGATGAAGGCCGGGAAGTCCTCGGCCGGCGCCGGCGTCTTGCCGAGCTTCTCGGCCAGCACCTTCACCGCCGTGTAGGTGTCGTCGTCGGTGGCGAGGCCGCGGATCAGCTCCACCAGCTCCATCAGCGGCACGGGGTTCATGAAATGCATGCCCATGAACTTGGCCGGACGGTCGGTGGCGGCGGCGAGCCGCGTGATCGAGATCGACGAGGTATTGGTGGCGATCATCGCCTCCGGCTTCAGCACGGGGCAGAGCGCCTTGAAGATCTCCTTCTTGATGGCTTCCTTCTCGACCGCCGCCTCGATGACGATGTCGCGATCGCCGAACATCTTCAAGTCCTGGCCGGTGGCGATGCGCTTGAGGGCGGCGTCGCGGTCGGCCTCCTTGATCATGCCGCGCTTGATCTGGCGGCTCATGTTCTGCTCGATCGTGGCCTTGGCCTTGTCGAGCTGCGCGGCGTCCACGTCGAAGAGCTTCACGTCGAAGCCCTTGAGGGCGGCGACGTGGGCGATGCCGTTGCCCATCTGGCCGGCGCCGATGACGCCGATTTTCTGGATCATGGTACGGCTCTCCTTGCCGGGAGCGGGTTGCGTGTCGAGGGGCATTATTTTGCCAGTTCCTTTTCGAGTTCGGGCACGGCCTGGAACAGGTCGGCCACCAGGCCGTAGTCGGCCACCTGGAAGATCGGCGCTTCCTCATCCTTGTTGATGGCGACGATCACCTTGCTGTCCTTCATGCCCGCCAGATGCTGGATGGCGCCGGAGATGCCGACCGCGACGTAGAGCTCGGGCGCGATGATCTTGCCGGTCTGTCCCACCTGGTAGTCGTTGGGCACGAAGCCGGCATCGACCGCCGCACGGCTGGCGCCGACCGCGGCGCCCAGCTTGTCGGCGACCCGCTCCAGCAGCTTGAAGTTCTCGCCGCTCTGCATGCCGCGCCCGCCGGAGATGACGATGCGCGCCGAGGCCAGCTCCGGCCGCTCCGAGCGATGCACGTCCTGCCGCAGGAAGCTGCTGAGCCCGGTATCGCCGGCGCCGGCGATCGCCTCGACCGCCGCATTGCCGCCGGTCGCCGGCGCGGCGTCGAAGCCGGTGGCGCGTACGGTGATGACCTTGATCTTGTCGCTCGACTGCACGGTCGTGACGGCGTTGCCGGCATAGGTGAGCCGCACGAAGGTGTCGGGCGACTCCACGCCGATGATGTCGGAGATCTGCGCCACGTCGAGCAGCGCCGCCGCCCGCGGCATGGCGCTCTTGCTGATCGCCGTCGTCGCCGCCAGCACATGGGAGTAGGAAGGCGCCAGCTTCACCAGCAGCGCGGCGACGTTCTCGGCCAGCCCGTTGGCATAGGCCGCGTCGTCGCACAGCAGCACCTTGGCGATGCCGGGAATCTTGGCTCCCGCCTCGGCCGCTGCCTTGGCGTTCTGCCCCGCGATCAGCAAATGGACCTCGCCGCCGATCTTGCCGGCGGCGGTGATGGCGTTGAGCGTGGCCGGCTTGATCGCCGCGTTGTCGTGCTCCGCCAGCAGCAGGATCGCCATCAGATCACCTTCGCTTCGTTGCGGAGCTTGTCGACCAGCTCGCTCACGCTCTTCACCTTGATGCCCGACTTGCGCTTCGGCGGCTCGACCACCTTCAGCGTCTTGACCCGCGGCGCCACGTCGACGCCGAGCGCGTCGGGCGCCAGCTGCTCGATCGGCTTCTTCTTCGCCTTCATGATGTTGGGGAGGGAGGCGTAGCGCGGCTCGTTGAGCCGGAGGTCGGTGGTGATGAGGGCCGGCGCCTTCAGCTTGACCACCTCGAGGCCGGCATCGACCTCGCGCGTCACCGTGAACCCGCCGTCCTCGACCTGCAGCTTGGAGGCGAACGTCGCCTGCGGCCACCCGAGCAGGCCCGCCAGCATCTGTCCCGTCTGGTTGCAGTCGTCGTCGATCGCCTGCTTGCCCAGGATGACCAGCCCCGGCTGCTCCTTGGCGATCACCGCCTTCAGCAGCTTGGCAACAGCCAGCGGCTGCAGCTCCGCGTCCGTCAGCACGTGGATGCCGCGGTCGGCACCCATGGCGAGGGCCGTCCGGATCGTCTCCTGGCTGCTCTGGGCGCCGCAGGAGACGGCCACGATCTCGGTGGCCTTGCCGGCTTCCTTCAGCCGGATGGCCTCCTCGACGGCGATTTCACAGAACGGGTTCATGGCCATCTTGACGTTGGCCGTTTCGACGCCCGTGCCGTCCGCCTTGACCCGGACCTTGACGTTGGCGTCGATGACGCGCTTCACCGCGACCAGTACCTTCATCGGAGCTCGACCTGCTGTCCTCCCGGGGCCGTTTGCCGCAAGCGCACATGAGCGCCCTGCGCGCCTCTGGAATGCGCGCTCGCCCCATTTCGCACTGCACAATATGGAGATGACACCCAGGTGTCAACGGCACCGGGCGGCCGCACCGGGCGCCCCGCAGGGCCAGTTAACCCGCTTTATCGATTGATCAATTCCAGCTTGAGCGTGCCCAAGCGGCTGCCGCGGTCGCCGTTCAGGGTGGCGCTCATCTGGTTGTTGGTCAGGTGACCGGAGGTACTGAACTCCCGCATCTGCGACCGATCTGCATTCGCGACCTTGCCGCTGATCCTGACCTCGTCACCGCTGACCGTGCCCGTGAAGCTCAGCTTGTCCGCCTCGAAGCTGAAGCCGTCGCTCTCGAGATAAGCCGTTCCCTGCGCGCGGATGTCCTGTCCGGAGACCTTGAGCTTCATGTCGAAAGACACCATCGGCGGCTGGCTCGCCTCCAGCGCGGCGGAGACAGCCACGATCACAGCGGCGACCGGCACCGCCGCGAGGACATAGAGGACGTAGCGCCGGAACGAACCTGGAGATCGCGCGTCGGCCATGGGCACCCGCTCAAGGAGAACGGCCGCAGGCTACGATGCAAAGCTGAACTTGCGGTTAACGGAGGCTTAAGGCCCGAGCCTTTTTTCAGGAGGGGCGGGTCGCGCCCGGCTGCCACAGCACGTCCTTGGCCCCATTGTCGTTGAGGGCCCGGGCCAGCACGAACAAGTGGTCCGACAGCCGGTTGATATATTTGATCGCCGCCGGGTTGACCTTCTCGCGGCCGGCGAGCGCAGTCATCTCGCGTTCGGCCCGGCGCACGATCGTGCGGGCGAGATGCAGATGCGCGGCCGCCGGCGTGCCCCCCGGCAGCACGAACGAGTTGAGCGGCGCCAGGGCCGCGTTCATGGCATCGATCTCGCGCTCCAGCCGGTCGACCTGCGCCTGGATGATGCGCAGCGCCGGTCCCTTGCTCTTGCGATCCTCGGGTCTGCACAGGTCGGCGCCGAGATCGAAGAGATCGTTCTGGATGCGCGCCAGCATGGCATCTGGCTCGCCCGCGGTGTGCAGCCGCGCCAGGCCGACGGCTGCATTCGCCTCGTCGACCGTGCCGTAGGCGGCGACTCGCCGGCTGTGCTTGGCCACGCGCCTGCCGCTCCCGAGCGAGGTCTCGCCCTTGTCGCCGCCGCGGGTGTAGATGCGCGTGAGCTTGACCACGGCCGCGTCAGTTGCGGTGGCTCATCAGGAAGATGAGCAGCAGCACGAGCAGCACGGCCACGGCCTGGGCGGCGACCCGAAAGCGCATGAAGAGATTGCCGTACTTCCGGTTGAACTCGCCGCCCCGCGCCATGCTGAACAGGCCGAGGAACAGGATACCCACCACCAGCAGGAGGGTGATGAACAGAAGAGCGAGAACACCGCCGCGCATGGCGGCGACTATAGGCGGCCGCCGTGCGGTGGGCCAGCCCGCGCTGAGCGCGGGCCGCCGCTAGCGGCGCTCGCTCTCCGCCCGCTTGCGTCCGGTGACCATGGCCCTGATCAGGTTCTCGCCATGTTCGTAGCTGGCGATGATGACGCCGAGAATGTGGAGGACAACGAGGCCGAGCGTCAGGCTGACGGCTCCCTCATGGAGGTCGCGGATCCATGCCAAGCCGCGGAATGCGTCCGTGGTCATCATAATGCCGGTGGCGCCGATCACGGACAGCATGGCCAGCAGCGCGATGATCATCGCGCCGCCGGCGGGGTTGTGGCCCAGATAGCGCCGAGCGCGCAGCATGACCGTGTCGCGCAGATAGCGCGTCACCGCGCGCGGGCCGCGCACGAAATTCGTGAAGCGCGCATGCTGCCCGCCGATGAAGCCCCAGGCGATGCGGAACGCCACTAGGCCGATGACGCAGGAACCGGCCGCGATATGCACGCTCCTGATCTCGTCGCCGGTCGCCCAGGCCGTCAGGAATGCTGCGACCAAACCCCAGTGGAAGATGCGCACGAGCGGGTCCCACACCTTGACCTCGCTGCGCGGCGCCGCCCCGCTCTCGGCGCCGTCAAGGCCAAGGGACGGGGATGAGAGGGCGGCGGTCGGCGGAAAAGAAGCGAGGCGTTGTTGGCTGCGCATGACGATCTCCGTCCTGATCAATGGCACTTGTCGCTGAAGCAATGCGGAGGACACTATCAGGGTCGTGCTGACCGACCGCTGACCGGCCTTGTCAGCGGATTGTCAGGTTCGATCGTTCATAGTCGTTCCATGCTCAGGTCTCATCGCTTCGCCCGGGTCGTCCTTTCGCTGATCATGTCGTCCGCCGCGATCGCCGCTGCCATGTCCGCGGCCGCCGACGAGGAAGGCGAATACGACGAGCGTCACGACCATGATGCGGCCCGGCAGGCGGTCGCGCGCGGCGAGGCGCTCCCGCTCGATGCCGTCCTCGCCGCGGTCGAGAGGAAGGTGGTCGGCGAGGTCGTCGGCATCGAGTTCGAGAAGAGCGACGGCGTCTGGGTCTACGAGTTCCGGGTCGTGGATTCCGCGGGCCATGTGATCGAGGTGCTGGCCGACGCCAAGACCGCTGCCATCATCCGGGTCGAGGGCGAGTGATGCGCATCCTGCTGGCTGAGGACGACAACCGTATCGCGCGCGACGTCGGCGCCGCCCTCGGCGGCGCCGGCTATGTCGTGGAGCGCGAGACCGATGGCGAGGAGGTCTGGTACAAGGGCGATACCGGCGAATACGCCGCCGTCATTCTCGACCTCGGGCTGCCGACCATGGATGGCCTCTCGATCCTGAAGCGCTGGCGGGCGGCCGGGCGCAGCTTCCCGGTCCTGGTGCTGACGGCGCGCGGGACCTGGAACGAGCGCGTCGAAGGCATCGATGCCGGCGCCGACGACTATCTCCCGAAGCCTTTTCGAATCGAGGAGCTGCTGGCCCGCGTGCGGGCGCTCCTGCGGCGCTCCGCCGGCCAGGCCTCTGCCCTGTTGCGCGTCGGACCGGTCGCGCTCGACACGCGGCAGATGCAGGTGACGGTGAACGGCGCGGCCGTCAACCTGTCGCCGCAGGAATACCGGCTGCTGAGCTACCTGATGCATCATGCCGGGCGCGTCGTATCGCAGCTCGAGCTGACGGAGCATCTCTATGCCCAGGACATCGAGCGCGAGAGCAACGCCATCGAGGTGCTGGTCGGCCGCGTCCGCCGCAAGCTCGGCGTCGACATCATCGCCACCCGCCGCGGCTTCGGCTACATGGCCTGCGAACCGAGCCCATGAGGCGGCACTCCCTGCGGCTGCGGCTGCTGTTTGCGGCGGCGGTTTCAATCGCGATCGCGCTGATCGTCGCCGGCTTCGCCTGGGTCCAGCTGTTCGAGCGTCATGTCGAGCGCCGGCTCGGGGTCGAACTGGAGACCCATCTGCAGCAACTCGCGGCCGGCATTCTGTTCGATCCGCAAAATCAACCCCACCTCAAGCAGGCGCCGGCGGATCCCCGGTTCAGCCAGCCCTATAGCGGACTCTATTGGCAGGTGGAGGACGATAGCGGGGTCGTCATGCGCTCGCGCTCCCTGTGGGATGCCGCGCTGGCGCTGCCGGCGGACCCGCTCGAGCTCGGCGTCCTGCATGAGCATGAGATCGACGGCCCCAATGGCGCGCACCTGCTCGTGCGCGAGCGCCGGCTGCTCTACACGGCGCCCGGCGGCAAGCGTACGCTGCGCCTGGCGGTCGCCCTCGACCGCCGCGAGCTGGACCGGTTGACGACCGACTTCGCCAACGACCTCGTCCCCTCCCTGGCGATCCTCGCGAGCGTCCTGATCCTCGCGGCGTGGCTCCAGGTCAGCGTCGGGCTGCGCCCGCTGGAAGCTGTCCGGCGCAGCCTCAACGAGGTGCGGTCCGCGCGCCGGCGCCGGCTCGAGGGCAACTATCCCGAGGAAGTCACGCCGCTGGTCGGCGAGGTGAACGAGCTGCTCGAGGCGCAGGAGCAGACCATCGCCCGCGCCCGCGCCCATGCCGCCGACCTCGCCCACGGGCTGAAGACGCCGCTCACCGTGCTGGCGGCCGACGCGCAGCGGTTGCGCGACAAGGGCGAGGGCGAGATCGCGGCGGAGCTCGAGGACCTGGCCGACATCATGCGCCGGCACGTCGACCGCGAGCTGGCGCGCGTGCGCATCGGCGTCAAGAAGGGCACGGGCCAAGCGAGCGCCGACGTACGCGCCGTCGCCGAGCCGATCGTGCGCACCCTCCAGCGCACGCCGCGCGGCGGCGCCCTGCACTGGACCGTCGACATCGCCAACACGCCGAAGGCCGCGGTCGACACGGAAGACATGGCGGAGCTGCTGGGCAACCTGCTCGACAATGCCTGCAAGTGGGCGCGCAGCGCGATCTGGCTGCACGCCGCCGCGGAAAACATGGTCCACATCGCCATCGAAGACGATGGCCCGGGCGTGCCGGCCGAGAACCTCGCCGATCTCGGCCAGCGCGGCCTGCGCCTGGACCGGCGCGTGCATGGCACCGGCCAGGGCCTCGCCATCGTCAGCGAGATCGTCGAGGCCTACGGCGGCGCGCTCGCGATCGGGCGCAGCGAGCGCGGCGGCCTGCGCGTCGAGGCGCGATTGCCCCGCCTGCAGGCCATCTGACGCGCGCCGTCGCGGCTCCACTATGCGGGCTGTGCCGGCAGGAATCGGCGAATATGCGCCGCGATCTCCGGGCCGTGCGTCTCCAGCGCGAAATGTCCGGCATCGAGAAGGTGAAGCTCGGCCTTCGGCAGGTCGCGCCGATAGGCCTGCGCGCCGGCAACGGTGAAGAACGGATCGGCCTTGCCCCACACGATCAGCGTCGGCGGCCGATGCTGGCGGAAGAACGCCTGGAAGTCCGGATAGAGTGCGACATTGCTCTGGTAGTCGCCGAAGAGATCGAGCTGCAGATCGATGTTGCCGGGCCGGCTCAGCAGCGACCAGTCGAGCGTCCAGCTGTCCGGGCTGACCAGTTCGACTTGCGCCTCTGACAGGCCGGCCGTGTACTGCTGACGCGTGCCGTCGAGCGTCAGCCAGCCGCGCAGCTTGTCGCGATTGGCCGGCGTCGGCTTGCGCCAATAGGCCTTGATCGGATCCCACGCCTCGCTCAGGCCCTCCTCATAGGCATTCCCGTTCTGTACGATGAGCGCGGTCAGGCGCTCCGGCGCACGCAGCGCCAGACGCAGCCCGACGGGCGCGCCGTAGTCCTGGATGTAGAGCGCATAGCGCTGCAGCCCGATCGCCTGCGTGAACTTGTCGATGATCTCGGCATAGGCGGCGAAGCCGTAGTTGAACGTCTGGCGATCCGGAAAGTCGCTGTAGCCGAAGCCCGGATAGTCCGGCGCTACCACATGGTAGCGATCGGCAAGAGCCGGGATCAGATCGCGGAACATGTGCGACGAGGTCGGGAAGCCATGCAGGAGCAGCAGGCTCGGCGCGGTCGGCTTGCCGGCTTCGCGATAGAATAGCTCGAGATCGTCCATCTGCACGGTCTTGTAGCGCGTGCGGTGCTGCTCTGCCGTTGCAGCCTCTTCGGCGCGAACCCCTGTGCTGCGCGCCAGCGCCACCCCGGTCAGGGCGAGGCCGAGCGAGGCGGTCATGGCTTGGCGGCGGGATGTCGTGGTCATGGATGCTCTCCGTGCAAGGTCGAACTTGCCGGTAGATGGGTTGCAATCCGTCACCTGTAAAGCATATATTTACCGGTAACGGAGATGTGAGATGAAACAGGTCCGCGCCGAACAGCCAGCCAGCAGCGACGTTGCGCCGTTGTTGGCGGATCACCCGGCGCTCGATTTTCTCAACACGCGGCCGGGCATCCGCACCGACGATCCTGTGGAGCACATCGGCGACGGCGGTGCCCTCCTGACGTGGCTCGTCACAGCGGGCTTGTTGTCGCGTGTCGAGGTCGGAGAAGTCCGCCGACGATTCACGCGGGCGCAGCTCGACGCGGCCGCGGCCGCGGCGCGTGCGTTGCGCGAGCGGCTGCGGCCCGCCGTGGCGGCGTGGCAGCGTAGCGGCGGCCCGCCGGCGGCCACAGCGTTGGCCGAACTCAATCGGTTACTGGCAGCGGGACCAACGATCGCCGCCCTGCACGGAGTCGATGGCCGCACTGAGATGACGCGGTCGCACCAGTTCCCCACGGCCGCCGCAATGCTGGCGCCGGTCGCAGAGGCCTTCGGCCAGTTGTTCTCGGAAGGGGATCGGCAGCTGGTGCGCGAGTGCGAAGCCGAGACCTGCTCGCTCTGGTTCTACGATCGCACCAAGGCGCACCGTCGGCGCTGGTGCAGCATGGACCTGTGCGGCGCACGCGCCAAGGCCGCCGCCTATCGCGCAAGAAAGCGAGACGACTGAAGCCCGCTAGTTCCGCCCGCTCAGCAGCCCGCGCGCGATCACCTGGGCCTGGATCTCGGCCGCGCCTTCGAAGATGTTGAGGATGCGGGCGTCGCAGAGGACGCGGCTGATGGCATATTCCTCGGCATAGCCGTTGCCGCCGTGCACCTGCAGCGCGTTGTCGGCGTTGGCCCAGGCGACGCGGGCGGCCAGCAGCTTGGCCATGCCCGCCTCTATGTCGCAGCGTTTGCCGCTGTCCTTCTGGCGCGCGGCGAACCAGGTGAGCTGGCGCGCCACCATTGTTTCCGCTGCCATCCACGCGAGCTTGCCGGCGACGCGCGGGAACGCGACGATGGGCTTGCCAAACTGTACGCGGCCCTTGGCATAGGCGAGGCCGAGTTCGAGCGCGTTCTGGGCCACGCCCACGGCGCGCGCCGCCGTCTGCACCCGCGCCGATTCGAAGGTCGCCATCAGCTGCTTGAAGCCCTGGCCCTCGACGCCGCCCAGCAGGTTCTCGGCCTTCACCGCGAAGCCGTCGAAGGCCAGCTCGTACTCCTTCATGCCGCGATAGCCGAGCACGCGGATTTCGCCGCCTCGCAGGCCGTCGACGGGAAAGGGGTCGGAGTCGGTGCCGCGCGGCTTCTCCGCGAGAAACATCGAGAGCCCCTTGTAGCCGGGCTCGTTGGCGTCGGTGCGCGCGAGCAGCGTCATCACGTCGGCGCGCGCGGCATGGGTGATCCAGGTCTTGTTGCCGGTGATGCGGTAAGTCTCGCCGTCGCGCACTGCGCGCGTGCGCAGGCTGCCGAGGTCGGAGCCGGTGCTGGGCTCGGTAAACACGGCCGTCGGCAGGATCTCGCCGGAGGCCAGCTTGGGCAGCCATTTCTGCTTCTGCGCGTCGGTGCCGCCGAGGCGGATCAGCTCGGCCGCGATCTCCGAGCGCGTGCCGAGCGAACCGAGGCCGAGATAGCCGCGGCTCAGCTCCTCCGTGACGATGCACATGGCGAGCTTGCCGAGTCCGGCGCCGCCGAACTCCTCCGGTACCGTGAGGCCGAACACGCCGAGGCCGGCCAGCTCCTCGATCACCGCCAGCGGGATGAAGGCGTCCTGCTTGTGCCACTCGTGGGCGGCGTCGCGATGCTCCTCGGCGAAGCGGCGGAACTGCTCGCGCACCATCAGCAGCGCCTCGTCCTCGAGGCTGCTGTCGCCGAACGCGCCCTCCGCGATCAGCGCCGCGATCCGCATCAGCACGGCGCTACTCGCCCCGCGGCGTGTCAGCGTACCCACGGCGGTATCGGCCGCAAACGTGTGTGCCTCGTCGTTGAGGCCGAAGTCGGCGGCCCGCACGATCTCGCCCTGGCTCATGGCGATGCCGCCCGCGATCTGCGCAAGATATTCGCCGAACGCGGCCTGGCAGATGAGCGCCTCGATCTCACCGAGCTTGCCACCCGCCTGGAGCCGTCGCGCCCAGCCGAGCGTCTCTCGCAGCGCCGTCACATAAGTTGTGAGCCAGGCAAAGCCGTGGGCGGCGCGCTGCTCTCCATCCAGCCTCGCCGCATCGATCGCGCCGCTCGACAGGACCAGCCGGGCGACCGAAGCCTTCGCCAGCGCCGCATAGCCTTCGGCCGCGCCCAGCGCCCGCTCGCACAGCTCAAGGAGGTCAGGCAGTTGCAGCGACGACGTCGTCGATGATGCGCGCTGTGCCGTCTGGACCATCGGTCGGTCTCACCGCAGAGGCGCAGAGACGCGGAGGAGGCACGGAGAACTTCTCTGTGTCTCTGCGTCTCTGCGGTTCACCTTTCCTGTCCTACGCCTCAGCTGCGTCCTCGAGGGTACGCAGCCCCGGGCGCTTCGCCTGCACGAGCACGGCCATGTTGCCGGGCTTGTGCTGGTTCTTCCACATCTTCGTGTGGGCGCGCGCTATGTCGGTCCAGGAAAAGACCTCGGACATGCAGGGATCGATGCGGCGCTCGACGACGAGCTGGTTGGCCTGGCTCGCCTGCAGCAGGTTGGCGAAGTGGCTGCCCTGGATGCGCTTCTGCCGCATCCACACGAAGCGCGCGTCGAAGGTGATGTTGTAGCCGGTGGTGCCGGCACAGAACACGACCATGCCGCCGCGCTTGACGACGAAGCAGGAGACCGGGAAGGTCTGCTCGCCCGGATGCTCGAACACGAAGTCGACGTCGTTGCCCTTGCCGGTGATGTCCCAGATCGCCTTGCCGAAGGCGCGGCTCTTCTTCATGTACTCGGCGTAGCCGGCGACGTCGTCGACATCCGGCAATTGCCCCCAGCAATCGAACTGGCTGCGGTTGATCACCCCGCGGGCACCGAGCTGCATGACGAAGTCGCGCTTGCTCTCGTCTGAGATCACGCCGATGGCGTTGGCGCCGGCCGTCGAGATCAGCTGGATGGCCATCGAGCCGAGCCCGCCCGAGGCGCCCCATACCAGCACGTATTGGCCGGGACGCAGGATGTGCGGCCGGTGGCCGAACAGCATGCGGTAGGCCGTGGCGAGAGTCAGCACGTAGCAGCCGCTTTCCTCCCAGGTCAGGTGGCGCGGGCGCGGCATCAGCTGCTGCTGCTGCACGGCCGTGAACTGCGCGAACGAGCCGTCCGGCGTCTCGTAGCCCCAGATGCGCTGCGAGGGGCTGAACATGGGATCGCCGCCGTTGCACTCCTCGTCGTCGCCGTCGGTCTGGTTGCAGTGGATGACGACCTCGTCCCCGACCTTCCAGCGCTTCACCTTGTCGCCCACGGCCCAGACCATGCCGGCGGCATCCGAGCCGGCGATGTGGTAGGGTGCCTTGTGCACGTCGAAGGGCGAGATCGGGCGGCCGAGCCCGGCCCAGACGCCGTTGTAGTTGACGCCGGCGGCCATCACCATCACGAGGACCTGGTAGGGATCGAGCGTGGGCGTCGGCACCACCTCGACCTGCATGGCCTTCTCGGGCTCGCCATGGCGCTCGCGCCGGATCGCCCAGGCATACATCTTCGCCGGCACATGGCCGAGCGGCGGAATCTCGCCGACCTCGTAGAGGTCCTTCCGCTGCTGCTTAGGCGGCAGGGGAATCACTTTCGCTGTTTCGCTCATCGCTCCCTCTCGTCGTGGCCGCGGACCGGTTGGCTCCTGCCTCTGCTTCGATCCACTCTTAGCGAGTGCAGCATATTTTTGCAACGCACAATAGAACGCGCGCCCTTCCTTGCGAAATATTGTTGCGCGGCGTCTGAAGGCTGGTCGATGTGGGTATTGCAACGCAGCAAAGCCGGTGTTGGTTCCCGGCGTCTCGGCCGCTCAGTCGAACACGCGGTAGACCGACTCGATGCGCGGGGACAGCCGCAGATAGGCGGCGGCGGCGAGGGCGGACATGACGAGGATGGCGGCGAAGGAGGTTGCGGTCTGCAGCAGGTTCATGAACACGAATTCGAACAGCCAGTAGAGCGCCGGATCGCTGTCGAACAGCCCGGCCGCGTGCGCCTCGTAGGTCGCGACTTCGACCACGGCGAGCGGCGCGAAGGAGAGGGCGCCGGCCGCGAACATCCGGCCGCCGTTGCCCTCCAGCCGCTGCCGTCCCTGGGCCAGCGGCGCCGCCGCACTCTCGAACAGGACGATCGGCAGGCTCATGACGACGAGCGGCGCCGTCGCCAGCACCCAGCCCCAATAGAACGCGAAATTGGCCGGCGCCGGCAGGCGCGGCGCCCAATCGAGCTGCAGCGGCTCCGCGACGTAGCTCAGCTGCACGACGACGGTGGGGACGAGGTGCACGATCAGCCAATAGATGCAGACCGCGCGCAGCACCCGCGTCTCGCCGGGCCGCAGCCGGAGGGCGTGGCCCACGGCCGGCGTGAGCCCCAGCACCACCGCGCGCATGCAATCGATGAAGATCGCGGTGCCGCCCAGCAGCAGCACCGTCACGATCGTCACGACGAAGACGAGCTGCTGCATCCCGGTCGCGACCGCGTCGCTCGCGCGCGGTATCATCAGCGAGAGGACGATGTTCGTCGCCAACTGGAGCATCCAGCTGACCACCGAGAGCACGAGGATCTGCAGGGCGTAGACCCGCAGATGGCGTCCGACATGCCAGTAGGCCTCGAGCGCGAGCTGGGCCGCGGGCAGGGCGGGGCGGGGGCGCACCGGTGTTTCCGGCAGCTGGCTGCTCACCGCTCTGTCTCCTGCTCGACTCCGGTCATCGCCGCTCGCGTCGCGTGTTCGGGGCCGCGACTATCGGGGATCGTCAGGGTGCTGTCCACGGCGGCGGTGCGCCGCAGGCCTCAGTCGAACACGCTGGCCACGTCGGTTTCGTCGCGCCCAACGAGGCGGCGGTAGACGCGCGACGCTGCCGCGGCCAGCGCCGCCACCGCCGCCAGATTGGCGATGTCTATCACCCAGCGATAGAGGAGCGGCACATGCAGCGGCGCCAGGATGGCCCGATCCAGCACCAACACGACGAACCACAGCGCGGCGAGCGGCGCGAGGATCGCTAGCCAGATCAACAGCAGGCGCGCCCAGTTGCGCGCGCCGGCGCGCAGCGCGCGGCCGACCGGCCAACGGGCGTCGCCGGCGGCGATCATCGGCAGCGCCACGACGGCGAATGGAACGGCAAGCATCATGAAGCCCGGCCACAGGGCGGACGCGGAGTAGTAGCCGATGCGCTCGGCGATGCCGTCGAAGGTCGCGTCGCTGGCCGCCGCGAACAGGGCGCCGGACACGATGCCGAGCGCGATCGCCAGGCAGAACGTGGCGGCCAGGTAGGCTGCGACCATCAGGAGGTATCGGAACTCGCGCGCGCCGAACGCGGGCGCGAGGCGGACGCGCCGTTCTTCTCCGTCCAGCGCCAGCCCATGGCTGCGCACGGCGAGGATCGCAAGGACGATCCCGTAGAGGACCAGCCCGACCGCGACCTCGAGTAAGGAGCGCCACATTCGGTCGGGCACGACCGCGGCCGCCGCCTCCGCCATGGCACCCACCAGCCGCATCAACGCCGTCGCCGCGGTGGCGAGTCCGAGGATCAGCAGCGCGGCGGCCACGAGTGCCCGCGCCGCCGCCCGATAGGCGTCGCCGATGGTCTGAGGCACCGGCAGCTTCTGCGCAACGGCTCTTCCGTGAAAGGCGGCGTCTGTCATCTCTTCGGACTCGTGCCTCGCTCCGCGGCCCGGCCTCCCGCCGCGCGCCACCGTTTCTATTGCAGTGCACAATCAATTGAGCCTACCCTAACCCGGCGCCGAAGTCTGCGCCGAGCGAGACCCGCATGGCCGATGATTCGAAGAGTCCGTCAGCGTCCCGTCGCGACCAGCCCTGGCTGATCCGCACCTATTCGGGTCACAGCTCCGCGCGCGCCTCGAACGAGCTCTACCGCAGCAATCTGACGCGCGGGCAGACCGGCCTCTCCGTCGCCTTCGATCTGCCGACCCAGACCGGCTACGACGCCGACCATCCGCTCGCCAAGGGCGAGGTCGGCAAGGTCGGTGTGCCCATCTGTCACCTCGGCGACATGGAGGCGCTGTTTCAGGGCATCCCGCTCGTCCGCATGAACACCTCCATGACCATCAACGCCACCGCACCCTGGCTGCTGGCGCTCTACGTCGCGGCGGCCGAGCGGCAGGGCGCCGCCCGCAAGGACCTCGCCGGCACAGTGCAGAACGACATCGTGAAGGAGTATCTCTCGCGCGGCACCCACATCTTCCCGCCCGCCGCCAGCCTGCGCCTCACCGCCGACGTGATCGCCTTCGCCTGGCGCGAGGTGCCCAAGTGGAATCCGATCAATGTCTGCTCCTACCACCTGCAGGAAGCCGGGGCGACGCCGGTGCAGGAGCTGGCCTTCACCCTGGCCACCGCCATCGCCGTCATCGACGCCGTGAAGGCCTCGGGCCAGGTGCCGGCGGCGGACCTGCCGCAGGTGATCGGCCGCCTCTCCTTCTTCGTGAACGCTGGCCTGCGCTTCGTCACGGAGATGTGCAAGATGCGCGCCTTCACGGCGCTGTGGGACGAGCTCTGCCGCGCGCGCTGGTCCGTGACCGACGAGAAGCTGCGCCGCTTCCGCTACGGCGTGCAGGTGAATTCGCTCGGCCTCACCGAGCAGCAGCCGGAGAACAACGTCTATCGCATCCTGCTGGAGATGCTGGCGGTCGTGCTGTCGAAGGATGCGCGCGCCCGCGCGGTCCAGCTGCCGGCTTGGAACGAGGCCCTCGGCCTGCCGCGCCCCTGGGACCAGCAATGGTCGATCCGCCTGCAGCAGATCGTCGCCGAGGAGACCGACCTGCTGGAGTTCGACGACCTCTTCAACGGCTCGCCCGTCGTCGCCGCCAAGGTGGCGGAGCTGATGGCCGGCGCCAAGGAGGAGCTGGCGCGGATCGAGGCCATGGGCGGCCCCATCCCCGCCGTCGAGTCCGGCTACATGAAGGAGCGGCTGGTCGAGTCCAACGCGCGCCGCATCGCCGCCATCGAAGCCGGCGAGCAGGTGGTGGTGGGCGTCAACAAGCACCGGGAGTCGGCGCCGTCGCCGCTCACGACCGGCGCCGCCGATTTCCTCACCGTCGACGAGCAGGCCGAGGCCGCCCAGATCGCGAACCTGCATGCTTGGCGCGAGCAGCGCGACGGCCCGCTCGTCTGGGAGATGCTGAAGGACCTCGAGGCCGCCGCCCGCGCCGGCGACAACATCATGCCGGTCTCCATCCAGTGCGCCCATGCCGGCGTCACGACCGGCGAGTGGGCGGCCGTGCTGCGCTCGGTCCACGGCGAGTATCGCGCTCCCACCGGCGTGGCCCGCGCCGGCAGCACGCCCGGCGGCAGCAACAGCCTCGCGGAGCTGCGCGAGCGCGTCGATGGCCTGTCGGCACGGCTCGGCCGCCGCGTCACCATGCTGGTCGGCAAGCCCGGCCTCGACGGTCACTCCAACGGCGCCGAGCAGGTGGCCGTCCGCGCCCGCGATTGCGGCCTCCACGTCATCTACGACGGCATCCGCCTGACGCCGCGGCAGATCGCCGACGCCGCCGCCAAGGAGGGCGCCCATATCGTCGGCCTCTCCATCCTCTCGGGCTCACACGTCACGCTCGTGGAGGAGGTGCTGCGCCGCCTGAAGGAGGCCGGCCTCGCGCAGGTGCCCGTCGTGGTTGGCGGCATCATCCCCGCCGAGGACGAGGCGCAGCTGAAGGCCGCCGGCGTTGCCCGCGTCTACACGCCCAAGGATTTCGACCTTACGCAGATCATGCGCGAGCTCGTCGAGGTGGTGGAAGACACGAGCAAGAGCGCAGTGTAGGAGCAGCGCCTCCGCTCATGGACATCGCCTCCGACGTCACCACGATCGCCCACGTCATTCAGCTGTCGATCGCGCCGGTCTTCCTGCTGACCGCCGTCGGCGCCATGCTCGGCGTGCTTTCCAACCGGCTGTCGCGCGCGGTCGATCGGGCGCGCGCGCTCGAAGTCCGCGCCAAGACCGCGCCCGACGATGAGAAAAACATCCTGCGCCAGCTTCTGACGGTCCTCGACCGGCGCATCCGCATGATCTATCAGGCGATGGTGCTGTGCGCGGTCTGCGCGCTGCTCATCTGCAGCGTCATCGTCACAGCGTTCGCGAGCACGCTGGCCGGCACGGTGCTGGCGGTGCCGATCGCCGTGCTGTTCGTCGCCGCCATGCTCGCCTTCATCGGCGCGCTCCTGCTGTTCCTGCGCGAAGTCCACCTCGCCATCACCACGCTACAGATCGGCACGCCGTAGCGGCAGGGGTTTGTTGTAGGGGCGGCCGGCGGCCGCCCGCGCCGCGAACGCGCCGGGTGTCGCGGAGAAGCAGTGTGCGTGGGATGGACGGGCGGCCGCCGTCCGCCCCTAAAAGCAACCGTGTCGTCCGCGGCTACCCTACGTCCCGCCCGCGTTGGCGTAGTCCGCGAAGCACTGCCCGAACACGCGGCCCCAGCCCTTGTCGTAGCTGTCGCGGCGCGCGGCGGCGGCCTCGCCGAGCTTCTCCCAGCCGGAATGGACGAGCTCGACGCGCGTGCCGCCGGCCACTGGCGCGAACGTGACCTCGATGCGCTGCGCCTGCTCGGCCGGGATGTTCACCTGCCAGGTGAAGGCGAGGCGGCGAGGCGGATCCCACAACTCGATGGCGCCCCAGACCTTCTCGCTGCCGTCCTTGCCGCGCTCGAACAGGCGGCCGCCGATGCGGCCCTCGAGCGCGCAAGTCTGGGGATCGCCGCCGATGTGATGGGTCGCAAGCGGCCACCACGCCGCCAGGTCGTCGGTGAAGCGCCGGAACGCCGTCGCCGGCGGGCAGCGGACCGTGACCGTCTTGACCACGGGCGGCACATCGAAGGGCAGCACCTTGCCCGGCTCGCTCATCGCTTCCGGCCTCCTCCCTTGTTCGCGCGTGCGGCGAATTTGCCGAGCGCCGTCTGCCACATCTCGTCGACATAGGCGCGCAGCTCGCCGAGCGCCCGGGCATCGGCGCTGTAGATGCGCCGCGTGCCGTCGCGCTGCTCCTGCACCAGCCCGGCGTCGCGCAGCACCTTGAGATGCTGCGACACCGCCGGCCGGCTGATCGGCATGCCCTTCGCGATCTCGCCCACGGACCGCGGCCCGCCGATGACGCGCTCGAACACCGCGCGCCGCGTCGGATCGGAGAGGGCGGCAAGCGATTCTTTGTAAGCCATGACTTATGTTAGATTTTACTTACGAATATATCAAGCGCCGTTTGCACGCGAACTCGTGGAGTGGCGGGCTGCGCGCGCGTTCGTGTTTCTTCGTGTCCTTTGTTGCTTCATGGCGGATGTTCCAAGGCCGCGCCCCGTAGCGGCGACCATCGGGTCGCCCCTACGCGCCCAAGGACAGCAGAGAAGCAGAGATCTTCTATCGGGGTTTCTCCACTTCATCTGTGGTTCCATTCGGCGCTATCGGGTCCAGAGCCGTTCGTTGAAAGCCGTGAAGCCATGGCGACGGAAAAAGGCGCGAGCATCGTCGTTGAATGACCAGACGTCCGCGCCTAGCAGCGTGATGCCGAGCTCGCCGGCAGCGGCGCGCACGGCCTCCACCAAAGCGCTGCCGACGCCCTCCCGGCGATGGGCCGGCCGCACGCTGATGTGATGGATGTAGACCATCTCGTAGGCGCGGCGAAACGGCGTCTCGGGCTGGCGGACGACCTCGGCGTAGGCATAGCCTGTCGGCTCCGCACCGGCCTCGGCGAGGAAGATCAGGTTCTCCGGCTTGGCGATGAGGGCCGCCGCGGCACCCGGCGGAAAGGACTCCGGCCCCGGCGGCTTGAACCACTGGGGCAGCGCCGCGGCGTGGAGCGCCTGCACGTCGGCGTTGAGCAGCGACAGCGTGTCGGCGTCGCGCGCCGTCGCCTGTCGGACCGTGATCGCCGCCATGTCCGTCCTTCCTGCCGTCTCCGCCGCTGCCGGGCCGACGCAAGGCCACGATAGACGAGAACGCCGCTCCGATGCGATGCTGCAGGTTGCCGCTGCGCCGGGGCGCGCAGCGGGGTGGAGAGCTTCATGACAGCCGCACCGTCGTTCGATCTCGCCGCCGCGCACCGGTTCTTCTCGGCGCAATGCTTCAACGATGCCTGGGACCTCATCGGCAAGGCCGACCGTTCGGCCGAGGAGAACGAGTACCTCATCTCGGTCTGCCATGCCTCGCTCTGGCACTGGCGCCGCCGCGCCGACTGCCAGAGCCGGCACCTCTCGATCGGCTACTGGCAGCTCTCGCGCGTCTACGCGCTGCTGGGCGAGGCCGCCAACGCCCGCAAATACGGCGAGCTCTGCCGCGACATCAGCGGCGCCGAGGGCCCGCTCCTGCGCGGCTATGCCTGCGAAGCCCTGGCGCGCGCCGCCATGGTCGCCAACGACCGCGCCGCCGTGCTCCGCCACAAGCGCGAGGCTCACCTGCTCGCCACCCAGGTCGAAGACACGGACGACCAGGCCCTGCTGGTGAACGATCTGAACTCAATTTCGTAGGCGCGTGGCGCTCACGAGTTCGCGCGGTATTGTGCGGTCCAAGCCCCGGCAAGACCTCTTTGCGTTCGGCCGCCCGGTCAGCTAAGACGAAGCAACGCCGGGGTCCGTAGGAAGCCGCGCCATGGACATCACCATCCGCTTCATCCTTCCCCCACCGCAGCCGTTGCCGCCCACTATCACCGTGCCGGACTTCGCCGAGGCGGCCAAGGTCGTGCGGGAGCAGATGGCCAAAGAGCCGAACACGCAGGTTCAGGCCTGGCTGGGCGGCCTGGAGCTTTCAAAGGAAGCGATCGCGCAGCTGAAGAAGCCGAAGGGCTGATCCGGTCTCGGCTCAACTTCAACGCGATTTCCTAACGCGCCGCGCCCACGATTCCCGCTGCGCTCCCCGCTCGACTCATGTAAGACCTCATTACATGAGCTGGTCCAAGGACGAGCGCGGCCCGGAGCGGAAGGGCTACCACCACGGCAATCTGCGGGAGGCGCTGATCCGCGCCGCCCTAGAGCTGATCGCGCAGAAAGGGCCGGCCGGCTTCACCTTCGCCGATGCGGCGCGCTGGGCAGGCGTCAGTTCGGCCGCGCCCTACCGGCATTTCCGCGACCGCGACGCCCTCATGGCCGATGTGGCGCGGCGCGGCTTCGAGCGCTTCGAGGCGGCGCTGGCCAAGGCCTGGAACGACGGCCGGCCCGATCTGCTGACGGCCTACCAGAACGTCGGCCGCGCCTATCTCGGCTTCGCACGGTCCGACGCCTCCTACTACTCGGCGATGTTCGAGGGCGGCCTGGCGCCCGATGCCGATCCCGAACTGCAACAGGCCGGCGAGCGCGCCTTCGCGGTGTTGCGGCGGGCATCGGAGGCGGTCGCCGCCCTGCTGCCTAAGGAGAGCCGCCCGCCGGCCCTGATGATGAGCCTGCATATCTGGTCCCTCTCCCACGGCATCGCCTCGCTGTTCGCCCGCGGCGACGCCGGCCGCCGGCGCCTGCCGATGGCGCCGGAGGATCTGTTGGAGGCAGCGGTGCTGATCTACCTCCAGGGCCTCGGCCTGCATGGGGGCAAGGCCTGAGGCGCGATCTAGAGCTATCGCTCGCTGCCCCTCTGGCACTGTCTCAGTTTGAATTCCGCTTGCGACAAAGGCCGCGCGGTCCCGGCTTCGAAGCAACCCGATCGATCGGGTTGGCGCAAAGGGCTCATCCGCTTAGCTCAAAACACCACAATACGTTGAGTCGCTGCGCCTTAACTCGTGGTGAACCACAATCTATGCGGGTCTCAAGAGGCGACCGTACGCTCGGTCAGAGATTCGCCATTGTTTGGTGATAGCCTGTACAGCGATTGAGAGAACTGCAGCGACCTCATGTCCAAATCGGTATTGGGATTCACGATAGCAATCGGATTGCTTGCTGTGGCTGTGGGTGCCGCCGCAGGTGCTCTGACACTCACCTACTCTGGATTTTGCATGTCTCAGATGCGCTACGTCTCGGACGAAGAAAAAATCAGATCGGTAGTATCGGGACTTCTGGGCAATGAGGCCATGAAGTACTTCAGCTCAACCGAGACCGGAATCGTCGAAGTTTCCGGACCGCGAGACATTGCATATTCCAGCGTCGACGAGTTTCTTGAGCTCAACAAGGGATGCTGCAGCATAGGCCCCCGAGGAGGGGATGGTTACTTTGAGCCAACATTCATGCGGCGTCTCTTCGGCAGCATCGCAGCTATCGTGGTTGTCGACTACGTCCATAGATACGTGGACGAACGGGGAGTCCAGCATTCCGACCCGGTGACACGCCAAGAGGCCGTCAACGTCTGTGGTGACGTCGTTAACGACTGAACGACCGAAGCTGAACGCCCTTACCCGCACACGCCCGCAGGCCTCAAGCGGCCGGCGCCTCGCCGAACGGCACGATCTTGTTGGCGGCGTCGTGGCCGATGTCGGCGCGACCGAGATAGGGAATGCCGGACACTCTGCACCAATGCTCAACGATCTCGACTTCCGTCTGGCCGAAGTCGGGGTCGTTCGGCGGGATCGCGCTGCAGCGGCCGAGCCTGATGCCGGCGACGCGCCGGATCGCCGGGTTGCTCGTGATGTGAAAGAGCGTGCGGTCGATGCGGTACATGTACTCCGAGACTTCCTCGAGCATCAGCACATGGTCCGTCAGGTCCGGCTGCAGGGGCGTGCCGATCAATTGGCTGAGGATGATCATGTTGAACGCGACGGCCTTGCGGGTCGGCGCGATGGACGGCTCCAGCGTATCGGCCGCGCGATGACTGAGATAGGTAAGCGCCCTCGCGACCGCCTCGTCGCCTCCCTCGCGGGTCATGTCGGCGGGCATCGGGCCATGCGCGACGCCCTGAAAGCCCTGTGCGTAGAGGCCGGCGAGCAGCACACCCGCGTCGCTATAGCCGAGATAAGTCTTCCGGCGCGCCGCGGCGTTTAGCTGCGGCAGCGCCGCTTCGGCGACTCGACAGGAGCCGTAGCCGCCGCGCCCGAACCACAGCGCGTCGAAGGACGCATCATTGGCGATTTCCAGGAAGGCTGCGATGCGCGCCGCGTCGGGGCCGGCGAAATGACCCGACGACATCTGGCATTGCGGATGGACGTAGAGCTCGATCTCCGGATGGCGCTCGGCCGCAAGCGCCGTTACACGCTGGGCCGTCGACGGCTCAAGGCGCGACCCCGGCGCGACGATCCCCACCCTGACCCTGCGCATCCTGCGTTTCCTCCCATTTACCGCCGCGGCAAGCTGTGCGATCAGTGCACATGACTTCGACTCCAGATCAAGGGCGCCCGTATTTCTTCTGTGGAATCGGCGGCAGCGGGATGTTGCCGCTGGCCCTGATCCTGCGCGCCAAGGGTTATGCCGTCGAAGGATCCGACCGTTCCCTGGACCAGGGGCGGCTGGGCCGGAAGTTCGAGTTCCTGCGGGACCACGGGATCGCACTTCATCCCCAGGACGGCAGCGGCGTCTCGCGGTCCCAGCAGATCCTGGTGACATCGGCCGCCGTCGAGGAGACGGTGCCGGACGTGCAGGCGGCTCGGCGGTTCGGCGTGCCCGTGATGCGGCGCGCGGAATTGCTCGCCCAGCTCTTCAACGCCGCGCCGCAGAGCATCGCTGTCGGCGGGACCAGCGGCAAATCGACGACGACGGGCATGATCGGCTGGATCCTGCAGCAGGCGGGCCGCGATCCCACGATCATGAACGGCGCGATCATGAAGAATTTCGTCACCCCGCAGGTCCCGTTCGCCAGCGCTGCGGTCGGGGGCGGCGAGGTCTTCGTGAGCGAAGTCGATGAAAGCGACGGATCGATCGCGCTGTTCCACCCGCAGATCGCCGTCGTCGGCAACATCTCGCTCGACCACAAGACGATGGACGAACTTCGGTCGCTGTTCCGCGCCTTCGTCGCCAAAGCGAAGACGGCGGTGCTCAATCTCGACAACGAAGAGACGAAGGCGCTGGCGGACTCGCTATCGCCGGGAGCCTCTTCGACCTATAGCCTGACCGATCCGCAGGCGCATTTATTGGCGCGTCGCATCGAGCCCTCGCCGGAGAGCATCGGCTTCGAGGTCAGCGAACGCGCCACCGGCGAGCAGGCGGCCGTGCAGCTGCAGATGCCCGGTGTTCATAACGTCTCGAATGCGCTCGCGGCCTTGGGCGCGGCGCGCGCCTGCGGCGTTTCGCTGCGGGCCGCGGCGCAGGCGCTCGGCGGCTTCAGCGGCATCAAACGGCGATTCGAGCGCGTGGGCGTTGCAAACGGCGTGACGGTGTTCGACGACTTCGCCCACAACCCCGACAAGATCGCGGCGACCTTGGCGACGCTGCACGCCTTCCCCGGACGGCTGCTCGTCCTGTTTCAACCGCACGGATTCGGGCCGCTGAAGCTGATGAAGGGCGCTTTCATCGATTGCTTCGCGACGAATCTGTGCGATGGCGACGTACTCGTGATGCCGGAGCCGGTGTACTACGGCGGCACGGTCGAACGCGCCGTGACGAGCGAAGACATCGTGCGCGGCGTCGCTGCCGCGCGTCGCGAAGCGTTCGCGTTCCGCGACCGCAGCGCCTGCGGCGACAAGCTCATTGCATTGGCCCGACCCGGCGACCGCATCGTCATCATGGGCGCGCGCGACGATACCCTGGCGGAATTCGCCTCCGATCTGCTGAAGCGCCTGGCTCCGGCGACGTGAGTCCCGACCGCCGTTCGGGCGCTCAGATCTCCACCTGGGCGCCGAGTTCCACGACTTGGCCCGCCGGGATCGAGAAGAAGGCAGTGGCGCTGAGGGCCGTCGCTGACAGGGCGATGAACAGGTGCTCTTGCCAGCGCGGCAATCCCGTGCGCTCCGACGGCACCATGGTTTCGCGGCCGATGAAGAACGAGGTCTCCATCGTGTCGGTGGCGAGGCCGTGTTTGCGGCAGAGCTCGAGCGCCTGCGGCACGTTCGGATCGTCCATGTAGCCGTAGCGCGCGGTCACGCGGAAGAAGCCCTTGCCGAGCCGCTCCACCGCCGCCCGCTGGTCGAGGGGTACGTGCGGCACGTCCTCGAGGATGACCGTCATGAGTATGATCCGCTCGTGCAGCACCATGTTGTGCTTCATGTTGTGCAGCATGGCGCGCGGCACGGCATTGGGATTGTTGGTCATGAAGATGGCGGTGCGGGCGACGCGCATCTTGGTCGGCTCGAGCCGCTCGAGGAATTTGTCGAGCGGCAGCGCCTCGCCGTAGAGCATCTCGTAGACGATCGAGCGGCCGCGCCGCCAGGTGACCATGACCGTGAAGCCGGCGGCCGCCGCGACCAGCGGGAACCAGCCGCCGTTCGGGATCTTCAGCAGCGTCGCCCCGAAGAACAGCAGGTCGACCGCCAACAGCGCGCCGAACACGAGGGCGACCGTGATCCGGCGCCACTGCCAGCCCCGCCGCGCCACGATCATGGCCAGCACGGTGGTCGAGGCCATGGTGCCGGTGACGGCGATACCGTAGGCGCCGGCCAGCCCGTTCGAGGACTGGAAGCCGACGACCAGCGCGATGACGCCGACCATCAGGACCCAGTTCACGCGCGGCATGTAGATCTGTCCGATCTCGGCCGCCGAGGTATGGCGCACCTCCATGCGCGGGACGTAGCCGAGCTGCACGGCCTGGCGGGTGAGCGAGTAGCTGCCGGAGATCACCGCCTGCGAGGCGATGATCGTGGCGACGGTCGTGAGGACGACGAGCGGCACCAGCCCCCAGCGCGGCACCTGCAGGAAGAACGGGTCGGCCGCCGCCGCCGGGTCGTGCAGGACCAGCGCGCCCTGGCCGAAATAGTTGAGGGTGAGAGCCGGCAGCACGAGATAGAGCCACGCCATCTTGATGGGCGGCCGGCCGAAATGTCCCATGTCGGCGTAGAGCGCCTCGGCACCCGTCACGGTGAGGACCACGGCACCGAGGATCGCCAGCGCCTGCCAGCCCCCGGTCGCCAACAACTCGATGCCGTAGTGCGGGCTGAGGGCGCGGACGACGTCGGGCTCGTGGATAATGCCGGCGACGCCGAGGGCTGCGAGCACCGCGAACCAGATGCCCATGACCGGGCCGAACAGGCTGCCGACCCGATGGGTGCCATGCGACTGAATGAGGAAGAGCACGACCAGGATGACGACGGCGCAGGGCACGACGAAGGGCTCCAGTTCCGGCGCCACCACCTCAAGCCCCTCGACCGCGCTGAGCACGGAGATCGCCGGCGTGATCAGGCCGTCGCCATAGAACAGGGCGAGGCCGATGATCGACAGGCCGACGACGGCGGCTTGCGCCCGCTTGCTCTTCGCCAGGCGCAAGGCGAGGGCGGCGAGCGAGAGAATGCCGCCCTCGCCGCGATTGTCGGCGCGCATGATCAGCAGGACGTATTTGATGGTCACGACGATGATGAGCGACCAGAACATCAGCGACAGCACGCCGAGCACAGCGTTGTCGGTGCCGGTCAGGCCGGCCGTGGCGGCGATCGACTCGCGCAGGGCGTAGATCGGGCTGGTGCCGATGTCGCCATAGACCACGCCGAGGGCGCCGATGATCAGCGCCCGCCGGTGCCCCGCCCCCTCGCGGGCGCCCTGGTCGACAGTCCCCATGGGGCGGTGCTTAGCCCCCGGCCGGGCGCGGCGCAACCGCAGCTATGCGAATCTGCAAAACGACCCTATGGATCAAAAAATCAGGCAGCGATAACAAGGAGATGACTGTGACCAGTTTCGGCCCATCTTCGGCCGTTCCGCGGGACCTGAGCGCTGATCGGTGATGAAAAACGACGAAAAATGGACGGCTTAGTCTTGACAGGCGGGCGGGGCTTCGCCAGGTATGTGAATGTTATTTACATTGACATGGGGCTTTCGATGGACATCGCGGCAAAGCTGGACGACATCGGCAAACCCGCCTGGATCGGTGTGATGGTGCTCGGCTTCATCCTGTTCTGGCCGGTCGGCCTGGCGATCCTGGCCTATCTCATATGGAGCGGACGAATGAGCTGTGGAAGGCATGGCGGCGCCGGCCGCTGGTATGGAATGGAGAACCGCCAGGACTGGGCCAATCGCTGGTGCGGCGGCTGGCGCCGGTCGCAGACGAGCGGCAACCACGCCTTCGACGAGTATCGCGCCGAGACCCTGAAGCGGCTCGAAGAGGAGGAGCGCGAGTTCCGAGAGTTCCTCGAGCGCCTGCGCCAGGCCAAGGACAAGGCCGAGTTCGACCAGTTCATGGCCGACCGCCGTCGCCGCTCCGAAGGCGGCCCGGAGCCCCAACCGCAGGCCTGACGTCTGATCCTTCCCTGAACCCGGCCCCTTTCGCATCCCTGCGGAGGGGGCCGCGGCATTTTTGGGCCGAGAGGGCGTCAGTCGCGGCCGACTCGCGGTTCGTGCTGGCGCAGATCCCAGACCGGTCGCACCTCGATGCAGCCCTCGCGTACCGCCGGAATCTGTGCGGCGATCTGGATGGCGTCGTTCAGGTCCCTGGCTTCGATGAGGTAGATGCCGCCGAGCTGCTCCTTGGTCTCCGCGAAGGGACCGTCGGTCGTCGACAGCTTGCCGTTGCGGACGCGCACGGTCACGGCCGTTTCCACCGGCTGCAGCGCCTCCGCGACGATCGACTGGCCGTTCCGGCGCAGCTCTTCGTCGAGGGCGACATGCGCGGCCGAGAACGGCTCGAACTCCTCTTTCGGCATGGCGTTCAGCCGGCTCTCGTCGATGTAGACCAGGCACAAGTATTTCATCGGGCTTCCTCCCTCTCCGCGCGCGGCTGGGTCCGTCATCTGGTCGTTCGGCCAAGTACGGAATCGACCAAAATCGTTCTGCGGCCTGTCGATCTCGTGCCGGTCCACTCGACCATTGGCAAGAGGACACGGGCGTGTCCTGCCGGCAACCGAGGAGAGCGAGATGAGCGAGCCGAGAATCGTGTCGCGCGACGAATGGCTTACGGCCCGCAAGCAGCTACTGAGCAAGGAAAAGGAGCTGACGCGACTGCGCGACGGCCTGAGCGCCGAGCGGCGCGCGCTGCCCTGGGTCAGGGTCGACAAGGCCTATGGGTTCGATACGCCCGAGGGCCGGCAGACTCTCGCTGAGCTCTTCGCCGGGCGCAGCCAGCTGGTGGTCTATCACTTCATGTTCGGGCCGGGATGGGAGCAGGGCTGCCCGAGCTGCTCCTGGGCGGCCGACAACATCGACGGCAACGTCGTGCACCTGAACGCCCGCGGCGTGACGCTGGTCGTGGTGTCGCGGGCGCCGCTGGCGCAGATCGCGGCCTTCCAGAAGCGCATGGGCTGGTGCTTCCCGTGGGTCTCCTCCCACGGCAGCGACTTCAACTACGACTATCACGTGTCGTTCACGCCGGAGGAGATCGCCAAGGGCGATGTCTCCTACAGCTACGGCCCGAACGGGTTCCCGAGCGAGGAGGCGCCGGGCGTCAGCGTGTTCGCGAAGGACTCGAGCGGCGCGGTCTTCCACACCTATTCCGCGTTCGCGCGCGGAGCCGAGCCGCTGCTCGGCGGCTACTTCTTCCTCGACCTCGTGCCGAAGGGGCGCGACGAGGCGGGGCTGCCCTTCACCATGGCGTGGGTGCGCCATCACGACCGCTACGGTCAGTCATAGGGAATGGCCATGCTCAAGATCGTTGCCATCGTCGCCGTCATCATCGTAGCGCTGGTCGCCGGCCTGCTCGCCTATGCCGCCACCAAGCCCGGCAGTCTCCGCGTCCAGCGGACCGCCAGCATCAAGGCGGCGCCGGAGAAGATCTTCACGCTCATCAACGACTTCCGCAGCTGGGGCATCTGGTCGCCCTACGAGAAGAAGGATCCCGCGATGCAACGCACCCTGAGCGGCGCTGCCAGCGGCCAGGGCGCGATCTATGCGTGGTCCGGCAACGGCAATGTGGGGCAGGGACGCATGGAGATCCTGGAATCGTCGCCGCCGTCGCGGATCGCGATCAAGCTGGATTTCATCAAGCCGTTCGAGGGCCACAACCTCGCCGAGTTCACGTTCGAGCCCGACGGCAAAGTCACGCGCGTCACCTGGGCGATGACCGGTCCGACGCCCTTCATCGGCAAGGTCATGAGCGTGTTCCTCGACATGGACGCCATGATCGGCAGGGATTTCGAGGCCGGCCTGGCCAACCTGAAGGCGGCGACCGAGCAGTAGCGCCGGCTGCGTTCGCGGCCTTCCACGCGTAGTCTCCTCCTATGTCATCCCGGCGAAAGCCGGGCTCCATATTCGAGAGGCCGGTGTTTATGGACCCCCGGCTTTCGCCGGGGTGACAACCGAAATCGAAGTTTCCGACGGTGCCAAGAGGCTGAAAGGACCGACCATGACGCTGGAACTGTATTTCCATCCGCTGTCCTCCTTCTGCCAGAAGGTATTGACCGCGCTGTACGAGAACGACACGCCGTTCGAGCCGGTCATCGTCGACCTCTTCAACGAGGAGTCGGCCGCCGCGTTCAAGAAGATCTGGCCGATCGGCCGGTTTCCCGTGCTGCGGGACGAGGCGAGGGACCGGACGGTGCCGGAGTCGAGCATCATCATCGAGTATCTGGCGCAGCACTATCCCGGAAAGTCGAAGCTGGTCCCCGCCGATGCCGACCTGGCGCGGCAGATGCGGCTGCGCGACCGGTTCTTCGACCTCTATGTGAACGTGCCTATGCAGAAGATCGTCACGGACAGGCTGCGCCCGGCGGGGAAGAGCGATCCCTACGGTGTCGAGGAGGCGAAGACGCTGCTGCAGACCGCGCTCGGGATGATCGATCGCGACACCGAGGCGAAGACCTGGATCATGGGCGACGCCTTCACCATGGCCGACTGCGCCGCCGCGCCGCCGCTGTTCTACGCGAACATGCTCGCGCCCCTGGGCGACACGCACAAGAATGCAGCCAAGTATCTCGGTCGCCTGATGGAGCGTCCGTCGTTCGCACGCGCGCTCAAGGAAGCGCAGCCTTATCTGAAGCTGATGCCGACGTAGTGTTGTCACAAAAAAGTGGTTCGACTCTGTCGATCCCGGCCTGTCCCGTTCGTCCATGAAGAGAGAGCCGAGGGCGGCTCCCAACGCGACACCGGAAGGAGACAGGTGGATGAAATTCATGGTGATGGTCAGGGCCACCAAGGCCTCGGAGGCCGGCGAGATGCCGGACGAGAAGCTGCTGGCCGACATGGGGAAGTTCAACGAGGAGCTGGTGAAGGCGGGCGTGATGCTGGCCGGCGAGGGGCTGCATCCGAGTTCGAATGGCGCGCGCGTCCGGTTCTCCGGCAGCAAGCGGACCGTGATCGACGGCCCCTTCACCGAGACCAAGGAGCTGATCGCCGGCTACTGGCTGTGGCAGGTGAAGTCGAAGGAGGAGGCGATCGCGTGGGTGAAGCGGTGCCCCAATCCCTTCGCCAACATCGACTCGGAGATCGAGATCCGTCAGGTCTTCGAGGCGGAGGATTTCGGCGAGGCCTTCACGCCCGAGCTGCGCGAGCAAGAGGAGCGCCTCCGCGCGCAGATGGCGAAGAAGCGCTGAGCGCGCACGCCCTCGGCTCACATCGCTCTCTATTCAACTCCAACCCTCACGAGGGGACATCATGCTTGTGCAACCTTATCTGAATTTCGACGGCCGCGCCGAGGAGGCGATCGAGTTCTACCGCAAGGCGGTCGGCGCCGAACTGCTGATGCTCATGCGCTTCAGGGAATGCCCGGATCCGCAGCCCGGCTCGATCACGCCGGGCGCCGAGAACAAGATCATGCATTCCTGCCTGCGCATCGGCGACAGCCAGGTGATGCTGTCCGACGGCTACTGCCAGGGAAAGACATCGTTCCAGGGCATTTCGCTGTCGCTGACGGTGGCGAACGAAGCCGAGGCCAAGAGCAAGTTCGGTGCGCTGGCCGAGGGCGGCGAGGTGCGGCTGCCCCTGACCAGGACGTTCTTCTCGCCGAGCTTCGGCATGGTCGCCGACCGCTTCGGTGTGTCCTGGATGGTGATCGTGCCGGGCGAGGTCGCGACGAAGCCGGTCGCGCGCAAGTAGCCTCGGCGTCGTCCCTGCGGACAGGGCCGAATCCCTGCGGTACAATCCGCGGGATTCGGCCCTCATCATTCCGGGAGGACGCCATGCCGTCCGGCCTTGCCAGCTTCGTCCGCGGCCTCTTCGGCCGCAAGGAGTCAGGAACGGAATCCGCGGCCGCGGAGACCGCGACCGAGCACGAGGGGTTCCTCATCCGCCCGGCGCCGCGGCGCCAGAGCTCCGGCTGGCTCACCGCCGGCTCGATCTCCAAGCAGTTCCCCGACGGCGTGAAGGAATACAGCTTCGTGCGCGCCGACGTGTTCGCCGACCGCGACTCCGCGGTCTCCTTCTCCATCTCCAAGGCCAAGCAGATCATCGCCGAGCAGGGCGACCGCATGTTCGGGAGCGGCGGC
>DATIXH010000303.1:0-14532 GCA_035518775.1 Candidatus Acidiferrum sp.
ACGCTGAGCTGGACGACACCGGCGAGCTCCGAGAGCGATATGTTCTGATCGAGATGCTCTTCGACATACTCGAGGAGCAACCGGCATTGGGCGCGCGAAAGCCCGCGAGGGGAGGTCGGTTCGCGGAAGATCACGTTGGCGAAGTGGCGCAGCAGATGGACGCAGGCTTGGGTCTTCAGGGCGTCGACGTAGAGCCGGCCGCCGAACCCGCCCCGCCGCGACTCCTGCGCCAGAGAGCCGGCGATGCCGGAGAGGACAGGATCTTCGGCTCTCAACACGTCGAACAATTCGACGTCGCGGACGCTGCGTTCGTAGATTTGTGCGGCGACGTCCGCCACTGCCCCCGCGGGGAGGTAGAGATGCGTGACCTCGATCTCCTCGCTCCATCGCCAGTGGGATTGCACAGCGTGCGTGAGGAGCGAGATGCTGCCTGGGGAGACGTGCTCGCGGCGCCAATCGCCTGTGCAGCGCCGGTTCATCGGAGTGACGCCGTCCTGATAGGCAACGATCAGGTAGTCGCACAGCCCCGGGATCGGCACGTCCAAGGGGGTATAGCGCCAGCCCCGAAGCCGCACGCCGTCCCAGCCAAGTGGGGCGCTGTCCACGGTCAACTCTCCGGGGACCCACCGTGGCAATTCGTCCGGCGTAATCAACTCGCTCATTTGGCTTCCTCCCGCATCACTGCGGTCCGCCACATGCGACCCTTAGGGCTATTGTTGCCGCAGGCAGTCGTTGCTTGGTTGTTCTTTCTCCTTCCCCTCGCGACAGAGGCTTAGCAAATCATAATAACCGGAAGGACAACCCCTTCCACCGAAATACGTCACGCTTTCTCCGCCAATCGACGCCCGCCACGTTCCTGAGCTTGGTGCGGAAGGCAAGGATCGCGGGCCGCGCCGCGCGGCGAGCCATGCCCCAAGGAATCCGACCGAGGGCGAACCGCCGATCCTCTTCCGACGCGCCATCCATGTTTAGCGCGATGAGGACTGGCATTGCGTCTTACCTGCTGGCTTGTCCCGAGGGTCGAGCGGCTGGAAAAAAATTGGTGCAGTGAGGCCGTGGTCTAGCCGGCTTTAGCGGCGCGGCGTCCAGACGCAAGGCGAGATCACCAGGGTTTCCACGAGCACCCACAAGCGCTGGGTGCCAGAGCGGGCGATCACCTAGGATCTGGCGTCGCTCAGCTGGGTACGGGAGGTCGACAGCCATTCGGCTTCTTCGATCGTATAGGGCTGCATGATAAATCTCCTGCGCCGGGCCTAGGCGGCCTGCGGCCGCTGTCCTAACGGGTGCGTTCGACCGGCGGTTGCACCACCTGGCATCACGCAGCTCCGAACCCCCTTCAGATCGCCGCGCGCCAACGCCATTGCCGAGCGCTGGATCAGATCAGCCAGAGCCGAGTGTCTTGACCTGGTGCTGATCTTCAGCAAGCGCCATCTGCGGCATGTGTTGGCTGAGTATGTTCGCTATTTCAACTGCTGGAGGCCGCACCGGTCGATTAGTCAACGCGCACCTCCTGCGCCGCCGCTCACCGGCCAACGCAATACTGGTGGCAACATCATTGCGACGCCGGTGCTTGGTGGGCTCCATCACATCTACAATCTGGCCGCATGATCAACGGAGGGGGATTTTGCGCCCAACAGAGCCATACATTCAATAGGGACAGCATAGCACTGACGTCGAAAGGCGTCGATCTTCAGCCGCCATTTAGCTCGGCCGCCCCGGCATCACTTTCCCGCTTCTGTTTTCACACGACCAACCCGAAGCCAACGTTTCGATCGGCAGGCGTCGTTCCCCGCCTCACGGCACAAGCATTTGGCCAGCCTGCTCGGGGGGAACGGGCTCGTCCCCGTCTGTAGGTAGGGTGAAGTGAAACACGGCACCCCGCGGTTTATTCGGGGTGGCGCAAATCCGTCCCCCGTGCGCCTCGATGATCGACCGGCAGATGGCCAGGCCCATGCCCATGCCCTCGAGCTTGGTCGTGTAGAAAGCGTCGAAGAGGCAGTCCACAATCACCGGGTCTATGCCCGGGCCCGAATCCCGCACGGTGACCCGCACGCCGCCCGTGGCTTCCGTTTCGGTGCTGATCAGCAGCTCCCGCGCCCCCTCGGCGATGCCGCTCATCGCCTCGACGGCGTTCATGGTCAGGTTGAGCATCACCTGCTGCAGTTGGATGGGGTCGCCTTGGACGAGCACCAAGCCCGTCGCGAGTTGCGTCTGCACCGTGATGCCATGCCTCAGCGTTTCGCTGCGGATCAGGGCGATGACGTCGAGGACGGATTCGTTGAGGTCGAACCGACCCTTGCCTGGGGGTGCCTTCTTGATGAGGGCACGGATCCGCCCGATGATGCTCGTGGCGCGATCCGTGTCATTTACAATGCGGCCGAGCGCTTTGCACACCTCCTCCAGATCTGGCGGATTTCTGTCCAGAAAGCGCAGGGCCGCACTGGCGTTGGTGCTCGCCGCGCCAATCGGCTGGCTGACCTCATGGGCGATCGAGGCCGCCAGCTGCCCCACCGTCGAGATGCGGTTCGCGCGCGCCAGTTCCGTCTGGATTTCGCGGTACCGCCGCTCGCTGTCGCGCGCTTCTGCTTCCGCCCGCTTGCGCTCGGTCAAATCGAGCACGAAAGCGACACCTTGGTTCCCAGCTTCGTCGAAGCTCGCCACGCCGACCAGCACGGGCACGCGGGTGCCGTCTTTCCGGAAATACTCCTTCTCAAACGGCTGCAAGCTGCCGGTCAGCTTCAGCTCTGGCACAAATTGCTGAAGGTCGCGGTCGAGCCATTCGGCAGGCGTCAGGTCAGTCCATCGCAAGCGGCCTGGAGCGAGATCCTCACGCGTGTATCCCACCAAGTGGAGGAAAGCGTCATTGGCCTCAATGATCCGGCCTTCGAGATCCCAGATGAAGACGCCAACGATGTTGGCGTCGACCAAGCGCCGGATCTTCGCTTCCCGCTCTGCAAGATTGCGGTACAAACGCGAATTCTCCAGCGCGATCGCCGCCTGCGAGGCGAGCAGCTTCAGCACCGCGATACGGGTCGGCGCGAAGACGCGAGGGGCGAGGTTGTTTTCGAGGTAGAGCACCCCTGTGAGTTGGCCCTGGGTGAGCAACGGCAGGGCGAGGATGGACCGCGCCTGGCGCTGCCGGATGTACGGATCGGCGGCAAACGGGGCCTCCGCCGCGGCATCGTCGAGAATGACCCTCTCCGTTGTGCGCAGGACATAATGGAGAACTGCCTCGGGCAGCATCGCCGCCGTCACGGGCGCGTCGCACAGATGCACGGCGACTGTGTCGCCGTCGATCCTGGCTTCCGCGGCTATCCGCGGCTCCGCGCCGCGCGCAATGACCAAGAGGCCGCGCTCGGCACCGGCGTGCTCGATCGCGGTGCGCAGGAGCGTGTCGAGCAGCTTTTCCAGGACGATCTCGCCCGAGACGGTCTGGCACACCCCGATCACGGTCGCGAGATCCAGCTGTTCGACCGGCGCTCCGATCGTGCTCGTCGACGCGGGCGCTCCCTCTTCCTCTTGGAGGTGCGGATAGGTCTGATCAAGTTGCCGCACCTTGCCATCGGCGCCCCACCGCAGATAGCCGTGCCTGGCATTTCGCAGGTAGAGATGCGCGAACTCCTGGAAGCCACACACCATGTAGAAACGCGCAGCCAGCTCATAAGCGACCGCCTCGTTGTGAACAAAGCCATTGACACGGGCCGAACGGATGGCCTGTTCGTAGAGGCGCATCGCGTCAACATCGCGGCCTTCAATGCGGGCGATCTCCGCCGACACCAGGGCGTATTTGCTGGCGAAAGTCGGTGCGCAGTTGCCGGCCCATTCGCGTAGTTTCTCCTGGTGTGCCGTCAGCTGCTCGCGCCACTCGTTTTGCTCGCCGGCGGAAGCGTTTCCGTAGAGAGCGGCCAGCGTCAGCGCGGCGTAGTAAACGAAATCGAGCAGCTGGATCTCCATGATGACGGTCCAAAGTAACGGTTCCGCCAGCCGGGCGGCGGCGAGCGCCGCGGCGTAATCGCCCGCCAGGAACCGCGCCTGCAGTTTGAGGATCCAGTAAAAACAAACCACCATGGACATGCGGCCGCCGGCCAGTTGCATCTCGAACGCCGCCTCGTCGAACTGTCCGCCGCTGAATGTGGACAGGCTCGCCGTCTGCCCGCGCATGGCCGCTACAAAACGCTGCTGGCTGACGACGATATCGGCGACATCGTGGAAGGCGGCTTTCCGTACGAAATCCAGACCCATCTCCGTCTCGCGCCACACCGCCTCGAGCGGATCGTTCCGCGCGAGAAGACAGGCGACGATTTCGTAGATGCTGTAGCAGGCGAAGGTCAGATCCCCGGTCTCAATCGCGCTGCGAAAGGCCTTCCGATTGAAATCGAGCGCCGTCGCGATCGGCTCCACCCAGAAGGCAGCTTCGCCCATCTGTACGTGGACCTTCGCATGGTGGGCGATGAAGCCGTGCTTCTCGATCACATCGCACGCGAGCTTGGCGAAACGGTACCCCTCGCGGTAACGATGAAAGACCGGACCAAGAAACATTCCAAAGGCGGCGCAGCCGTGGGCGAACGCGCCGCTCGTTCCGTGCTGCAAGCCAACGCCCATCATGCGGCAGAGGCGCACGCAAAACAAATGGAAATCGGTAAAATAGGCGGGGGAGTCAAGGTCCGAGAGCAGACGCATGGCGGCCAGCAGTTCCGGATCGGTCATCAGCGGCAGATCGATCAGTTCCTCGATCGGACGCTTCTCCAGATCGGGCCAGACCGCCTCGTATTCGGCCTGGACCTGGTCCCAGGTCGGGTGTGCCGGGATGTCGATGCCGAACAGACGCAGGCACGTGAGCGCGCTGTCGACGGCTTGCGGGTTTTCCGATTTCACAACATGCAGCCGGACCTTGAGCTGATAGACGGTCGCCTGGTCGACTTTCGACCTCCCGCGCTGCAGCAATGCCGCAATCAGCTGCTCGGCTTTGTCGAAATCACCCATCAGATACTCGCACTCCGCACGTTCGAGCCATAGGCTGAACGTCAATTCGTACCGGCTGCCCCAGTCGCTTTCGTCCAGCAAGGCCATGCCCGCCGAAAAATATACGCGCGCCGACGCATAGGCCGCCGACGCCTTGGCCTTTCGTCCGGCACGCAGGTTGATTGCCGCCACCTGCGCTTTCTCGTCCCGGTCGATCAGCAGTGCGGCGCCCCGGCTGAGCTGGTTTGCGACCTCGAAGAGATGCTCGGCGAGTTCGTTCGCCGTCAGACTCGCCAGCAGCACACGGCCGATGCGTAAATGGACTTCGGCCCGATGCGCTTCGGGAATGAGGGAGTAGGCCGCCTGCTGAATCCGGTCGTGCAGGAATTCGTAGGCGCCGTCCAGCTGAACGATGAGCTCGGCCTGGACGGCTTCCCAGAGTGCCGTGCGCATCGCCTTTTCTGTTTCCCCGTGAACCAGGGTCAGTGTCGCAATCTCGGCGACGTTGCCCAGGCAGGCGAGCTGTTTCAGGGCGTCCTGGGTGGGGATTGAGAGCCGCTTCAGCTTGCCCACCATGAGATCCACCACGTTGTCGGCGTAGCTCTTGGCACGGATGCGATCGATGTCCCATTGCCAGACACGCGCGACCGGGTCGAACGCGAGCAGCCCCTCCTCGGCCAGCGCGGTAACAAACTGGATCGCGAAGAATGGATTGCCGCCGGTCTTCTCGTGCACCAACTGCGCCAGGGGCTTTGCCCGCTCCGGCGCGCAATGCAGGGCATCGGCAGCGAGCCGGCCGATATCGTCAAGCCCGAGGGGCGCCAGCGCGATCTTCTGCACCCGCGCATCGGCCTTGCAAATCGCCTCTAGCGTCCGCGTTAGCGGGTGTGCGGGGCCGACCTCGTTGTCCCGGTAGGCGCCAACCAGCAACAAATGCCGCACCTCGGTGTGCGTCGCCAAATGCTCGAGGAGGTCGAGCGTCGCGGTATCCAGCCATTGCAAATCATCGAGAAATAGCGCGAGCGGGTGTTCCTGTCGCGCGAAGACGCCGAGGAAGCGCCGGAAAACCATCTGGAAGCGGTTCTGTGCATCCTGCGGCGGCAGGTCCGGGATCGGCTGTTGTTTCCCGATCACGAGTTCGAGTTCAGGGATGAGGTTGACGATCAACTGGCCGTTCGGGCCCAGGGCCGCGGCCAAATCCTCCCGCCATCTGCCAAGCTCCGCCTCGCTTTGGACCAGAAGGAGGCGCACAAGGCTCTGAAACGCCTGGGCCAGGGTCGTGTAGGGAATGTCGCGCTTGTATTGGTCGAACTTGCCGGATGCGAAGAGGCCGCGGGGCGGCACCAGCACCGTATGCAGTTCGTTCACGACAGAGGACTTGCCAATGCCGGAATAGCCGGAGACGAGCACGAATTCCGCTGCGCCATCGGCCACGACCCGGTCGAAGGCCGCGAGCAAGGCGTCGATCTCGCGCTCCCGGCCGTAAAGCTTCTCCGGGATCAACAGCCGGTCCGATATATCGTGCGCGCCCAGCGGGAACGGGGTGATGCTCCCCTGCGAGTCCCATGCTGCCAGGCACCGCCGCAGATCAGCCTCGACTCCCGCGGCGGTCTGGTAGCGGTCCTCGGCGTTCTTCGCGAGCAGCTTCATCACGAGGGCCGATATCGGTCCGGGGACCGCGGCGCGCTCGCCAATCGGGACCGGCTGACGCGCGATATGGCAGTGGACCCACTCCATCGGATCGGCGGCCGTGTAGGGTAGCGCGCCGGTGAGCATTTCGTAGAAGGTGACGCCCAGCGCGTATAGATCGCTACGGGTATCGATCGACCGGTTCATCCGGCCGGTCTGCTCGGGCGCCATATAGGCGAGCGTGCCAGCAATCACCTCAGGAGGTGTTGGCGCCTGACGCTCGCGCGGCAGGCGCGAGGCCAGACCGAAGCCGGTCAGCCTGACCTGATCGGCGGTATCGACCAGAACATGGGCCGGCTTGATATCCTTATGGACGAGGCCCCGCCGGTGGACCTCGCCAAGGGCGGCCGCCATGTGGATGGCGAGGCGCAAGAAGCGTCCAATCTCGAAAGGAAAGCCGATCATCCGATCGAGCGTCTGACCACCCGGATGCTCGAGCACCAGCAGCATCCGCCCGCCTTCGTGCCTTAGCTCCAGCGGCCGCGTCGCCCAGGCTGAGCCGAGTTCGGCGCGCAGGGCGTATTCCTGCTCCAGCCGTTTTACGACAGCAGCTGGGGGAGGGTCGTGAACCGGCGTAACAACCAGCACCGCCGCCAGACCGCCGTCGGGCCGGCAGCTCATGAGCCGCACCTCGCGGTCCTCCCAAAGGTTCTCGATGACGCGAAGAATGAGAGGCATCGACGCGACTGGTTCGGCAGCCGTCTTGGTCACTAAGTGACTCTACATCGGCGTAGCAAGAACAGCTATAAATTTTAGCCTTGAATCAAAGCGTCTGTTCGGTCCAGGGCTGCTTTCGAACAGCCAGTTACATCCGTCAAAGGACCGCCACGGGCGCAGTTTGGCTGGTGCCGCCTGTGCCTTGATATCGCCGCGACGGATCATGCGCAGCGCCGTCATCTTACAGAGGCCAATGATCTCAGCCGCGGCGTCGAGCGTGATCTCGCTGCGCTCAGCCCGTTGGCCGTTGCGGTAAACTGCAATCCCGTGGTGCTTGCAAAAGCCGTGCACGCGCTCTTGCGTCCATCCGTTGCAGTAGCCTAGCCGGCTTGCCAGCGATTAAGCAGCGGTGCGGTCTGCCGATCCGGCATTAACCGGGCCAGCTCGTGCCGGAGCGGTAGCGTATCCTCGGGAGGCCAATGGTGCCGGCCGCCTGCATTCAGTCGCTGCTTGACCTGAAGTGCAGTGTGGTCTCCGCCTTGCCAGTGCAGGACCGCGTGAATGATCGCGCCTTCCTTGCGGACGACAATCTCGTTGAGCGAGGCGCGCAGGACCCACTTGCGTGTCGCGGCGGCGGCCGGATGCGACCAGGCCAGCTCGAGATCGGCGCCGAGTTGCATCAGCTGCTGTCGCTCCCGCTCGCCAAGCGCGGGAGGCTGGCTCGTGACGATGGCAGCGATCCCGCCTTCTATGCTGTGCACAGCCTGCAAGGCCTCGTTCCAGCGGCGCTCCAGCTCGGCGGCCACCAGGCGATTGGCCGGATCGACGGCGTCGTACTGCCGACGGGCATGTGCAGCCTCGTAGCGTGCTTGCTGAAGAGACAGCTCGAGCTGCCTTTGTGCGGCTGACGTCTCGCTCGTCTGAGTCTCGATCGCCTTGACTGCGGCATCGATGCCAAGCGGCTTCAAGACGTGCAGTACCTCCGTGCTGATGGCGGCATCGATGCTCAGGCCGCTGCATCGTGCCGTGCCATGGTTGGTGCGGGCGCCCGTAGCAGTTGTAGCGGCCGAGGTTGCCGCTGTAGGACGCATGCAGCTTGCGGCCGCATTGGATGAAGCACATGCCATTGATGCTCAATGAGCCGCCGAGCACCTTGCCGCGTGGCTGCAGGATGCGGCGATTGTTGAGCGTTGACCCCGGCTCACCCTCGTAGCACCAGTCGTAGAGGGCATTTCGCCAGACCGTGTTGAAGGCGGCCGGCATTCGAATCTTCCAGCTGTCGTGTCAGCCTCCGCTCGCCCAGCCCGCCTCCAGCAGAAGCACGCTTATGCTCGGGTCTTCCGACAGGCGCGCGGCCAGGACGCAACCAGCGGATCCGCCGCCGACGATGATGTGGTCGTACTCCTTCTGGGCCGTTCCCATCGCGCTCATTCCCGCAGCACCACATTTGCTTCCTTCGGCCAACTCACGCACACCGGCGTTCCGCTGTGGAACCGGAGACCGGCGACCGTTCGCGGCTCCTGGCACCTCAGCATCCGCTCGTTGCCGAGCGTGATCCAATAGACGACGCGGTTGCCGATGAAGGCGAGGTCTGCGACTTCGCCGCGCAGCACGCCGCCGCCGGCTGCGCCATCATCGGGACTGAGAACGATCGTCTCCGGCCGCACCGACAGCGTGACCTGATCTCCCATCGCCAGCCCATCTGCCGGCACCTCGGTGACGCCGAATCCGATGTCGCAACGCGCCACGGCGCCGCCGACCGCGACGACTCGCGCCGGCAGCAGATTGGTGTCGCCGAGGAACTGGGCGCAGAACAGGCTCGTCGGCCGAGTATACATCCGCTCCGGCGCATCGATCTGCACGACGTGGCCCTGATGCATGAGGACGATGCGGTCGGAGAGGATCATCGCCTCGTCCTGGTCATGCGTGACGAAAATGAAGGTCGTGCCGGTCTCGGCATGAATGCGCTTCAGCTCGACCAGCATCTGCTGTCGAATTTTGAGGTCGAGCGCGGCGAGTGGTTCATCCAACAGCAAGACGGCCGGCTTGTTGACGAGCGCGCGGGCGAGCGCGACGCGCTGCGCCTGCCCGCCACTCAGCTGGTGGGTCCAGCGGTTGCTGAAATCGGGCAGCTGCACGATGCGTAGCATCTGATTTACGCGGTCGCGGATCTCGTCCTTGCCGATCTTCCGGAGCCGCAGGCCAAAGGCGATGTTGTCGAACACGTCGAGATGCGGAAACAACGCGTAGCGCTGAAACACCAGATTGACGGGCCGCCGCTCGGGTGGCGCCAGCGTCACGTCCTGGCCGCCGATCAGCACGCGGCCCGCCGTCGGCTGCTCGAAACCGGCGATGAGCCGCATCAGCGTGGTCTTGCCGCAGCCGCTGGGTCCCAGGAGCGTTAGAATCTCGCCGTCGAAGACTTCGAGCGAGATGGTGTCGACGGCACGCACCGGGCCGAACGACTTGCTTATCTGGTCTAGACGGATGACGACCTTCTGTCCCAGCTCAGCCACCGCCGACCTCCGACAACCGCGCCTGCCGGCTGCGCCGCTGCTGAATCCAGAAGAACAGCCCCGCGAGGGCAAGCAGAAGCACCGATAGCGCGAGGGCAAGGGTCGACACGGCATTGATGAGCGGCGTCACGGTCCGCCGCATCATCGACCAGATCAACATCGGCAGCGTCGACTCGGTGCCGATGACGAATGAGGTGACGACGAATTCGTCGAACGACAGGGCGAACGACATGATGGTCGCCCCGATTAGCGTGGGCGCGATGATCGGCAGCGTAACCAATCGAAAAGTCTGCAACGGGGTGGCGCCGAGGTCGCGAGCCGCCTCCTCCAGGGTAAGGTCGAACAACTCGACGCGCGAGCGGGCGGCGACAACAAAGAACGGCAGCGTTATGACGACATGCGCGATCGTCACAGTGGCGAGCGACAGCTGCACCTTCGCCAGTGCAAAGAGCGCCAACAGGGAGATGCCGACGAACAATCCCGGGAGTGCGATCGGCGCGAAGGTCGTCCAGCTTAGCAGGGCCTTGGCCCGCGGGCTGAGCCGCGGGAAGGCGAGCGCGGCCATCGAGCCCAGGATGCCCGTGGTCACAGCCGTGCCGAGGGCGACGATGGCGCTGTTCTTCACCGCCTCGAGCACCTGACCATTGGTGACGAGCTCGACATACCAGCGCAGGCTGAACCCGGCGAATGGAAAGTTCAGGGCCTGCGAACTATGAAAGCTGAACAGAACGATAAGCGCGACCGGCCCCATGAGAAAGGCAAGATAAGCCCACACATACAGCCTCAGGAGCATGACGCCGCCCCCGATCGCGCCCACTGCATTGGCTCACGCTGCATCGTGGAACCGCGAGCCCGGCGCCAGCCGCGCGACCTTCGTCAGCTGAATGACCAGGAAATAGACGAAGAGGAAAAGCGCCAGCAGGAGGAAGGCCATCGACGCGCCGTAAGGCCAGTTGCCGGTGAGCTTGAACTGGTTGGCGACGAGGACGCCGGTGGTGATGCCCTGACGACCGCCGACCAACTGCGGCGTCACATAGTCGCCTGCGGCAAGGACGAAGGTGAACATGAACGCCCCGATGACGCCGTTCAGCGTCAGGGGCAGAAGCACACGGAAGAAGGTGGCGCCCAGGCCGGCGCCGAGATCGCGGGCCGCCTCCAGATATTCGACCTTGACGTCGCGCAGCGCCGACACCAGCAGCAAGAGCGTGAAGGGCAGCAAGATGTGCACGAGGGTGACGACGACGGCAAAGGGACTGAACAGCAGGAACGACAGCGGCTCGTCGATCAACCCGAGAGCCTGCAATCCCGAATTCACGATGCCGTTCGAGCCCAGGATGGTGCGCCAGGCGAAGACGCGCACCAGATAGCTCATGAACCAGGAAACAAGCACGAGATAGAGCACGATGTTGCCGCGGGTCCGGAACACCAAGTAGTAGGCGACCGGATAGCTGACGGCCGTCGATATCGTCGCAGTGATGAAGCCGATCTTTAGGCCCGTCCAAGTGACGGAATAGAAGATCGCCGTGGTCAGCGCCTTGAGGTAGTTCGTGAGCGTCAGGTCCACCTCGAGCTGGAAGGTGTGTGCGCGCCAAAAGCTGTAGACGAACAGCAACAGCGTCGGCACGACGAAGAAGAGCAGCATGAAGAGGGCGAGCGGAGACGCCAGCCAGCGGCCGGCGGCGTGCTTCCGGTTCATGCCGCCGGTCCACGTGTCTGCAAGCGGCCGAGCCTCGATCCGGTCATCGTCGGGGCGCTCCTTGTAAGGCGAAGCACCTCCGACGATAACCGAAGATCAGCCGACCTTGAACTCGTTCCAGGCGTCGACCCAATCACTGTAGGTCGCGTAGGTATCCGACTCCCGTGGCGGTATGCCGTAGAGCGGGGCCGCCTTGAACACGGCGTCGAGGTTGCCGTAGTCGAAGAGCGCCTTGGTGGCATCGTCCATGTGGTCGAGCGCCTTGCGGTTGACGGCGCCCGCCGTGACGGCCTTGGCCGTCTGCGCCTGCACCGCGGGATCGACCGCGAGATTGATGAAGTCGTGCGCCGTATCGGAATTGTCGACGGAGATCGGCGTAAACCAGGCGTCGCACCACATCACCGCCCCTTCGGTGGGAATTGCATACCGAGTGACGACGCCCTGCTTGCCGGTCTCGACGGGAATTCCCGACCAGCCGCAGAACAGCGCCACCACCTCGCCGGAGACCATCAGCGAGATCAGGTCGCCGTAGGTCAGGGCGATGACGCGGGCATGATCCCGATAGGTCTTTAGATTGTCGAAGACCTTCTGCATCTCCTCCTTCGTCAGGTTGGGGAACTTGTCGATCAGGCCGGCGATCCGCACGGCCGCCGGCCAGGTCGCAGTGGTGTCGTCGACCAGGGCGATCTTGCCCTTGAGCTCGGGCTTGAGGAGATCTGTGTAGGAGGTCGGCGCGGCCATCGCCGCCGGATTGTAGATCAGCGAATTAAGGCCCCATGTCCACGGCACGCCCCACAGCTTGCCGCCCTTGTACCAGGTCGGCCGCTTGTAGAAGCCCGGGAAGATGTCCTCGGCGTTGTAGTTGGGGATCTTCGACTCATCGAGCGGGGAGATGATCTTCAGATCCTCGATGTACAGCTTGTCGTAGCCCTGATTGTATTCGGCGAGGTCAATCGGCGGTGGATTGCCGGCGACGAACTTGGCCTGCACGTCGTCCTGGTTGCCGATCGCCACTACATCGACAGTAACGCCATGCTTCTCGCGCCATTCCTTGCCCTCGGCATCGAGTTGGAACCCCTCCCACGCCATGATCTGCAGCTCGCCGCCGATCTCGGCGCGGGCGCTGCGCATCGGCATGAACGGCGCAGCGAACCCGGCAGCGGCGCCGGCGGCCGCCGTCCGAAGAACGCTGCGGCGGGTAAGACCCTCGGCTCCGAGGATTTCTTCATGCGACCAAATCGTGCGGATCGTCATTGTGTGCCTGCCAAAAGCCTGCTTATCCCTGGCGGAGTTTAGTCAGGTTGTCTGCATTTTGACTACATTCTCGTCACGGTCGTCGCGGACACGTCATTTTCCGCGGATGTCTCAGCCATGCGCTCCCCACGTTCTGGGCGATCTGCTGCATCCACCGCTCGCCCGGGTGAACCGTGATGCCGGCGATGTCCACCCGACGGCTCTACGTAGCAGGCGTCGTAGATGTAGAGAGGCAGCGACCCTATGTGATCGACGGGCCTCGCTCCCGCCCGATGCTCCAGGAGATGCTGTCGCCGCGTACCGCGCCGGCGACCTGTTTCCCGAGATGGCGCTCCAATACGGGGCGCCACGGCACCAGCGTGAACTCCCGAGCTTTCTCGATGACAGCAAAGCGGCCACTGGCGAGATCGACGTGCCGGCGATAGACGCCTTCGACCGTCTCCCCCGACTTCGTCTCGACATAGCTCAGCGCCAGATCGCCCGAGAGCTGACCGGCGACGCGCGCAAGCTCACGCCTGCGCAGGATGCCGAGCAGGTTGGCGCGATAGACGATCCGGTCCTGTTCCTCGCGGGCGAGATCCTGTGCGATCAGCCATCGCAGCCGCCGGACCTGCGCTGCGCGCACTTCGCGCCCGAAGCCCTCGTCGCGTATCGGTTCCGGAGTCTCCGCGACAAGCTCGCGGTCGAGCCAGGTCGCACCCTCGGCGCCGACCTGCCTCTCCAGCGGCAATGACGACAGCTTTTGCACTATCACGGGCGAGGCTTGTGCCTGGCGTCGCTCGAACGCCGCCGCCCGCTCCAGATGGTCGGGGGCGATTACCCAGGTTCCATCGGGCTCGCGCTGGACACCGCCGGTAACGCGCCGGATTGCTTCCAGCCGGCGCACATGGGCTTCGGCAAAGCCGGCGCTGGCGGACGGGTCATGACGCAGGTGAATATCGACGTCGTACCGCCCGCCGTTGGCAGCCGCGATTTCAGAGACCGTGCGATCAACCCGCCGGGGCTCGGGGTGCTTAGGATCGATACCCACGATGGCGCCTTCAGGCGTGGGTTCGGTCCCGTCCCCCTTGCCGATGTCGACGTAGTGGGTGCGGCCGTCGAGCGCGTCGATGATCACGTAGTGGCGGTCGTTGATCTCGTCTGATAGGCCTCGTGCAGCCACGCGGCCGATAATCGGGCGGCAGTCCTTCGAGGCCGGATCGAAGATCACGCAATCGGTGGCGGCGCGCACCACACCCTTCGAGATCATCTCGCGATGCATCGTCCTGATGATGTCGCCGCGCTCGCCCATACGCTTGAGCGTCTCCTCGAGGTCGCCGGCCAAGCGCCACTCGCCCGGCCGCACCTCCTCAGCCAGTCCCAGATGTTTCAGCTTCTGCAGGCGGCCGGCCCGCAGAGTCTGCTGGAAGGCGTCCCTGTCCATCGACCAGACCAGCCCTCCCCCATTCCGGTCGCGTAGCAGGCGCCGGTCGATGCTGGTGAGCCGTTCCTGTTCGACTTCGTTGCGCAGGCGGTTCTCGATCTCCAGATCGGAGCGCGGCCCGAGGTCCAGCGTGACCAGTTCGGCGGCGCGCTCGCGCAGCCCCTTGGTGATGTACTCGCGGGCAATGACCAGATCCTGGCCACGGTCATCCTTGCCGCGGAGGATGATATGGCTGTGCGGATGGCCGGTGTTGTAGTGATCGACCGCGACCCATTCGAGCTTCGTGCCGAGGTCCTCCTCCATCTGCGTCATCAGGCGGCGCACGAAGGGGCGGA
>DATIXH010000304.1:0-11888 GCA_035518775.1 Candidatus Acidiferrum sp.
GCCGCGCCGGTTGACGCCCCCGCCGCCCACGGTCCACAAACCCTGCCATGGACGACAAGCGCATCTACCTCTTCGACAGCACGCTGCGGGACGGCGCCCAGACCCAGGGCGTCGATTTCGGCGTGCCCGACAAGCAGGCGATCGCGCTGGCGCTCGACCAGCTCGGCGTCGACTACATCGAGGGCGGCTGGCCCGGCGCCAACCCGACCGACGACGCCTTCTTCGCTACGCCGCCTAGCTTCAAGCGGGCGACCTTCGTCGCCTTCGGCATGACCCGCCGCCCCGGCCGCAGCGCCGCCAACGACCCCGGCCTGGCCGCGCTGCTCAACGCCAAGGCCCCCGCCGTCTGCATGGTCGGCAAGAGCTGGGACTTCCACGTCGACGTCGCGCTCGGCATCAGCCGCGCCGAGAACGTGGCCATGATCGGCGAGAGCGTCGCGCTCGCCCAGGCCAAGGGGCGCGAGACGATGTTCGATGCCGAGCACTTCTTCGACGGCTACAAGGCCAACCCGGCCTACGCCATGGAGTGCGTCGCCGCCGCCTACGACGCCGGCGCGCGCTGGGTCGTGCTGTGCGACACCAACGGCGGCGCGCTGCCCGACGAGGTCGAGCGCATGGTCGGCGCTGTCTGCGCGAAGATCCCGGGCAGCCACGTCGCGATCCACTGCCACAACGACACCGAGAATGCCGTCGCCAACAGCCTGGCGGCCATCCGCGCCGGCGCCCGCCAGATCCAGGGCACGCTCAACGGCCTGGGCGAGCGCTGCGGCAACGCCAACCTGGTCTCGCTGATTCCGACCCTGATGCTGAAGACCGATTTCAAGGTCGGTATCAGCGAGAACGGTCTGCGCCAGCTCACCCATGTCTCGCGCCTGTTGGACGAGCGGCTCAATCGGGCGCCCCTGCGCAACGCCGCCTATGTCGGCGAATCCGCGTTCGCGCACAAGGGGGGCCTGCACGTCTCGGCCGTCGAGAAGGATCCGCGTACCTACGAGCATGTCGAGCCGACGCTGGTCGGAAATCGGCGGCACATCGTCGTCTCGGATCAGTCCGGCCGCGCCAATATCCTGGCCCGCTTCCGCGATATCGGTCTCGAAGTCGAGGCCGACGACCCCAAGGTGGCGGCGCTCGTGGAGACCGTGAAGTCGCGCGAGTATGACGGCTATGCCTATGACGGCGCCGAGGCCAGCTTCGAGCTGCTGGCACGCCGCGCGCTCGGCGGCGTGCCCGACTATTTCCGCATCCTCCGCTTCCGCGTCACCGACGATCGCCGCTGGAACGCGCGCGGCGAGCTGGTCACGGAGTCGGAAGCCACGATCACGCTGGAGGTCGGCGGCGAAAAGCAGATGACCGTCGCCGTCGGCAACGGACCGGTGAATGCGCTCGATTCGGCGCTGCGCAAGGCCCTGCTCGCGGTCTATCCGCAGCTCGCCGACATGCGGCTCGTCGACTACAAGGTCCGCATCCTCACGCCCAACGCCGGCACCGGCGCGGTGACGCGCGTGATGATCGAGAGCGCCAACGGCCACGGCGAGCGCTGGAGCACGATCGGCGTCTCCGCCAACATCATCGACGCCTCGTTCAACGCGCTGCATGACAGCATCACCTACAAGCTGTTCCGCGAGGGCGCGACGACGGCGGCGCCCGCGCAGCGCTGACGACGTCCGGCAGAGCGTGGCCGGAACCAACCGGAAAGAGAACGAGGCGGGGCAGCTCTCCAGCCCCGCCGTGATCCTTGTCGAGCCGCAGCTGGGCGAGAACATCGGCGCCGCGGCGCGCGCGATGATGAATTGCGGACTCGGCGACCTGCGTCTGGTGCGGCCGCGCGACGGCTGGCCAAACCCCAAGGCGGTCGCCGCCGCCTCCGGCGCCGACGCGGTGATCGAGAACGCCCGCCTGTTCGACAGCACCGCCGCGGCGATTGCCGACCTCCATCGCGTCTACGCCACGACTGCCCGGCACCGCGGCATGATCAAGCCGGTCGTGACGCCACGCCAGGGCGCGCTCGAAATGCGGGCGGCCACGGGGCGCGGCGAGAAGGTCGGCGTGCTCTTCGGGCCCGAGCGCACCGGCCTCGTGAACGACGATATCCCGCTCGCAGATACCACTCTGCAGGTGCCGCTCAACCCGGCCTATTCCTCGCTCAATCTGGCGCAGGCGGTCCTCATCGTCGGCTACGAGTGGTACCAGGCCGGCGTCGATGCGCCGGCGCGCGAGCTCGTGACGAACGAAACGCGCCCGGCGACCAAGGCCGAGTTGCTCAACTTCTTCGCCCATCTCGAGAAGGAGCTCGACGACTGCGGCTTCCTGCGCCATGCGGACAAGCGCCCGGTGATGATCCGCAACATCCGCAACATGTTCCAGCGTGCGGACCTCACCGAGCAGGAGATCCGCACGCTCCACGGCATCATCAAGGAACTGGCGCACGAGCGCGTGCGCCACAGGCGGCGACCCTAGGCCCTGCCCGCGTCGGCCCCGGGAGCGGCGCGCAGGAAGAAGAGCTGCACGAGACGTCCGTTCTCCAGGGAATCGCCGAACCCGTCGCCGGCGCTGTGCCACAACAGGGGCCGGAACAGCACGAGCCGGTTGAACTGCATGGGCACGGTCACCGTCGGCTCCCAGCGCGCGGCGTCGTTCGAGTCGGTGCCGAGGATGCGATCGAGTGCCTCCTGCGCCGTCTTCGCCTTGCAGCGGGCGAGATCGGCAGGAGTCGTCGGCGCATGGTCGGTGCCGGTGGCGCGATGCCGGAAGAAGGACGTGCCGCCGCGGCATTGCTCGGGGTGACTGAGATACAGCACGCCCGACCAATCCACGCCGACGTCGACATGCACGCGGTAGCGTCCGGCGTCCCCGGCGAGCGTCAGCCGCAGCGCGCCATGGGCGCGCTCGGCCGCGCCGACCAGCGGTTCGCCGGCAACCCATGACAGCATCCTGTCGGTATCCGGCAACAGCATCTTTTCCGAGGAATTTCGCCCGGCATAGTTGGCCGCCGCCGGAGGGGTCGGGTAGCGCAGCCTGAGCGCCGCGTCTCGCATCCGTTCGGGCTCATCGTAGACATCGTCGACGATGATCAGCGACTTGAACATCGTTCGGTTGGCCACACGCATCGAAGCCGGGGGCAGTTGCACCTGCCGCTCGGTCGCCAGCTTATCGTGTCACATTGCCGGCGGCCACCGGCAATCACAGGTCGGATGGCATTCGGTCCTATCGCCGGCGCGGCCGCGCCCTCGGCGTCAGCTTGAAGCGGCACATGCGGCCGCCGCGCACCATGCACTCCTGGTGGTCAACGGCGGCATCCGTGAAGGCTCCGATCAGGCCGAGATCGAACCGGCAGACCTCCGGGGACTTTGCGGCCAGATGGTGGAAGACGCAGTTGTTGGCCTGGATCGTGTCGTCCGCGGACGGAGCCACTTCGGCGGCGTAGCCGAGTTCCTTCATGATAGCAGCCAAGCCCGCCGTGCGGTCAGGCGTCGCGGCCCGGGTGCTGAGCAGCTGGCGGCCGACGGCGCGCCCCATCTCGTCGAGCTTGTCGCCGACGGCCTCGCGGCCGGCGTCGGCCATCATGGCCTCGATCAGCAGTTCCGCGAACCACGAGTAGCGCCGCGGGAACATCTCCGCGCCACGGTCGCTCAGGAGATAGAGCTGCTCCCGGCAGGCGTGAGATGTAGCTGCTGTTGGCCCAACCATGGGCGCCGCGATTGCGTTCGCGCAGGCCGGCTGCGATGAATGACTCGAGATGGGCCACCTGTTCTTCGTTCATGGCGTACACCACGCTATGGCGGCAGCGCGCGGCAAGCCAATAGGCAGACGAAAGTAGGGGTCCCGTGCGATCGGAAGGCGCCGCGGCGTCGCGTGCGCCCGGTGCCATTGCCGCATCAGTCCGCATGACCTGCAGACGAGGCGCCGAGGGCCGGACGGCTTTGCGCTTGGCGCGAGCGGTTCCGATACCGCACAGGCGCCGCAGCTCGGGCAGAGTACGAGCATGCGGCAATGGAATTCGAAGTCATGACGGTTGTCGTCGCGGAATCGTCCGCTCGTCGCTGCCGTCTTAGGCCCGCCCCTGACGTTCACCGGAGCCCCGTCCGGTCCAAAGGCGGCGGCAACCTCACCCTGGGAACATGTTCCTTGCTGCTTCGGCTATCTCGGCGGGCGGCACGTCGCGAATGTGATGCGCGATGCTCCATTCATGGCCGAACGGGTCGCGCAACTTGCCATAACGGTCGCCCCAGAACATGTCGGCCAGCGGCATGATCACGGTGGCGCCGGCCGCGATCGCCTGCGCGAACGCCCGGTCCGCATTCGGCACCCACAGATGGATCGTCACGGTCGTGCTGCCGATGACATCGGGCCCGCGGTTGCCGCCATACTCGGGAAATTCGTCTGAAAGCATGACATCCGATCCGCGGATGTTGAGCGTGGCGTGCAGCAGGCGCGTGCCGTCCGGTGCCGGCATGCGATAGACCTCCACTGCGTCGAAGGCCTTCTTGTAGAACTCTATGGCGTGCGCGCCGCTGCTCACCACCAGATAGGGCGTCACCGATTGCAACGCGGCCGCTGCTGCCGGCCGGGCAGCGGCCTTCTTGGCCTTTGGCCTCGCGACCTTCTTGGCGGCCTTCCGCACTGGGGGGCGAGCCGGCTTCCGCCCGGCAGTCTTCCTGGCCGTCTTGGTCTTCGACTTCCTGGCCATGCGATGTCCCCCAACGATGGTTAACGTGCGAATTCCAATCCCGAACGGTGGACGCGCGCAAGCCCTAAACCATTGACGGGCCACGTCCGGCCCTGTAGAAGCCGCAGCCTCATTCCCGAGAAAGCGGGTGACGGCCGTGGGCCGTTGCCCCGTCCTTACCGGTCGGTTGGGAACTATCGGGACAAAACATTGAAATAATTGAAGGATCCGACATGTCGAAGAGACAGGAGTCGAAGTACAAGATCGATCGCCGCCTCAACGTCAATCTGTGGGGGCGCGCCAAGAGCCCGATCAACAAGCGCGAATACGGCCCCGGCCAGCACGGCCAGCGGCGCAAAAAGCCATCCGAATACGGCCTGCAGCTGCTCGCCAAGCAGAAGCTCAAGGGCTACTACGGGAACATCGGCGAGCGCCAGTTCCGCCGCATCTTCGCCGAGGCCGCGCGTCGCAAGGGCGACACCGGCGAGCATCTGGTGGCGCTGTTGGAGCGCCGGGTCGACGCCATCGTCTATCGGGCCAAGTTCGCGCCGACGATCTTCGCCGCGCGTCAGCTCGTCAATCACGGTCACGTCAAGGTCAATGGCCGCCGCGTGACCATCTCGTCCTACCGGGTGAAGGACAACGACGTGATCGAGCTCAAGGAGAAGTCGCGCGAGATGGCGGTGGTGCTGGAGGCGACCGCCTCGGGCGAGCGCGACGTGCCCGACTATCTCAACGTCGATCACAAGGCCATGAGGGCGACCTTCCTGCGAGCGCCGCAGCTGGCCGACGTGCCCTATCCTGTGCAGATGGAGCCACAGCGCGTCGTCGAGTACTACTCGAGCTAGGCGCTCCTGGTGTCCTGGGATTCCGAGAAGGCCGGCCCTCGCGCCGGCCTTCGTCGTTTCCGCGTGCACACCGGGTTACGGCAAAGTACCTACTTCAATTGGCCGATCGGAGCGCTTACCCATTGGGTGAGTGGAAGGGTTCGTCTCACATGACCTCACACCTGCCGGCCTTGTTCATTTCCCACGGCTCGCCCATGCTGGTGTTCGAGGACATACCCGCGCGCCAGTTCATCGCCGGACTCGGCGGCACGCTCGAGCGGCCCAAGGCCATTCTCTGCGTCTCCGCGCACTGGGAGACCGAGCGGCCGACGGTCAGCACCGCGACGGCGCCGGAGACGATCCACGATTTCTACGGCTTTCCGGATGAACTCTACCGCCTGCACTATCCGGCGCCGGGCGCGCCCGGGCTCGCCCGCCGCGTCGTCGATCTGCTGCAGGATGCGGGCATCGACGCCGACGTCGATGCCGGCCGCGGCCTCGACCACGGCGCCTGGAACCCGCTGCTGCTGGCCTATCCGAAGGCGGATGTGCCGGTGACGCAGCTGTCGATCCAGGCCCATCTCGATCCCGCCCATCACGCGAAGGTCGGACGCGCGCTGCAGGCGCTGCGGCGCGAGGGTGTGCTGGTCCTGGCGAGCGGCGGCGCCGTGCACAATCTGCGGCAATTCCATGTCGATCGGGAGAAGCCGGCGCCATGGGCGCTGTCATTCGAGGCGTGGCTGGCCGATCGCATTGCGGCCGGCGACGAGAAGGCCTTGCTGTCCTATCGCCAGGACCGTCCGGACGGACGGCAGGCCCATCCGCGCGACGAGCACCTGCTGCCGCTGTTCGTGGCCCTGGGCGCCGGAGGAGGAGCGGCGGGCCGGCCGCTCCACCGCAGCTTCGCCCACGGCAGCCTCGCCATGGATGCGTTCGCGTGGGATTGAGGCTCTAGCCCTCGCGGTCGGCTTCGTCGTACGGACGGCCGAAGAGGAAGCCGGTTTCGCCGAGCCTCTCCTCGGGCGCGCGGACCGCGGTGTTGGGGACAGGCGCGGTCGGCGCCGGCCCCGGACGCAGGGCGAGCCACACGAAATCCGAATCGAGGGAGGCGACGAGCTCGCGCGGCGGTGTGCGTTCGGGCAGGTAGAGGGTGATGAACTTGCCGCGCTGCTCACCGGCCAGCTGCTCCAGGTAGCGCGGGAGGTCACGCACGACCTTATGCGGGATCTGGTGCTGCCGCAGCTTGGGCAGCACGGAGCGGGCGGCGATCTCGGCGTCGCCGGCGTGGACGGAGACGTGGATCTTGTAGCCGCGCCGCGGCGGCGAGGACGGATACCACTTCGCAAACCAATGGCTGCCGGCGCCGACGGCCGCATAGCCCAGCTCGGCCGGGCCGAAGCAGCTGTTGCGTTCGATCGTGCGTTTGCCCATGGCTCGATCCTTGCCACAATCGGGGCCGCGGCCGCTGTGAGCGGCGTCACAGGCGGGCGCGGCTGGCGGCGGACGGGCGGGCGGCTCCGTCAGCGACGGCCGGCGGTCAGGCCGCCTTGGTGTAGATGCCCTTGCTGTGCAGCAGGTCGCGCAGCTCGCCCGAACCCGCCATCTCCCGAACGATGTCGCAGCCGCCGACGAACTCGCCCTTGATGTAGAGCTGGGGAATGGTCGGCCAGTTGCTGAAGTCCTTGATGCCCTGGCGCAGCGCGGGGTCGGTGAGGATGTCGATGCCCTTGAACTTCACGCCGAGCTGGCTCAGCACCTGCACGACCGCGGCCGAGAAGCCGCACTGCGGGAATACGGGCGTGCCCTTCATGTAGAGCACGACGTCGTTCTCGGCGATGTCCTGCTTGATGCGATTGACGACCGGGTTGTCCATACGCTCGTTCCTTTCTATTTCGGCACCGCCGTCTGCAGGGCGAGGGCGTGCAGCTGGTCGCCCATCCTCCCGCGCAGCGCCTGGTAAACCAACTGATGCTGCTGGATGCGAGTCATGCCCGCGAACTGCTTGGCGGTGACATGGGCGGCATAGTGGTCGCCGTCGCCGCGCAGGTCCTCGATCACGACGATGGCGCCCGGCAGCGCCTCCTTGATGAGCCGCTCGATCTCGCCCGCATCCATCGCCATCGTTCGCTACTCCCGACCTAGGCCGCGCCCATGTAAGCCGGCAGCCAGCGCTCGTTGGCTTCCCGCAGCCGTGCCACCGATATGGCCCCGACTTCGGGGAGAGTCAACGCGGCGCCCCCGGTCTGGCCGATGACCTGGGCAGGCACCTTCGCGTTCCTGGCTTCCTGCAGCAGCGGCTCGACGAAGGAGCGGCCGGCCGTGACGAGATAGCGCCCCTGGTCCTCGCCGAAGAGCCAGGCGTGGAAGGGGATCTCGACCTGGAGCGTCGGGTTGATGCCGGCGCCGATGTTGCCGGCCATGGCCATCTCCGCGAGCGCCACCAGCAGGCCGCCGTCGGAGAGGTCGTGGCAGGCAGTGAGCCAGCCGCGGCCGATGAGCTTGCGCACGAGATCGCCGTTCCGACGCTCGGCCTGCAGGTCGACGGGCGGGGGCGGACCGTCCTCGCGTCCCTGGATCTCGCGCAGGTAGAGGGAGCTGCCGAGGTGGCCTGCGGTCTCGCCGATGAGGATGATGGTCTCGCCGGTGGACTTGAAGGCGAGGGAGGCGGTCTTCTCCACATCCTCGATCAGGCCGACGCCGCCGATGACGGGGGTGGGCAGGATGCCCTTGCCGTTGGTCTCGTTGTAGAGCGAGACGTTGCCGGAGATGACGGGGTAGTCGAGCGCCAGGCAGGCCTCGCGCATGCCCTCGATGCAGCCGGCGAACTGGCCCATGATCTCGGGACGCTCGGGGTTGCCGAAGTTCATGTTGTCGGTGAGGGCGAGCGGCTTGGCGCCGACGGCCGTGAGGTTGCGCCAGCTCTCGGCCACAGCCTGGGCGCCGCCGCGCTTCGGGTCCGCGAGGCAGTAGCGCGGCGTGCAGTCGGTGGTGATGGCGAGCGCGCGCTGGGAGTCGGGGAGGCGCACCACGGCGGCGTCGCCGCCCGGGCGCTGGACCGTGCGGCCCATGATCAGGTGGTCGTATTGCTCCCAGACCCAGCGCTTGCTGGCGAGGTCGGGGCAGCCGATCAGCTTGTCGAGGTCGGCGAGCGGGTTCTTGGACGTGGGCAGGGACGCCGCGTCGAGGTCGGGGCGCGCGGGCGTCGGCGTCCAGGGGCGCTCATAGACCGGGGCCTTGTCGACCAGCGGCTGGACCGGGAGATCGGCCACGACCTTGCCGCCCATCTTCAGGATGAGGTGGCCGGTGTCGGTGAGGCGGCCGACCTCGGCGAAGTCGAGCTCCCACTTTTCAAAGATGGCGCGGGCCTGCGCGCGCGCCTCCGGCTTGATCACCATGAGCATGCGCTCCTGGCTCTCGGAGAGCATGATCTCGTAGGGCGTCATGTGCGGCTCGCGGGTCGGCACCTTGTCCAGGTCGAGCTCGAGGCCGAGGCCGCCCTTGCTGCTCATCTCGACCGAGGAGGAGGTGAGGCCGGCGGCACCCATGTCCTGGATGGAGACGATGGCGTCGGTCTGCATCAGCTCCAGGCAGGCCTCCAGCAGGAGCTTCTCCATGAAGGGGTCGCCGACCTGCACGGTCGGGCGCTTTTCCTGGGCGTCGTCGGAGAACTCGGCCGAGGCCATGGTGGCGCCGTGGATGCCGTCGCGGCCGGTCTTGGCGCCGACATAGACGACCGGGTTCCCGACCCCGGCGGCCCTCGAATAGAAGATGCGGTCGGCCGGGGCGAGGCCGACGGTCATGGCGTTGACCAGGATGTTGCCGTTGTAGCTGGGGTGGAAGTTCACCTCGCCGCCGACCGTAGGCACGCCCATGCAGTTGCCGTAGCCGCCGATACCGGCGACGACGCCGGCGAGGAGGTGGTGGGTCTTGGGATCGTCGGGGCTGCCGAAGCGCAGGGCGTTGAGGTTGGCGATCGGGCGGGCGCCCATGGTGAAGACGTCGCGCATGATGCCGCCCACGCCGGTGGCGGCGCCCTGGTAGGGCTCGATGAAGGAGGGGTGGTTGTGGCTCTCCATCTTGAAGACGGCGGCCAGGCCCTCTCCGATGTCGATGACGCCGGCGTTCTCGCCCGGGCCCTGGATGACGTGGGGCGCCTGGGTGGGCAGCTTCTTCAGCCAGACCTTGGAGGACTTGTAGGAGCAGTGCTCGCTCCACATGACCGAGAAGATGCCGAGCTCGGTGAGGTTCGGCGCCCGGCCCAGGATCGACAGGATGAGGTCGTACTCCGCGGCGGACAGGCCGTGCTCGGCGATGATGTTCGGGGTGGGGGCGGGCGAATCCATGGGCGCGGTCTTTGTGCCTGTCGGGGGGTGCCGGCGTCAACGGAGCGCGGGGCGGCTATCGAAAATTGAGCGATGGACCCCATGCCCAGCGGAGAGGGCGGTCGAGGCCGCGGAGGAACGGAGATGGGCACGGATGCCGGCGGGGGCGGCGTGATTCGAAAACGGACGATGAAGCCCATGCCCAGCGGAGGAAGGGTTCACCACACAGGACACAGAGGGCACAGAGGAAGCGGGATTGCGCGCTGCGCGCGCCAGGGGAGCTACGCCGGCTCTGTGACCTCTGTGTCCTCTCTGGCGGATCTTTCCGGTGGGGACGGCCGACGCGACGGTCGATTTTGAGCGATGGACCCCATGCCCAGCGGGAGAAGGACGGGAGGCGGCGGCTGTGGGGGCGCTCCCATGTGGGCGCCCGTGCGGCGGCACGGACGGGCGGCCACATGGGGCCGCCCCTACAACAGATTTGCGGTTCGAGCGATGGACCCCATGCCCAGCGGGAGAAGGACGGGAGGCGGCGGCTGTAGGGGCGCCCCGATGTGGGCGCCCGTGCGGCGGCGCGGACGGGCGGCCACATGGGGCCGCCCCGACAGCAGATTTGCAATTCGAACGATGGACCCCGTGCCCAGCGGAGATTGACGCACGAGGAGCGGCCGGACTGACGAGAGCCTTCAGGAGGTTGACCATGGGGCGCCTCACAAATGTTCTTTGTTTGTTTGTCTAGAACAAATGTGGTATATAGACGCCGCTTCGTCAAGTCCGGACCCTCCCCCAACTGGATCGCCGGGCGTGACCCGGCGATCCAGTCCTTGGAGGAAATGGACGGTGGCGGCGCGATGGACCGCCGGGTCAAGCCCGGCGATGACATGAGTGGGAACGGGATGCGGGGGCGGAACGCGGTTCTGAACCCGCGCCGCGGCCTCACAAAATGAAGTCGACGACGAACTTCTTCATGATGTCGTCGAGCTTCACGATCAGGTCGTTGAGGACGGCGTTGTTCTTGGCGTTGAGGGCGACGGCGGCGTACTTGAAGGTGAGGCCGCCCGGCTCGGTGCGGGTGATGACGCCGCAGTCGTGGCGGTCCTGGTCCTTGCCGGTGTCGATGCCGACCTTGCCGTAGGCGGTGGCGGGGCGGCCGGCCCGCTGCAGCGTGGTGTGGAACCAGGGCACGCCCATGATCTCGTCGCGCATCTCCGTGCTGGCGGCGGCATCGACCAGGCGGTTGGTCTCCATCAGCATCAGGAAGGCGGCCACAGACGAGGCGGTGGCGCCCTGGGGATCGCCGGAATCGGGGCTGGTCTCCCAATCGCCGCTGACCTTGCCGTCGTAGTTGCCGCTCAGCCACAGCCCGCGGTGGCTGGTGCGGTCGTAGAGGCCCTCGGCGGCGAGGGCGCCGTTGATGTACTGGCGGCCGAGATCGGTGACGAGCGTGCCGGTGGCGCCGTTGTCGGACCAGCCGATGGAGAGCTTCATGCGGTCCTTGAAGCCCATGCTGTCGGGGATGGCGCCCTCGTGCATGGCGTCGAGCTTCGCCCAATCCATGCCGCTGTCGGTGAAGTCGAAGCTCCAGGCGTTGGCGCCGCCGGTGATCTTGAAGATGCGCTTCAGCTTGGGGAAATCGGCCGGCAGCTTCGGATAGGCCTTGCCGACGGCCGGCTTCCAGGCGGCCTCGACCTCGGCGATGGCGTCGGCGGCCGTGGTCGCCCCGATGGAGGGCCCGGCGGCGTTGAGGCGCTCGCGCAGGCGGTAGGCGGCGAACATGGCGGCGATCTTCGGCATGCTGCCGGCGTAGCGCTCGACGCTGTCCTCGGCGCTGCCGTAGGAGATGAAGCCGGGCGACTTGCCGGTGCGCGAGCTGATGGTGAGATCGACGACCGCGATCCCCATATGGGGGAATTCCTTGGCGGCAAGGGCCTTGATGTCGTCGTCGAGCGGGATGGTCTTCACCCACTTGGTGAAGGCCTGGCTGATGGGGAACGGCGGCGGAAGCGCCATGCGATGCCCTTTTTTGGCGGCGCTCAGAAGCGCCTTTGGAAATGCACCTTTGGAACATGCCCC
>DATIXH010000305.1:0-2956 GCA_035518775.1 Candidatus Acidiferrum sp.
CCGAGCTGCTTCTCGAGCTCGGTAATGCGGCGCGAAGCCGTTGAGACGGGAATGCCGAGCTTCTCCGCGGCGCGCGAGAAACTGCCTTCCTCGATTACGCGCGCGAACAGCAACAAGTCATTGGGTTCGAGGTGCGTCACGGCTGCCTGGCTGGCGTCCTTTGCGCCATTGGAAGAATGATTTCCATTCTCCCCACTTAATCGAGCGTATGGCAACCGCTATCTTTGTTGGCATGCAAAAGACGAATGAAAGGCTGCCAGGCAGGGACTTCCGTCCGCACCTCTCCGAGGAGCTCATTCCATGTCAGCCAACTCAACCCTCGCCCCCCACGCCGGTGCGCCCTAAGTCGCAGCTGCGCAACCGAGTGCTCTGGGCCCTGCAGATCGTGGCGGCCCTGTTCTTCCTTGCCGCGGGCGCGTCGAAGCTCGCCGGCGTCGAATACAACGTGGTCGTCTTCGAGAAGGTCGGCTTCGGACAGTGGTTCCGCTACTTCACCGGCGTGCTGGAGATCGCTGGCGCGCTGATGCTGCTGAGGGTCCGCCTCGCCGCTGTCGGCGCAGGTCTCCTGTCGGCGGTGATGGTGGGCGCGCTCATCGCCGACCGGGTGGCCATCGGCGGCAACGGCATGCCGGCCCTGGTGGCGTTCACCGTCGTGGCCGCCATCGCCTGGGGCCGCTGGCCGGTGTCGGTGCTGCGCCGGCGCTGACCACGCAGGCACCCTCCAGACGACGGGAGATCCCACACCGTGATCCAGGGCAGTCCCTACGCGCCGCTGAAGTACCTCGAGGTCAAAGGCCGGCGCATGGCCTACATCGACAAGGGCGAGGGCGACGCGATCGTCTTCCAGCACGGCCAGCCCACCTCGTCCTACGTCTGGCGCAACGTGATGCCGCACCTCGAGGGGCTGGGGCGCCTCGTGGCGTGCGACCTCATCGGTATGGGGGGCTCCGACAAGCTCGAGCCCTCGGGCCCCGGGAGCTACAGCTACGCCCAGCACCGGGAGCACCTGTTCGCGCTGTGGGACGCGCTGCAGCTCGGCGAGCGGGTGATCCTCGTGCTGGACGACTGGGGCGCGATGCTGGGCTTCGACTGGGCCAACCGCCACCGCGGCCGCGTACAAGGCATCGTCCACATGGAGCCGATCGCGGTGCCGATGACCTGGTCGGACTTTCCCGAGCAGGCCCACCCCGTCTTCCAGGCCCTGCGCTCCCCCGCCGGGGACAAGATGGTGCTGGAAGACAACCTCTTCATCGAGAAGGTGCTGCCTGCGGCCGTGCTGCGCACCCTTGCACCAGAAGAGCTGGCGCACTACCGACAGCCCTTCCTCGAGCCCGGCGAGGGCCGCAGGCCCACCTTGTTGTGGCCGCGCAGCCTGCCCATCGACAGCTCGCCAGCCGAGACCGTGGAGGTCATGCGCGAGTTCGGCGAGTGGATTGCCGGCGAGGCGGTGCCCAAGCTCTTCATCAGTGGCGATCCCGGCCAGGTCGTGCGCGGCCGCATCCGCGACGAGATCCGTCAATGGCGCAACCAGACGGAGCTCACCGTGAAAGGGCGCAAGTTGCTCCAGGAGGACAGCCCCGAGGTGATCGGCGCTGCCACCGCCGCGTTCGTGCGCAGGCTCCGAGAGGACGCCCGCAACTGAAGCAGGGCCGGGGCCTCTTTCATCTCACCCACCGAACAGCAAAAGGACATGACCATGAACATCTCCAAGCTGGCGTACATCGGCGCACAGGCGTCCGACCTCGGGGCCTGGAAGCAGTACGGCTCCGAAGTGATGGGGCTGGAGGTCGGCGCGGACAGCAGCGACCGGCTGCTCTACCTGCGCGCGGACGAGCGTCACCACCGCCTCAGCATCCATCCCGGCGACAGCAACGATGTCGCCTACATCGGCTGGGAAGTGGTGGACCATGCCGCGCTTCAGGCTGCCGCCGCGGCGCTCGACAAGGCCACCGTCCCGGTGCAAGCGGGCCGCCCCGAAGAACTGGCGGACCGCCGCGTGCTGGAGATGATCCACTTCACCTGCCCCTACACCGGTGTGCGGATGGAGCTGACGGTCGGCAACGAAGTGATCTTCAATCCGGTCTGCCGGCTCGGGCGCAACCTCTCCGGTTTCGTCACCGGCGACCTGGGGCTGGGGCACTTCGTGCTGTACACCGCCGACGTGCAGGCCGCCGCCGATTTCTATGTGCGCGTGCTCGGCTTCGGCCTGTCGGACTGGGTCATCAGCCCCCAGCGCGTCAAGCTCGCGGCCTTCCTGCACTGCAACCCGCGCCACCATTCGATGGCTCTGATCCAGTGGCCGGATGCGCCACGCAAAGCGCAGCACGTGTTCTTCGAGACCAACTCGATCGACGACATCGGGCACACCTACGACCTGTGTGCCGAACGCGAGTTGGCCGCCACCACGATCGGCCGCCATCCCAACGACCGCTCAATCTCCTTCTACTTCCGCAACCCATCGAAATGGTTCATCGAATACGGCTGGCACCTGCGGACTGTGGATCCGAAGAAGTTCGCCACCGAGCAATACGTTCTCACGCCGGGCATCAGCTGGGGGCACGAGGGGCTAAGGACGCTGGAAGGCGCCGCCCGGAGCTGAAGTCGAAAGTCCCGCCGCATCTGGCAGAAGCGCCCGCACAGGGCGCTCGGCCCGGCGTCAGGTCCTCCCAACGCGCTTTGCCGCGCTGGGGGATCCAACGCAGCGGCTCGCCGCCGCGCTGCAAGCGTCGCATCCTCGCGCACGTTCCGTAGCCTTAGCACAGGTCGGAGTTTTCCCCCATCAGGTCCACGGCGCGCATCGAGACGTCCATCTCCACGGTAATCGCGGGGTTGGCCGAGAGGAACTCGGCCACGAAAGGCGCGAGCAGTGGCAACTCGGTCGGCACGCTGATACGCAGGCGGCCGCTCGGCTTCACCTGCCGGTTGTCTGCGAGTTCAGCGGCCGCCTGCGCGCTGG
>DATIXH010000306.1:0-9201 GCA_035518775.1 Candidatus Acidiferrum sp.
GGAACGTCGTCAGGGGTTCAGGCCATCTCATGATTTCTGCGTCATCGCCAGCTTCTGGCCGAGATTCGCGCGCGCCGGGTTGCGGCGCTGCGTCTCCAGCATGATGTCGTGCGCGATCGGGCCGGCCACCGCGGAGCCGCCGCCGCCATGCTCGACGACGACGCACAGGGAGTAACGGGGCGAAGCAACCGGCGCGAAGCACACGAACAACGCATGATCGCGCTGCTGCCACGGCAGGTCCTGGTTCTTGCGCACGCCGGAGAGGTGCTCGCTCATGCTGATGTGCCGCACCTGCGCCGTTCCGGTCTTGGCGGCCATCTCCATGCCTTGCTCTGCGATGCGCGCTCGGAAGGCGGTGCCGCCCTGATCGTTGGTCACGCGCCGCATGCCCTCGCGCACGACCTCGAGGTGCCGCTCGGGTATATCGAGTGCCGGCGCCTCGGCCGTGGCTGCCTCATCACCGCCGATGACGCCGCTGCGGCGGAAATGCGGCACCACGGCGCGCCCGCTCGCGATCCGCGCCGCCATCACCGCCAGCTGCATGGGCGTCGCCGTAATGAAGCCCTGGCCGATGCCGGCGGACGGCGTCTCGCCCGGATACCAGGGCTCGCCGTAGGTGGCCTGCTTCCAGTTGGAATCGGGAATGAGCCCGCGGCGTTCACCTGGTATGTCGATGCCGGTCGGAGCGCCGAGGCCGAATGAGCGCGCCATCTCCGCGATGTTGTCGATCCCGGTCTGCATCGCCGTGTCGTAGAAGAAGACGTCGCAGGAATATTTGTGGGCGTTGTACATGTCGACGCTGCCGTGACCGCCCTTCTTCCAGCAGTGGAACTTGGTGTTGCCCACGGTATAGATGCCGGGACAGACGACGTGGCGGTTCGGATCGATGCCCTTCTTCAAGGCCGCAAGCGCGACCATCATCTTGAAGGTCGAGCCCGGCGCATACTCGCCGCCGGTCGCTTTGTTGGCGAGCGGGCGCAGCGGATCCGACGTGAGGTCCTGCCACTCCCGCACCGTGACGCCGCGCGTGAACATGCTGGGGTCGTAGGCCGGCGTGGACCCGAGGGCGAGCACGTCACCCGTCAATGCATCGAGCACGACCGCGGTCGCGCTGAGCTCGCTCGCCAGGCGCTGCTGGACAAACTGCTGCAGCCCGATGTCGATGGACAGGACGAGGTCCTGGCCGGCGGTCGGAGCGATACGCTTGTCCTCGAGCTCACGAACGACGCGGCCGACCGCATCGACTTCGACGCGCTTGCTGCCCTGCTTGCCGCGCAAGCTCTCATCATACTGCTTTTCGACGCCGGCCTTGCCGATGCGGAAGCCGGGCAGCTCCAGCAGCGGGTCCCCGGTCAGGTCGCTCTCGGACGGAACGGCGACATAGCCGATGATGTGCGAGCAGTTCCGACCCTGCGTATAGCGCCGGCGCTGCCCGACCTCGATGCTGACGCCCGGCAAATCCGGCGCATTCACCTCGATGCTCGCAAGCTGGTGCCAGCTCAGGTTCTCGCTGACCGAGATCGGCACGAAGGCGCGCCGCTTCTTCGCATCGAGCATGATCGCATCACGGTCCTCATCCGTGAGGGGGATGAAGCGCGACAGCTGCGCGAGGACCTGCTTGAGGTCCCCGACCTTCTCGGGAATCACTTCGACGCGATAATTGTGGTCGTTCTCCGCGAGCGAAATGCCGAAGCGGTCCAGGATGCGGCCGCGCGGCGGCTCGAGCAGGCGCACGCTGATCTGGTTGTCTTCCGAAAGCACCTTGTAGCGATCCGCTTCGACGACCTGCAGCTGATACATGCGGCCGACGAGCGCGGACAGGAGCAGCAGTTGGCCGCCGCCGAGCAGCGCGGCGCGGCGCGTGAAGATGAGCGAGCGTGTCTTCTCCTGGTTCACGGAGCGCCTACCGGAGCAGCGCGCGCTGCGTGCGCGCGAACAACGTTGCCAGCAACGGATAGGCGCCGACGGCGAACACCGTGCCGGACACGCCGGGCGAGAAGTCGGCGGCCGCGCCGGCCAGGAACCAGGTGATGATCCAGGTGAGCACGAGCGCCGCGGCCGACAGGATGGCAAATCCCCACCACACGATGGCGAAGGAGGCGCCGACGAGCCAAGGCCGCAGCGAGAGCGTGCTGGCATAGGCGACGAGCAGCACCAGCGCGTTGACGCCGAGGAACCCACCGCCCAGGAGGTCCGCCATGAGGCCGAGGAAGAACACCGCCGGCGCCGGCAGCGCGCTCGGGCGATGGACGGCCCAGTAGTAGACCGAGATCAGCACGAGGCTGACACTGAGCGGCGGCAGGTAGGGTAGCCGCAACGGCACCAATCCGATGATCAGCAGCAGGACCGTGATCGCGAAGGGCGAGAGATGTCGCGCGATCTGGTCGAGGCGCTGCCAGAGCACATCGCTCACCGCGGTCCCTTCGGCTGCTCCTGGCCGGCCATTGGCAGCAACAGGCCGCTCAGCTCGTAGTCAACGAGCCGCACATATTCGATCTGCTCCCAGTCGACGTAGGGTTGCACGGTGACCGTACCGCCCTGCGCCGCGGTGACAATGCCGACGGGCAGGCCCGGCGGGAACACACCGCCATGGCCCGACGTAACGATCCGATCGCCGACGGTGGCCGTCAGGTCTCCCGGCACGTACTGGAGGACCATGCTGCTGGAGCTTTCACCGTGCGCGATCGCGCGCTCGCGCGTGCGCTCGACGAAGACCGGGACGTTGGAGTTCACGTCGGTGAGCAGCAGAACGCGCGACGCGCGCTCGCCGACCTCGGAGACCCGCCCGATCAGCCCTTCGCCTGTGATCGCGGCCTGGTTCTTGCGCACGCCGTCCTTGCTGCCGGCGGCGACGAGGATGCTGCGGACGAAGGCGCCGCCGCTGCCGCCGACCACCCGCGCCGTGACGAAGCGCGCCTTGGGATCCGGCGTCAGGTTGAGCAGCTTGCGCAGCTCCTGGTTCTCATGATCGAGGCGGTGCGCGACCGTCTGCCACTGCAGAAGGCGCGCCTGCTCCTCTTTCAGCCGCGCGTTCTCCTCCCGCAGCCGCGCGAGGTCGCGCACGCTGTCGATCGCCTGCGCCGCCGAGGCCGAGGGGCGCGACAGCAGATCGAGGATCGGCGCGATGACGTCGGCCGCGGCGCCGCGGGCGCTCTCCGCCACTTCGGGATTGGTCTTCTCGATCGCCAGCAGCGCAACAGCAGCCGCGCCCAGCAGCGCGAGCGTCATGCGCTGGTTCCACGCCCGGAAGGGCGTCATGAACCAAGCCAGAGACCCGACCTGTCGCTTCATCATGTCTCTCCGAAGGCGTGCGCCGACGGCCGCATTTCACCGAGAGCCGTACAATAATCCATCGCCTAATTAATTGAAAGAACTCTGCTTTCCATTAACCATCAATGAGCACGTCCTTGAGGACCTTCATCTCCTCGAGGCAGCGTCCGGTGCCAAGAGCGACGCAGGACAGCGGGTCGTCGGCGATCGAGACCGGCAAGCCGGTCGAATGGCGCAGCACGAAGTCGAGGTTCCCCAGCAGCGCGCCGCCGCCGGTCAGCACGATCCCCTTGTCGACGATGTCGGCGGCCAGCTCCGGCGCCGTGTGCTCGAGCGCGACTTTGACGGCCTCGATGATGGCGCCCACCGGCTCGGCCAGGCTCTCGGCAATCTGCCGCTCGGTGATGACGAGTTCCTTCGGCACGCCGTTCATGAGGTCGCGGCCCTTGATCTCCATGACGCGGCCGTCGCCATCTTCCGGCGGACAGGCGGAGCCGATCTCCTTCTTGATGCGCTCGGCGCTGCCTTCACCGACAAGCAGGTTATGGTTACGACGGATGTAGCCGATGATGGCCTCGTCCATCTTGTCGCCGCCGACGCGCACGGAGCGGGCATAGACGATGCCGCCGAGCGACAGCACGGCGACCTCCGTGGTGCCGCCACCGATATCGACGACCATCGAGCCGGTCGGCTCTGTCACCGGCAGGCCGGCGCCGATCGCGGCCGCCATCGGCTCCTCGATCAGGAACACCTTGCGGGCGCCGGCGCTCTCGGCCGACTCGCGGATGGCTCGCCGCTCGACCGCAGTCGAGCCCGACGGGACGCAGATGATCATCAGCGGGCTGGCGAAGCTGCGGCGGTTGTGCACCTTGCGGATGAAGTGCTTGATCATCTCCTCCGCGACCTCGAAGTCGGCGATCACGCCCTCGCGCAAGGGGCGGATGGCCGTGATGTTGCCGGGCGTGCGGCCCAGCATCATCTTGGCCTCGTCGCCCACGGCCAGCACCTGTTTGCGCCCCTTGTGCTCGGCGATCGCGACCACCGACGGTTCGTTCAGCACGATGCCGCGGCCCTTGACGTAAACCAGCGTGTTGGCCGTGCCGAGATCGATCGCCATGTCGGCCGACAGCATTCCCAATAATCTGCTCAACATCCGAACTCCTGTTACGGGCGGGCCGGGCACTTCGAGTGCCCGGCCCGCCGGTATAAACGCCTAAATCAGATCGCTTCGACTTTCATGCCGAGAGCGCCGCCGGTGCCGTCTTCTGCCGCTTGGTCAGCAGCTTGTTCAACCCGTGCACATAAGCCTTGCAGGACGCGACCAGGGTGTCGGTGTCGGCACCCTGGCCATTGACCGTCTTGCCGTTCTCTTCCAGCCGCACCGTCACTTCCGCCTGGGCATCCGTCCCCGCGGTCACCGCGTGGACCTGGAACAGCTGCAACTTCGCGTCGTGCGGAAACAGCTGCTTGATGGCGTTGAAGCAGGCGTCGACCGGCCCGTCGCCGGTGGCCGTCGTCGCGCGCAGGACGCCGTCGATTTCGAGCTCGAGATCGGCTTTCTGCGGCCCTTTCGAGCCCGCGATCACCTGTAGCGACACGAACTTGATATGCTCGTTGGACCGAACCACCGAATCGTCGACGAGGGCCACGATGTCCTCGTCATAGATGTCCTTCTTCTTGTCCGCCAGGTCCTTGAACCGGCGGAAGGCATCGTTGAGCGCGTTGTCGCCCAGTTCGAAGCCCAGCTCCTTGAGCTTGGTCTTGAAGGCGTGGCGCCCCGAATGCTTGCCCATCACCAGCGTCGAGCGATTGAGACCGACCGACTCCGGCGTCATGATCTCGTAGGTGCCGGCGTGCTTCAGCATGCCGTCCTGATGGATGCCCGATTCGTGCGCGAAGGCATTGGCGCCGACGATCGCCTTGTTCGGCTGCACGGGGAAACCCGTGATGGTCGAAACCAGGCGCGAGGCCTTGGTGATCACCTCGGTCTTCAGGCCGGTGCTGTAGGGCATGCGGTCATGGCGCGTTTTCAGCGCCATCACGATCTCTTCCAGCGCGGCGTTTCCTGCCCGCTCACCCAGGCCGTTGATGGTGCATTCCACCTGGCGGGCGCCGGCGCCGACCGCGGCCAGCGAATTCGCCACTGCCAGCCCCAGGTCGTTGTGGCAATGGACGGAGATGATGGCCTTGTCGATGTTGGGCACGCGGTTGCGCAGCATGGCGATGAGGGCCGCGAACTCCTCGGGCACGGCGTAGCCGACGGTGTCCGGAATGTTGATCGTGCGCGCGCCGGCCCTGATCGCGGTCTCGACGCAGCGGCAGAGGAAGTCGTGCTCGCTGCGCGAGCCGTCCTCCGGCGACCACTCGACGTCGTCGCACAGCTTGCGGGCGTGGCTGACGCTGTCTTGGACTGCCTGATGCACCGCCTCCGGCTCCATCTGCAGCTTGAACTTCATGTGCAGGGGGCTGGTGGAGATGAAGGTGTGGATACGCGGCCGCGCGGCGCCATTGAGCGCCTCCCAGGCGCGATCGATGTCGCGCTTGGCGGCGCGGGCCAGACCGGCCACGCTGGAGTTGCGAACGGCCTTCGAGACCTCGCGCACCGCTTCGAAATCGCCGTTGGAGGCGATGGGGAAGCCGGCTTCGATGACGTCGACGCCCATCTCCTCGAGCACGGCGGCGATGCGCAGCTTCTCTTCCAGGTTCATGGAGGCGCCGGGCGATTGCTCGCCGTCACGCAGAGTCGTGTCGAAGATGACTACGCGGTTGCTGTCGCTGGCACTCATGTTGCTAACCCTCTGATTTCTCCATGGAAAGGACTCTCACCAAGCCTTCCCCTGAACAGCGGCGCCGCTCAGGGGTGCCTAAGTCGCAGCGTCCCTTCCCCGGAAATTAGGTCAGCGTTGTGGACAGCAACGCACTCGGCCGCCCGCGCCACGCGGCGCCCTGCCAGATCGGTCGTGAGCGAGTGCGGAATCATCGCGTCGGCTGCCCGTCGGTCAGTGCTGAACAGACCCTGACAAATGCTTTCTTAACTCTGCCGGAACAAGGTTAACAAGTCCTAAATTGCGGCAGCGCAACGGAAAATTATGATGCGGCGGTGGCCGAAAACCGCCGGGATCAGGCGGTGCCGGCCCATCCGCCACCGAGTGCCTTGAACAGGCCGGCGGCAGCCGTGAAGCGGTCGCGCTGCGCCTGGACCAGGCTGTCCTCGTTGTCGAGCAGAGTGCGCTGGGCGTCGAGGACGGTGAGGAAGTCGCTAGCCCCGGCGCCGTAGCTGAGCTGGGCCAGCCGGAAGGCCTCGCGCGCCTGGTCGGCCGCCGTCTGCAGGGATTTGACGCGGGCGGCGCTCGTCTGGATGGTCGAGAGGGCGTCCTCGACCTCCTTGAAGGAGGTCAGGACGGTCTGCCGGTAGGTGGCAACCAGCTCCTCCTTGCGGGCCTTGGTCAGATCGAGCTGGCCTTCCAGCTGCCCGCCTTCGAAGATCGGCGCCACCAACCCGGCGGCGATCGACGCGGCCGTGCTCGTGCCGGAGGTGGCGAGCCCGGAAAGGGCGGCGGAAGCCGACAGCGTCAGGCTCGGATAGAAGGCGGCGCGGGCGACGCCGATATCGGCATTGGCCGCCTTCAGGTTGGCTTCGGCCTCCGCGATGTCGGGGCGGCGCCCGAGCAGCTCGGCGGGCTGCCCCGCCGCGATCGTTGGCAGGGCCAGGGCGTCGAGCTTGTCCCTCGCGACGGCCGTGCCGCCCGGCGCTCGCCCGAGCAGGATCGCGAGCGATGTCTGGTCGGCCTCCAGCTGCTGCTCAAGCGTCGGGATCTCCGCCTCGAAGGTGGCGACGGCCGTGCGCTGCTGCGCGAGGTCGAGGGCCGTGGCGGCGCCCTGCGCCATCTGGATCTGCACCAGCTTCAGCACTTGCTGGGCCGCCGCCAGATTCTCGCGCGCGATCGCCAGCCGCTGCCGCAGCGAGACGGCGTCGAAGTAGGTCGAGGCGACCTCGGATTGCACGACCAGCGCCAACGCTTCCCGGTCGAATATGCTCGCGTTCAGTGCGTGCTTCGAAGCCTCCAGGCCGGCGGCGTTCTTGCCCCAGAGGTCGATCTCGTAGCTCGCGGTGAGGACCGCCTCACCACTGCTCCCGGTGTGCGTGCGCTGCCTGTTGCGGGTGAGCGTGCCGGATGTCGATCCCGTGGCCTCGACGTTCGGCAGCAGCGGCGCACCGGCGATGCGCGTGTTGGCGCGGGCCTGGTCGATGCGTGCAATCGCGGCGGCAATATCCTGGTTGGCGGCCAGCGCCTCGGCCATGAGTTGGTCGAGCTCCGGGCTTTCGAAGTGCTGCCACCAGTCCGCGGAGACCGGTACTCCGGCAATTGAAGCGCCAGGTCGAGCCGCCCATGCCGCCTGCGTCGGCACGGATGGACGCTCGTAGGTCGGCACCATCGAGCAGCCGGCCAGCGCGCAGGTCGCAGTCAACATCAAAGAGAGCGGCGCGCGACGCGCCGATGCCGGCCAGGCCATGACCTTCCCCTACTCCGACGCCAGCGCCACGACCGGATCGAGGCGGGCCGCCTTGCGCGCCGGGAGATAGCCGAACAGCAGGCCGGTCATGAAGGCGATGGAAAAAGCGAGGGTCGGTGGGCCCGCCGAGACGATGGCGGGAATGCCGGCCGCCTTCAGCACGAGCGCCGCGCCGATCCCGAGAACGACGCCGATGATGCCACCGATGGCGCAGACGACCAGCGCTTCCGTATTGAACTGCAGCAGGATGTCGCGCATGCGGGCACCGGTCGCCATGCGGATGCCGATCTCGCGGGTGCGCTCGGTGACGCTGACCAGCATGATGTTCATCACGCCGATGCCGCCGACGAGAAGCGAGATGGCGGCGACCGACCCGAGCAACAGTGTCAGCGTGCCCTGTGCGTCCTCGGCCGTCTGCAGGATCGAGGCGGTGTTGCGGACCTGGAAGTCGATGGTTCGATGCCGCTGCTGCAAGAGAGAGGTGATGGCGTCCTCGGTCGCGTCGATCTGCGCGGAATCCGCCACCTTGACCGTGATCACGCTGACATAGCGGTTGCCGAACAAGCGGGCGTAACCGGTCGAAAGCGGGACCACCACAACGTCGTCCATGTCGGCGCCGAACGTGTTGGCGCCCTTGGCCTGCAGGAGCCCGATGACCTGGAACGGCACGTTGTGGACGAGGACATACTTCCCGATGGGATTGCTCCCGTCCGGAAACAGGTTCTTGGCGACGGTTTGGCCCAGAACCATGACCGGCGCATAGCCGGTGACGTCGTCCTGGCTGATGAAGGCGCCGGCCGCGACCGGCCAGTCGTGGGCGATCGTGAAGCCGGGCCACACGCCTTGGACGGATGTCTGATCGTCCACGCCGCCGTAGCGGACGGTCAAGCGCGTCGAGCGCTCCGGTACCGCCGCTTCGACGTTTGGCAGCTCCGCAATGGCGGCGGCGTCGGCATCGACCAGCGTCGCCACGTCGCCGCTCACGCGCACCCCCGGCGCGCCCGGGCGGATCAGCAGCAGGTTCGTCCCCATGGACGCGATCCGCTGGAGGACCTGCTCCTTGCTTCCGTCGCCGATCGCCAGCATGGCCACGACGGAGGCGACGCCGATGACGACGCCGAGCAGCGTCAGTACGGTGCGGAAGAGGTTCACGCGCAGCGAGCGCAGCGCCATCTTCACGGCCTCCGTGACGTCGGGCAGCAGCCGCTTGTGTCCCTTCTGCCAGGCGCCGATCTCGCCCGGTTCCTGCGCCGGCCTGATCAGCTCGCCGCTGTCCTCGACGATGCGCCCGTCGCGGATCTGGATGTGTCGATCGGCATGCGCAGCGACCGCTGCGTCATGGGTAATGAGCACGATCGTGCGGCCGCCCGAATGCAGTTCGCGCAGCAGCGCCAGCAGCTCCTCTCCGCTCTTGCT
>DATIXH010000307.1:0-3954 GCA_035518775.1 Candidatus Acidiferrum sp.
CCGGAACCCGGCTGCGGCTTCCGGAAATTTCTCCTGGTCCTTGTACAGCTTTGCGAGACCCTCGAGGCCCAGAAGCTGGGCCTTGCGATCCCCGGACTTGCGCTCGACCAGCTTCTGGAAGGCCTGCTCCGCGGCGGGAAAAAGCTCATGGCGCCGCAGGAGGTTGCCCAGCTCCACATAGGCCGATGCGAAATCGGGATCGAGGCCGATGCATTTGCGGTAGGCGGCAACGGCTTCCTCGACCCTCGCGGTGTCGCCGTAGACGCCGCCCAGGTTGTAGAACGGCAAATGGAATCCGGGCTTGGCCGCGACGGCCTTTTGCAGCACGCCCTCGGCCTCCTGCCAGCGGCCGAGCGCGCGCAGGACGACGCCCGCGTTGTTGAGCGCCTCCGGATAGCGCGGCTGCAAGGCCAGCACCTTTTCGTAGCTGGCGAGCGCCTCGGGGAGGCGGTTCATCGCCTTCTGGGTGATGGCGAGATTGAACCAGGCCAGGACGAAGCCGCGATCGCGAGCCGTGGCCGTCTCGTAGGCGGCCGCCGCCTCGCTCAGGCGCCCGGACTGGCGCAGCAGGTTGCCGAGATTGTAATGGGCGGGCGCGTGGTCGGGCCGCAGCGCGATCGCCTGCCGGTAGGCAGCCTCGGCCGCCGCGATCTCCTGCTGAGCCAGCAACACGCTGCCCAGATCCATGTGCGCGTCGGCCATGGCCGGGTCGGCGGCGACCGCGTCGCGCAGCGCCAGCTCCGCCTCCGCCAACCGCTTCGCATCGCGCAAGACGACGCCGAGCCGGTAGTGGACGGCGGCGTCGGCCGCGTCGCCGGCGAGGGCGCGCAGCGTGGCCACCGCATCGTCCCGCCTGCCGAGCGCGGCCTGCGCCTCCGACAGGAGAAGATGCGCGTCGCGGTGCCCCGGGTTGTCCGCGACCAGAGGACGCAGCTTTGCTTCGGCCTCGGCCCACCGGCCGTCGCGGGCCAGCTGGCGCGCTGATTCCATCTGCGCGCGCGTGCCGCCGACGCGAGCGGATCTGCTGCTGCGAGATGCCATCCGGTGCGCTCTGTCCGTATCTGTGATTGGCATGCGCCGCTTCCGACCATCAGGCGGCGCGACGGCCGCGACTGTAGGCAAGCCGACGCGGGCGGACAATAGCAGCGAACGTCGGCTCGTGCTTAGGGCGGGTCTCCGTCCGGCACAGTCAGGGAGCGCGGCGGCTGCCCCGCCAGATGGTTCTCCCACATCAGCCGGTAGGCGCGCTCGAGGTCGCGGACCATGCGCGGCGTGTCCAGCGCGGGACAAGTCAGGCGCTGCGCCTGCAGGCGCTCGCGGAGCGAGCGCAGCGTCGCGGGCTCGCGCGCAAGGGCGACCGCGCGCGTCTCGTACTGTGCAAAATCCGTGGCAACTAGCTCCGGCAGGCCGGCCGCGAGCAGCAGGCTGGTCGCAACGCGCGACGCGAAGTTGTCGCCCGTGCAGGTGAGGACCGGAAGACCGGCGAGCAACGCATCGCTGCAGGTCGTGTGGGCGTTGTAGTAGCGGGTATCCAAGAACAAATCTGCCAAACGGTGCCGGGCAAGATGCTTCGCCTTGGGCCAGCGGCCGGCGAATATCAGGCGGCCGCTGGCGACGCCGCGCGCCGCCGCCTCGCGGCGGAGATTGTCCGCGACCTCCGGCGCCAGCTGCAGCAGCCATAACACGCTGCCGGGCACCTGGCGCAGGATGCGCATCCAGACATCGAAGACGAAGGGCTCGATCTTGTAGTTGGCGTTGAAGCAGCAGAACACGAATCCGTCGTCGGGCAGACCGAAGTCGCGGCGGGTCAGGGGCGCGTCATCAATCGCCTGGTCGCGGTCGCTGATCAGGTAGCAATGCGGCAGATAGACCAGTTGCTCGGAGAAAAAGGGCGCTTCGGCAGGCGGCGCCACGACCCGGTCGACGATCGCATAGTCGATGAAGGATGCGCCCGATGTTCCGGGAAAGCCGACATAGGTCGCGACGATCGGCGCCGGCCGCAAGGCCGCGATGCCGAGCCGATGATCCCGCGTGTAGCCGTTGAGATCGACGACGATGTCGATGCCCTGCTGGTGCAGCAGCAGAGCGGCGTCGCGATCGCTGAGGGAAGCGACGTCGATGAAATGCTCGGCCTCCGCCTCGACCCGGCGGCGATACTCGCTGCGGTCGTCGGGGCCATGGGACACCGCGAAGATCTCGAAGGCCGCACGGTCATGGGCGCGGAACAGCCCGCCCACCAAGTGGCCCATGGCGTGGTCGCGAAAATCCGAGGAAACATAGGCGACACGCAGGCGATCGCCGCGCGCGCGCCGATCGGTGAAATGCAAGTCTGCCCGATCCCGCGCGGCTGCCCGCTCGGTCTCCGCTGCCCAGGTCCGCGCGATCGCAAGGTGCATCGGGAGAGGGATCGGAAGCGCGAACGCGTGAAAGGCGGAGAGCCCCGTGCGCTGGCCCGCCGCGAGCTGCCGTTCGGTCACCTCGATCAAGCGGGCGACCTCGGCGGCGCGATCGCGCCAGTCGCAAGCGAGGCTGTTGAGATGAAACAGCCAGGCGAGCGCCTCCGGATGGTCCGGTCGCCGGACCGCGATCGCCTGGTAGATCGCACGCGCGTCGGCGGCCTTCCCGGCCAGCCGGAGCAGCTCGCCGAGCAGCTCCTGCAGGCCCAGGTCGTCGGGAGCCCGCTGCAGCAGGCTCCGGAACTCCCGCTCCGCGTCGCCGAACTGCCGCTGGTCGCGCAAGACGAACGCGAGCTGGAGCCGGGCCGCATCATGGTCCGGCCTGAGGGCAAGGGCGGCGCGATAGGCGGCTGCGGCCTCCTCCCGCCGCCGGAGATCGCGCAAGCTGTTGCCGAGGTTGACCCAGGTGCCGATGTGACCGGGGCGCAGCTCCGCGGCGCGGCGGTAGGCCGCGACCGCCCGCGCATAGTCCCGCTGGTTCTGCAAGGTGACGCCGAGGTTGTAGTGCGCCTCGGCATAGGCGGGGTTCAGGCGGAGCGCAGATTCATAGGCCGCGACGGCGGCGTCGAGCCGGCCCGCCTCGCGCAGCATGTTCGCAAGGTTGAAGTGCGCCAGAGGATAGTCCGGCTCAGCGCGCACGGCTTGCTCGAACGCGGCGATGGCTTCATCCCGGCGGCCAAGGTCGGCCAGCGTATTGCCAAGCTCCAGGAGGAGCGCCGCGCGTCCGGGCTGCTGCGACAGGGCGTCGCGCAGAACGCGCTCGGCGTCGCCGGGGCGGCCCTGTTCGCGCAGGGCGAGGCCGAGAACGAGACGGCCCTCGACTCCGGTCGCCGCACTCTCGAGCGCGCGGCCGAGGGCGACGCTCGCGGCAGCCGATGGTGGCGAGACCAGCAGGCGGGCCGCGGCCTCCTTTGCTTCGTAGAGCCGACCATTGCGGATGTGCGCGCGCACGGCCTCCAGCAGCGGCCGCACGCTGCTCCCTCCCCCTTCCCGCTCCGGCGTTCGCATGACTATTGCCGTTCCCTGCTGCACCGCCGTCTTTCTGGCGGGCCGGCACCACCGTTATCACAGTTCCGACTCCGGGCGAACCTTGGCAGCCGAGCGGGCGCGCGTCTGCCGCCGATCCGGCGAGACATTTCCTGGCAGGATGCGGTCTCTGCTGCTTATGATGCGGCCGGGGCGGGTTGCTGAACCAAAGGGGAGAACGCACGTGGCGGCAAAGACACGGATCGGATTCATCGGTGTCGGCCTGATGGGGCACGGCATCGCCAAGAACATCATCGAGAAGGGCTACCCGCTCACGGTGCTTGGCCACCGCAACCGCAAGCCTGTGGACGATCTCCTGAAGCGGGGCGCTGCCGAAGCCGACTCGCCCGCGGATCTGGCGCGGCGGTCGGACATCATCTTCCTGTGCGTCACCGGCTCGCCGCAGGTCGAAGAGCTCGTTTTCGGCCGCAACGGACTGCTGGAGGGCATGGCCGCGGGCAAGATCGTGGCC
>DATIXH010000308.1:0-8433 GCA_035518775.1 Candidatus Acidiferrum sp.
GCAGCGTCGGCATGCTCGACGCCAGCACGCTCGGCAAGATCGACATCCGTGGCGCCGACGCCGGCGAGTTTCTCGACCGCGTGTACGTCAACCGCTTCTCCACGCTGGGCGCCGGCCGCTGCCGCTACGGGCTGATGTTGCGCCTCGACGGCATGGTGTTCGACGACGGCGTCACCACGCGGCTTGGCCCCAACCACTTCCTCATGACGACGACCACCGGCGGTGCCGCCCGCGTGCTCGGCTGGCTCGAGAGCTGGCTGCAGACGGAATGGCCGCACATGCGCGTCTACTGCACCTCCGTGACCGAACAGTTCGCCGTCGTCGCCGTCACGGGGCCGCTCGCCCGCAAGCTGATGGCGGAGCTGACGAACGACATCGATCTCGACCCCGCGACCTTTCCCTTCATGTCGTTCAAGGACGGCACCGTCGCCGGCCTTCCGGCGCGCGTCTACCGCATCAGCTTCACCGGCGAGCTCAGCTACGAGATCAACGTGCAGCCGAGCTACGCCATGACGCTGTGGCGGGCACTCATGGCGGCCGGCGAGAAATACGGCATCACCCCCTATGGGACCGAGGCCATGCACGTGCTGCGTGCCGAGAAGGGCTTCATCATCGTCGGCCAGGAAACCGACGGCACGGTGACGCCGCACGACCTCGGCATGGGCTGGATCGTCAGCAAGCAGAAGAAGGACTTCCTCGGCAAGCGGTCCCTGACGCGGCCCGATACGGCGCGGCCGGACCGCAAGCAACTGGTCGGCCTGCTGAGCGAGAACCCGAGCGAGGTGATCCCAGAAGGCGGCCAGATCGTCGCGGAGCTGAAGGACAAGCCGCCGATGGCTATGCTCGGCCACGTCACCTCCAGCTACTACAGTCCGAACTGCGGCCGCTCGATTGCCTTGGCCCTGGTCAAGAACGGCCGCAACCGTCTGGGTGAGACGGTCTATGTGCCGCTCGAAGGCCGCACGCTCCGCGCCAAGGTCAGCGAACCCAAGTTCTTCGATCCCGAAGGGAAGCGGCTCGATGGTTGAAGCCTATCTGCGCCGCAGCCCGCTCGCCGCCCGCGGTCTCGCCGCCAAGGCCGGGATCGCCGGTGCCGAGTCCGACATCGTCATGGGCGAGCGGGCGCATCGCTGCCAGATCAATTTGCGCGGCGATCCCGAGGACGACGGGTTCACGACGGCCCTCCACAGCGTCACGGGCCTGCGGCTGCCGGCAGAGGCCAACAGCTTCACCACCGACGGCGCCCTCGCTTGCCTGTGGCTCGGCCCGGATGAATGGCTGATCCTCGGCCCCGGCGGCGGTGAGCAGGAGATCGCGGCGCGGCTGCGGGCGGCGTTCGGCGACATCCACGCCGCCGTGACCGACGTGTCGGAGGCCCGCACGACGATCGCCCTTGCCGGGCCGCGCGCCCGCGAGCTGCTGGCCAAGGGCACGAGCATCGACTTGCATCCGCGCGTCTTCGGGCCCGGCCGCTGCGTGCAGACCGGCTTCGCCGGTGCCAACATCATCCTACGCCAGACCGACGACATGCCGAGCTTCGAAATCCTCGTCCTCAACAGCTTCGCCGAGCATCTGTGGGCCTGGCTCGAGGGCGGAGCGCGGGAATATCGCGTCGGCGTCAGTGTTCTCTAGGTGCCCTATCCTCGCGGGGAGCACTGTCATGCGTCGCCTTCTCTTGATTGCCGGTGCAATCGCCTGCTGCTCCTGCCCGGCGGCCGCCGAAGAACGGAAACTCACGACCGACGAGATCCAGAAGACGTTCGCGGGCAACAGCGTGCACGGGATGTGGGGTCAGACTGAATACTACAGCTTCTTCGATGCCGGCGGCGCCACCGACTATACGACCAAGCAGGGCACGGACCGCGGCCGCTGGCGCGCGGCCCACGACCAGTACTGCTCGCAATGGCGGATGGCCGGCGAGAGCTGCTATGACATCTACCGCGACGGCGACCGCATCATCTGGGTCGTCCCGTCGAGCGAGGCGCGCTACGACTCGACGCTGATATCCGGCCAGGCGACGGCAGTTTTCCAGTAGGTCGTCGGCCGCGGATTTTGGATGATCAGCCGATCCTAGGAATGGTTAACGCCTGCGGCAAAAATGCCGTGCGTGACCGCTGTTGGCGCCGATCTCCCTTTCCAAGATAATCTCAAGAAAGGGCCGCAATGCTCTGTCATTTAACGATATTTATTGCGCAGACTCAGGTGGCAGACAATCGTCCCAACGATCTCTAAAAATAGCGCCAGACTTAACACTTAACTGCTTCTTCACCCGAGTAAATCCATGTTTACGCACGGACGATCATCGCCCCCTGACGAGGGGGAGAATTCTTTTTCGGATTGCGGCAGATATGGCGCAGGAAGTCGCAACTCTCGGGATAATCGACGATTCTCTGGACTGGAATCCCCCGGCAGCGCTGCCGCTCAATCTGCGCACGCATCTCGGCAAGTTCGGCATCGGCGCAGACGACCTGATCGTCATCGAGGGCCTGCCGGAAGGCGCGGACCTGACCGTCGGCATCAGCAAGCCCGACGGGAGCTGGAGCATAAAGGCTGCCGAAGCCGACGGTGTCGCCTTCATTCCGCTCTATGAGAACGGCGAGACCTACACTCTCAAGGTCTGCCTGCTGACTCCCGATCCGAGCGACCACGGTCTTCCCAAGTTGAAGGGCAAGGCGCAGTTCTCGCTGTCCGTCCCCCTCGCCCCGCTGCCCGTGCTGGAGGCGTTTGAGGAACCGAAGAAGGCCGCGGCCAAGGCGGCCGCGACCAAGACGGAGGCCGTCATCGTGCTGGGGGCGGATCCGGCCCTGAAGGCCGCTCCGACAACTGCGCCCCAAGCGATCGCCACGCCCGCGCAACCCGTCCCGGCGCCGCAGCCCGCGGCGGCCGCTCCGGTTGCGGCTGCGGCCGCAGCACCGCAGACGCCCAGCGCGGCGCCGGTTGCCGCCCCCGCGCTCGCGGCAGCGCCGGCACCGACTGCGCCGACGCCCGCTGTTGCGTCAATCGCGATGCCGGCGCCGGCCGCGCCGAGTCAGCCGATCGACCTCGACAAGCATTTCGCCGCGCTGCGCGTGGAGTGGCAGACCAACGTGAAGAATCAGATTGCCGCGGCAGAGAAGCGGCTGAAGGCTGCCCACCTGCAACAGCTCAGCAAGATCCAGACGGTGCTGTCGCAGGAAGAGACAACGCGGACCAACGCGATCGCGGCCAAGTGGAAGACCGAGCTGGACCGCCGCGCGGCCGATGCCGAGACCGAGCTGAAGGCACGCGCCAAGGAACACCTGGTCGGGCTCGAAGCGGGCCTGCGCGGCCGCCCGAGCGAGGGAGCGGCCGCCGACTTCGACCAGCGCCTGGCCGAGGCACGCAAGCAGTGGCAGGTCGAGGAAGAGGCGCGCCTGGCGGCGGTCGAAGCCGAATGGAGCGCTGCTGCCGCCATGATGCAAGGCACGCCGCGGACGAACGCCGCCGATCGGGCGGCCGTCGAGCGGGCGGTCGCCGAGGCGCGCGCGGCGTGGGAGATCGAAGAGGCAGCGCGACGCGCCAAGGACGCCGCCGAACTGGCTGCGGCCCACCAGCGCCAGGTCGCGCAGCTCGAAGCACAGTATTCCGCGCTCTATGAGATGCGTATGGGGAACGCCGAGGCCACGTGGCGCAAGTCCGAGACGGATCGCCTGGCGGCTGCCGAACTGGAGTGGGGCAAACGCGAGGCCGAACGGGTCGCCGGCGTCGAAGCGAAATGGCGCGCGGAGCACGACAAGCGGCTCGAGGTCGTGCTGGCGAACCTCGACACCATGGTCAAGGGCCAGCTGAGCAACATCGACGGCAGCCAACCCCTGCCGGCGATCGAGCCGACGCCGACCGCATCGACGCCCGCCCAATCCCCTTCGACCGAGGCCCAAGTCGCAGACGACGACATCCGCTGGCGGAAGACCGCAGCGGCCTGATTCGGAGCCTGTTTGTGAGGCATGGGCGTGCGGCTTAATGCCTCGCGCGATCACATGATGTAACAGGAAACTCGCCGCCGGCTCGCACGCCCGCGTGCGCCGCCGCCTACGCAATTGATTCGGCAGACAAACATCACGTCAGCCAAAGCATAACTGATTCATCACGACATCGCCTAAAATTAAATAAACGGTTAATGCTAACGGTTTGTTAGGGAATATTTCGTATCTATTTACTTCCTCAGAGCATCAAAGAAAATCGGGGTTACAGTCGATGCTGGATGGCGGCCAATCCTCCGGGTCCCAAACATCGGTCTCGCAGGCCATTAGATCATTGCTGAACGATGATGCGTCGCGGCGCGTGCCGCTCAATCTGCGCGCGCAGCTCGCGGAGATCGGCGTCGGCAGCACCGAGCGCGTCATCATCGACGGGATGCCGTTGGGTGCCTCGCTCACGAAGGGCCAATGCAAGGCCGGGCGCAACTGGACGATTCTGCCGCATGAGCTGGACGACATCGATTTCGTCGCCGCCCAGGCGGACGGGGAGACCCACACGCTGGCGGTCTTCGTCCTGACTCCCGACCCGGTCGACCCCGACCTCGCGAAGACCAAGGGGCAGATCCAGATCACGATCAACACGCCGCTCGCCGCGCAGCCGGCGCCGGCGGAGGCTGCAGCGGCGGACGACCTGCCGGACAACGTCATCCGCCTGCCCGGCGAACATCCCGTCGCCACAGTCCCAGAGCTGCCTCCCGAGATCGAGGCAAGCGACGAGATCCGCACGGCGGTGGAGCAATACATCGCGGTTGCGCAGGCCGAGTGGCAGGCCGAGACCACACGTCAGGTATCGGCGGCGGAGGCGCGGATCCGCGCCCAGCACCAGGACCAGCTGGCTGTAATAGAAGGCCTGCTGGCCACCGAGGAGCAGACGCGCACGGCCGCGCTCGAGGCCAAATGGCAGGCCGAAGTCGAGCGTCAGGTCGCGGCCGCCGAGGCCCGCCTGGTCGGCCGGCATAAGGAGCAGATGGCCTCCGTCGAGGCGCGCTGGCGCGTCAAGCAGGCGGTGGTGCGCCCAGGCCGCGACGGAACGCCCGCCATCGACATCGACACGCTGATCGACGAGGAGCGCCAGCGCTGGCGGACCGAGCAGAGCGAGGCTCTGGCGGCGGCGCGCGCCGAATGGGAAACGATGGCCGAGCGCCGCCTGGCGGATGCCCGCGCCGAGTGGCAGATCGACGAGGCGCGACGCGTGGCCGCGGTGCGCGAGAACTGGCTGGCCGAGCAGGCGAGCTTCCGCAGCGCTGCAGAAACCGAATGGAAGGCCGAGCTCGAGCGGCAGGTTGCCGCCGTCGAGGCCCGTCTCAATGCCCAGCGCGACGAGGAGATGCGGGCCGCCGAGGCGCGCTGGCGCTCCGAGGCCGACTTGCGTGGCTCGCCGACGAGCAACGCCGAGATGGAGGCCCAGGTCGAGGCCCGGCTGCGCACCGAGTACGACGCGCGCATGGCCGCGGCCGAAGCCAAGCTGTCACAGGAGTATCGCGAGCGCCTGGCGAGCCTGGAGGCCGCTTGGCAAGCCAAGGCCGACGAGCGGGTCGCGGCGGCCGGCGTCTCGCAGGACAAGATCGACGCCGCCCTCGCGGCCGCGCACACGACTTGGCAGAGCGAGGAGGCCGAGCGGCGCGCCCGTCTCGAGGCCGAGATGCAGGCCGCCGCGCAGCAGCAGGTCGCGGCCATCGAGACGCAGCTCACGGCGCTCTACGACATGCGCCTCGCCGCGGCCGAGGTGGCGTGGAAGCGCGGCGACGCCGAGCGGATCGCCGCCATCGAGCTCACTTGGCGCAAGGCCGAGGCCGAGCGCATGGCCGCTGCCGAGGCGAAGTGGCGCACCGAGCATGACCGCCGCATGGAGGTCGTGCTGCAGAACGCCGTCAACATGATCAAGGGCCAGTTCGGCACGATGACCGGCAACATGCTGCCGGCGATCAGCCCGTCGGCGCCGATGCCGACCCGCCCCGAGTCCAAGGAAGAACGCAAGGCCGAGGCGGAGCTGACGGAGAAGGTGACGCACCTGCGCGCCGTCGCAGCTGCCTAAGACGCATCCAACGCAGACGATCTTTGGGGCGGCCCATGGGCCGCCCTTTCTGCTTTCGGCGACCTGCCCTCAATCCAGCGTCTGCCGGTAGCGGCGCAGGGCGAGCGTGGCGACCGCCAACAGGAACAGCGCAATCGGCCAAAGCTGCGGCAGGATTTCGGCGAGGCCGTTCCCCTTGAGCAGGATGCCGCGGACGATGCGCAGGAAATGGGTGAGTGGCAGAAGCTCGCCCAGCCACTGAGCCCACTCGGGCATCCCCCTGAACGGAAACATGAAACCCGACAGCAGCATCGACGGCAGGAAGAAGAACATGCTCATCTGCATGGCCTGCATCTGGCTGCGCGCCAGGGTCGAGAAGGTGAAGCCCATGGCGAGGTTGGCGGCGATGAAGACGGAAACGCAACCGACCAGGAGCGCCAGGCTGCCGACCATGGGCACGCCGAACAAAAGGACCGCGGTGCCGAGGATGACGCACATCTGCACGAAGCCGACGAGCACGAACGGGATGATCTTGCCGAGCATCACCTCGAGCGGCCGCACCGGCGTCGCCAGCAGGTTCTCCATCGTGCCGCGCTCGAACTCGCGGGTGACGGCGACGGCGGTCAGCATCGCCAGGGTCATGGTGAGAATGGTGCCCATGAGGCCGGGCACGATGTTGTATTCGGTGATGCCCTCGGGATTGTAGCGGCGGTGGATGCGCACCTCGAAGGGCGGGTCGCCCGGCTGCAGCGCACGCAGCGGGCCGATGAGATCGTGCACCAGCGCGGTCTGGTTCAGCTGCGACAGGGCCGCGAGCGCGTTGCCGGTGGCGACGGGATCGGTCGCATCGGCCTCCACGAGCAGTGCCGGCTTCTCGCCGCGCTGCAGCCGGCGGCTGAAATCGGTGGGAATCTCGACGACGAACTGCACATCGCCGCGGGCGATCATCTCGCCGGCCTGGGCGGGACTGTCGGGCCAGGCGACGACGCGGAAATAGGTGGTGTTCTCGAGCGCGCGCACGATCGAGCGCGCGAAGGTGCCGCTGTCGCCGACCACCACGGCCGTCGGCAGGGCGCGCGGATCGGCGTTGATGGCGTAGCCGAACATGATGAGCTGCATGATGGGGATGCCGACCATCATCGCGAAGGTCAGGCGGTCGCGCAGCATCTGGATGAATTCCTTCACCAGCACGGCGCGGAAGCGCGTGACCGAGAAAGAGCGGCCGGTCATCGGCGATCGCCTCCCACGCGTGCGAGCGTGTGGATGAAGACGTCCTCCAGCGAGGCGCGCGCCGGTTCCCAGTGGTAGCGCGGGTCGGCGCGGAACGGCGCGATGCTGGCCTCGATCCGATCGGGGTCGGTGCCGGTGGCGTGGAGAGTCGTGCCGAAGGCGGCCACCATGTCGATGCCGGGCTGCCCCTTCAGCTTGTGCTGCAGCTCCGGCAGGTCGGGCCCGGTAACGGCCCAGGTCGTGAGGCCGGAGCCCGCCACGACCTCGTCGACCGAGCCCACAAGCAGCAGCTTGCCCCAGGCCAGGTAGGCGATGCGGTGGCAGCGCTCGGCCTCGTCCATGTAGTGCGTGCTGACGAGGATGGTGACGCCGGATGCCGCGAGCTCATGGATCATCTCCCAGAACTCGCGGCGCGCATTGGGATCGACGCCGGCGGTAGGTTCGTCGAGCAGGAGCAGATCGGGCTTGTGCAGCACGCAGGCGGCCAGCGCCAGCCGCTGCTTCCAGCCGCCCGAGAGCGCGCCTGCCAGCTGATCGCGCCGCGGCGCCAGGCCGAAGCGCTCGAGCGTCTCGTCCACCCGCTCCTTCAAGGGCCGCACGTCGTACATGCGGCCGATGAAGTCGAGGTTCTGGCGGATCGAGAGGTCCTCGTAGAGGCCGAAGCGCTGCGTCATGTAGCCGACGCGCTTCTTGATCTCGCCGGCTTGGGTACGGATGTCGAAGCCAAGGCAGGCGCCCTCCCCTGCATCCGGCGTCAGCAGGCCGCAGAGCATGCGGATGGTCGTCGTCTTGCCGCTGCCGTTGGGCCCGAGGAAGCCGAAGATCATGCCGCGCGGCACCTCGATGGCGAAGTCCTTCACCACCGTCTTCTCGCCGAAGCGTTTTGCCAACCCGGTGACTCGGATCGCCGGCCGCGTGTCGTTCATGGCCCGCCGAGCGCGACGTCGACCGGTTGGCCGACGCGGAGCGCCTCCGGATGCTCGCTCGGCCGCGCCTCGACCATGAACACCAGGCGTGTGCGTTCCTCGCGGCTGTAGATCACGGGAGGCGTGTATTCGGCGCGCGGCGAGATGAAATGGACGATGGCCGGGATGGGTGCGGCACAACCGTCGCAGCTGACCAGCACGCTCTGCCCGACCCTCACCTGCGCCACGATCGCCTGCGGCACGAAGAAGCGCACCTTCACATTCGCCG
>DATIXH010000309.1:0-6066 GCA_035518775.1 Candidatus Acidiferrum sp.
GGGCTCGTCCGGCCGCCACATGGCGCCGTCGGCCGAGAGCAGGAAGTCGGCAGCCAGCTCGGATGCGTGCTCCTTTACGAACGGGCCGAGGTTGACGCTGCCCCTCTCCTCCTCGCCCTCGATGATGAATCGCACGTTGACGGGCAGCTTGCCTTCGGTGCGCATAAAGGCATCGGCGACGACAATCGGGATCAGCATCGGCCCCTTGTCGTCGGAGACGCCGCGTGCATAGAGGCGGTTGTCGCGCACCGCCGGCTCGAAGGGCGGACTCTTCCATTTGTCGAGCGGATCGGGCGGCTGCACGTCGTAGTGGCCGTAGACGAGGATCGTCGGCTTGCCGGGCGCGCCCAGCCAATCGGCCGTGACGATAGGATGGCCAGGAGTCGGATTGATGCGGACGTTCTGCATGCCGGCCGCCGACAGCTGATCGGCGACCCAGCGCGCCGCCTGCGTGACGCCGTCCTTGTAGGCGGGATCGGTGCTGACCGAGGGAATGCCGGCAAAGGCGACGAGTCGCTGCAGGATTTCGTCCTGATGGGACTCGAGATAGACGAGCGGATCCATGCGGCTCTATTTGCCTCCATCCACGCTCAGCACCTGGCCCGTGATCCAGCCGGCATAGTCGGATGCGAAGAACAGCACGACGTGCGCGATATCCTCGGGCGCTCCCAGGCGCTTGAGCGCGATCGACTCGACGAGGCGCTTCTGCCCCTCCTCGCCATAAGACTGCCATTGACGTTCGGTCGTGGGGTTGGAGCGCACGAAGCCGGGCGAGACGTTGTTGACCGTGATGCCCCAGGGGCCGAGCTCATGGGCGAGCTGGCGCGTCAGGCCGATCTGCGCCGCCTTGGCCGCGGCGTAGGCCTGGATGCCCGTGAGGCTGATCTCGAGGCCGGCGCGCGAGGAGATGTTGACGATCCTTCCCTGGCGCGCGCGCTTCATGGCGGGCGCCACGGCCTGGGCGCAGTAGAACGCGCCCGTGACATTGACCGCGAAGATGGCGCTCCACTCCGTCGGCGCGATCGTCTCGAGCGGGCGGCCGACCTGGCCGAGGACGCCGCCGGCGTTGTTGACGAGGACGTGCACCTGGCCCGCAGCGCGCTCGGCCTCGGCGACCAGGGCTTTCACCTGCTCGGAGTCGCCGACGTCGATGCGACGAACGGCGCAGCTCTCGCCGCACAGGCGGCGCGTCTCTTCGAGCTCGTCGGCGAGGAGATCGCAGCCCCAAACGCGGGCGCCGCGGGCCGCGAAGGCCTGCGCGATGGCGCGGCCGAAGCCGTGGGCGGCGCCGGTGACGATGACCGTGCGGCCGTCGAAGCGCAGGTTCATGAAGCGGCGGCGGACGGCAGAGTTTCCGCGAGCGCGTCCAGCAGGGCCGTGCTCTGGGCCGCCTGTCCATCCTCGATGGATTTGATGAGGGCCAGCAGCCGGGTCGTGATCGGCGCGCCGACGCCACGCTCGGCAGCGACGCGGGTGATCTGGCCGAGCTGGGCCTCCGCCTCAGTGCGCCGCTTGCGCACGGCGAGGTCGCGCCAGATGCCGCTGTGCGTCTTGGCCGAGCGGCGGTTGAAGGCGACGAGGTCGTCGATGGAGCGCATCGCCTGGGCCAGCGTGGCGCCCGCGACGAACGCGCGCGGATCGAAGCCGTCGAACGGCTCCAGCGTCACACCGTCGGCCAGGGCGACGGCGGCGACCTCGCGGGCCAGGGCGATGAAGGTCGAGCGATAGCGGGGCATGGCGAAGCAGTCGGCGATCGACTCGTTGGTGAGAGCGGTAGCGAACAGCAGGGCGCCGTAAGCGAGCTTGCTCCAAAGATAGCCCCAGACGTTGGTCGTGAGCTTGGCGCGGTCATCGAACTGCAGCAGCAGCGCGTGCAGCGCCTCGGTGCGCGGCTGGATGGTGCCGTCGATCTCGCCGACGACGACGGTGCCGCGGCCGCCGTAGTGCACGACACCCGGCTCCATGTAGTCGGCGCCGAAGTTGATGAAGGCGCCGACCGTGCGCTTCACGCCGACCGTCTCGGCGATCGCCAGCTCGTTCAGCCCGTTCTGCAGCGAGACGATGTAGCCGTCGGGCGCCAGGTGGGGCTTGATCTGCTGGGCGGCGGCACGCGTATCCTGCGCCTTCACGCACAGCAGCACCCGCGAGAGCGGGCCTTGCAGCTCCGCCGGCGTCACCGCCTTGGCCTTGACGCGGAACTCGGCGATCGGCCCGGTGATGGCGAGGCCGTCGCGCTGGATCGCAGCGACGTGATCGGCGGCACGATCGATGAACACCACATCTCGCCCGGCGCGCGCGAGATAGGCGCCGACAGTGCCGCCGATCGCCCCTGCCCCCCAGACTGCGATGTCCGGTGCGGCGCCCATCACCACCCGCCGTCGATCAGGCTGCGGGTTTCTTCCACGGCCACGGTCCAGACCTTGAGCATGTCGTCATCCGACCGCTCGTAGTATCCGCCGAAATTGCCGTCGCCGATATGGGCGCGCACCTCCTTCGGATTCATGAGGCGCATGCGCTCGAGGTCGACCATCGGCTTCTGCTGGGTCGGCTGCGGGAAGCCCTTGATGCGCGTCCAGGGGAAGTTCTCCATCCAGGAGGCGTGCGAGGCCACCGGGTCGATCTGCTTCACGACAGCCCAGGTCTTCGGCGCATTCCACCAGTTGTGGAACTTCACGCGGCTGTCGGGATGCGCGGCCACCCATTCGACGGCGTAAGATTGCACCGGCTGGTTGCCGCCGTGGCCGTTGACCAGCGCGAAGCGGCGGAAGCCGTGGGCGTAGAGCGAATCCAGCACGTCGCGCACGACGTGGATCAGCGTCTCGACGCGCAGGCTGACGGTGCCGGGGAAGCCCATGAAATAGGGCGTGATGCCATAGCTGAGCGGCGGGAATACCGGCACGCCCAGCGGCTCCGCCGCCTCGGCGGACACGCGCTCGGCGAGGATGCTGTCGACCATCAGGCTGAGGCCGGCATGCTGTTCGGTGCTGCCGATCGGCAGCACGGCGCGGTTGTCGCGCTTCAGATAGTCCTCGACCTGCATCCAGTTGGCGTCATGGATCCTCATCTCGATCTCCCTTTCTTAGCCCGCCTTGGCCCGCCGCACAGGGGCACCGGCGCGCAACTGTTCCAGCGCCGGCAACAGCACCTCGTCGATCTCGTGCGGATCGGGGGCGTGGCGGTATTCGAACGCCGGGATGCCCGGCTTGATCATGCGCCGCACACGTTCGGAGCCGCTGGCATAGACCACGGCGTCGACGCGGCGCAGCAGCTGCTTGAGATCGGGACTCTGCAGCACGGTGGCTTCGAGCTTGCGCACATGCGGCGCGAACTGCTGCACGCCGGCCTTCATGATCGGCAGGAACTCCGGGAAGGTCGAAACGATGGCCAGACGGGCGCGCGGATCGATGGTTGCGAGCGCGGTGCGCGTCTGATCGGCGGGAATGAAGCGGATGGTCACGACCCGGCGGTCTGCTCCGACGAGGTCGACGACCTCGGCCTTGCGGTTCGGGAAGGTCACGATCAGATCGGCGTTGAGCGCGCGCTGGCGGGCGATGTCGCTGCGGGCGAATTCGTCGAGTGTGATGCCCGTGAGGCTGTCGCCGCGGGGCAGGCGGCGCTGGATCTCCGCGACATAGGCGCGCGTGGCCTCCGTGAACACGCCGACGAACACGATACGCAGCGCGCGCCCGGTCGCCTCCGCCCGGTGCAGGCGGGCGTTGAAGAGGCGCGCGAGCTCGGCGGCGCCGATGCCCTCGGCCGCCGCCGCGCTGATCAGCTGATCGACGCGCCGCTGCAGGGCCGCGAGCTGCGGCCGGGCGAAACCGGCGGCGGCGCGGCTGACGAACGTGCCCTGGCCGCGGTGCGCCTCGATGAGGCCGGCCTCCTGCAGTTCGGCGTAGACGTTGCTGACCGTCATCGGCGCAATGCCGAGCTTGGCCGCCATGTCGCGGACCGACGGCAGGCGGTCTCCCGGCATCAGCTGCCCGCAGGCGACGCCGTACTCGATGAGCCCGCGCAGCTGCACGCCGAGCGCCACCGGCAGAGCATGGTCGACGGCAAACTCCATAGTGATCCAACCGCGTCCGCGTTGATGTTCTAGTGTCTCATAACACGCCGCCTGCCAACCGGCAACAAACGGCGCCCGCAGTTGAGAATCTCGCTCCTGGCCCTGATTGACAGGCCGATCGCGAGACCGTAGTGTTACAGTCAATTATAACACACGAATGCTGCGCGAAGCACGAGACACTGGGAGCCAAACATGAAGAAGCTGATTGGAGCGCTGTTCAGCATCGCACTCGCCCTGGCCGTGGCGCTGCCGGCTGCCGCCGCGACGAAAGGGGGCAAACTGGTCTATGCCCGCTACGCCGATTCCTTGCTGCTCGACCCCGTCTTCAACGACGCCAACGTCGACATCTGGATCCTGACCAACCTCTACGACACCCTGTTCCTGCCGACCGACGACGGCAAGGACGTGCAGCCGGGCCTCGCCACGGCCTATCAGGCGTCCGACGACGGCATGAGCTATACGATCACGCTGCGGCAGGGCGTAAAATTCGCCGACGGCACGCCGATGACGGCCGACGACGTGAAGTGGTCGCTCGACCGCGCCGCCAATCCGAAGAACGGCATCTGGGGCTTCCTCCTGGCCTCGGTCGACAGCGTCGCCGTGAGCGCGCCCGACACGATCACGATCAAGCTGAAGCAGCCCGATCCCGTACTGATCAAGGCGCTTGCCACCTTCAACGCGGCGATCCTGCCAATGAAGGCATACGAGGCCGCAGCCGGCGCCACCGACGAGGAGAAGGCCAAGACCTTCGCGGAGCATCCGATCGGCACCGGCCCGTTTAAGTTCGTCAGCTGGGAGCGCAACGTCACCATGAAGCTGGTGCGTAACGAGAACTACTGGCGCAAGGATGCGGCGGGCCAGCAACTGCCCTATCTCGACGAGATCGATTTCGTCACGATTCCCGACGACGCCACCCGCATCCTCAAGCTGCAGGCGGGCGAGGTCGACGGCGCCGAGTTCATTCCCTATGCCCGCGTCGCCGAGCTGAAAGCCGACCCGAACCTCGACATGCAGCTCTGGCCCTCGACCAAGGTGAACTACCTCACCCTGAACGTGCGGCCGACCTTCAAGGACGGCTCGAAGAACCCGATGTCCGACGGGCGCGTGCGCCAGGCCATGAACTACGCCATCGACAAGGACGCGCTGATCAAGATCGTGACCTTCGACGTGGCCAAGCCGATGACCTCCTTCATGTCGTCGTCGACACCCTATGTCAGCGGCAATGGCCCGGCCTTCCCGTTCGACCAGGCCAAGGCCAAGGCGCTGCTGGCCGACGCGGGCTTTGCCGACGGGCTCGACGTCACCTGCCTCGCGCTCGCGGGCAGCGCCGACGAGACCGCCATCCTCTCCACGGTTCAGCAGATGTGGTCGCAGGTCGGCATCCGCCTCAAGATCGAGCAGGTCGACAACCCCACGCGCACGGCGAAATACCGTGCCGGCGACTTCCAGATGCGCGTCGCCGGTTGGACCGACGACATCGCCGATCCGAACGAGATCGTCTCCTACTTCGCCTACTCCCCGAACATCGAATCCCTGCATTCGGGCTGGGAGGACAAGAAGGTCAACGGCCTGTTCGAGGCCAGCATGAAGGAGATGGACGCCGGGAAGCGGCAGGCGCAGTACAAGGAGATCCAGGACATCTACATGGCGGCCCCGCCGATCATCCCGCTCTACGAGTCGCCCTATCCGGTGGCGTTCCGCAAGTCGGTGAAGGGCTTCGTGCAGATCCCGCTGGGCAACAACATCTTCGTCGGCGCGTCCGTCGAGAAATAGACGCCCCGATCCGGTTGTCGGATTGAACCCGGGCGCGGCGTTCGCTAGCTTAACGCCGCGCCCGTCTCTTTTTGCCCACGACCGCCCTTGGCGATGCCGGTTAGTCTCAGGTACGTCGTCCTCAGGCTGCTGCAGATCGTCCCCACCTTCATCCTGATCATGGTGGTGATGTTCGTGCTCGTGCGCCTGCTGCCAGGCGATCCCACCAGTGCGCTCCTGGGCGAGCG
>DATIXH010000310.1:0-14622 GCA_035518775.1 Candidatus Acidiferrum sp.
CCGCTATTTCGATTCGCGTTGATAGTGGAGCCCGACGGCAGCCGGCGGAGTCGGTTTGCCGACCAGCCCGATCAGCGCCAGGATCGAGACCGCGTAGGGCAGGATGACGAAGGCCTGGTAGGGGACCTCGGGATTGGCGAACTGCAGGCGCAGCTGCAGCGCATCGCAGACGCCGAACAACAGGCAGGCGAGCAGGGCGCCGAGCGGGCTCCAGCGGCCCAGGATCACGGCGGCCAGAGCGATGAAGCCCTTGCCTGCGCTCATATGCTCCGAGAAGAGGAAGATCTGCGACAGCACGAGGTAGCAGCCGCCGAGTCCCGCCAGCCCGCCGCTGGCGAGCACGCAGGCATAGCGCAGCCGCGGCACGGAGATGCCGGCCGTATCGGCGGCCCGCGGGTTCTCGCCGACGGCGCGGATGTTGAGGCCCCAGCGGGTGTGGAACATCACCCAATAGGTGAGAGCGACCAGAGCGTACATCACGTAGACCAGCAGGTCCTGCCTGAACAGGACCGGCCCGACCACCGGAATGTCGGCGAGGCCGGGTATGGCGACCGGCATGAAGCCGTCGAGATGCATGGTGTTGCCCTGGCCGTGAAACACGATACGCGACAGGAAGTCCGTCAGCCCGAGCATCAGCACGTTGATGGCGATGCCTGCCACGATCTGGTTGACGCCGAGGGACACGCCGAGCACGGCCAGCAGCAGGGCGCAGAGCAGGCCGAAGCCGATGCCGACGGCGAGGCCGACGAACGGCGTGCCGGCAAAATAGCCGCCGACGGCAGCGCCGAACGCGCCGGCGATGATCATGCCTTCCAGGCCGATGTTGTAGACACCGCTGCGCTCCGACAACACCCCGCCGAGCGCCGCGAAGATCACCGGCACCGAGAGCCGCAGAGAAGTGGCCAGGAAGTCGGCGAGCAGGCCGGGATCGGTCAGGATGTCGATCATGGGCTTCCCTGTTGTCCGCGCCCGGCGAGGGCCGCATCCATCTCCTTGCGGCGCCGCCAGAGCGAGGCCCAGCGGCTCTGCTCGAAGCGGAAGGCGAGGCTGGTGGCCACGAAGATGACCACCAGGCCCTCGATCGTGTCGACGACCGTGGTGGGAACCCCGACCGCCCGCTGCATGATGTTGGCGCCGCTTCGCAGGCCGCCGAGGAAGAGGGCGGCCAGAATCGCATAGAGCGGGTGGCTGCCCGACAGGAACGCCACGACGATGCCGTCATAGCCGTAGCCGGCGCTGAACATATGGAACAGCCGGTACTTCAGGCCCAGCACCTCATAGGTGCCGGCGAGGCCGGCGAGAGCCCCGCCCGCCACCAGGGTCCACACGATGTGCCGGCGGACGGACATGCCGGCATAACGCGCCGCCTCCGGATTGCGGCCGACCGTATTGATGGAGAAGCCGATCGAGGTGCGCTGCAGGACGAAATAGATGAGGACAGCGAGCCCGACCCCGATCACCACGCCGAGATGCGCGTCGGTCCGCGGCAGGATGTGCGGCAGCCAGAGCTCCTCGCGGATCTCGGCGGAGTAGGGGTAGGGCGCGCCCTCCTCCATCATGGGCCCGCTGACGGCGTAGCTGATCAGATTGATCCCGATGTAGTTCATCAGCAGCGTGACGATGACCTCGTTGATGTTGTGCCAGGCCTTGAGATAGGCCGGGATCAGCGCCCAGAGGCCGCCGCCGATGGCGCCGGCGAGCGAGCAGACGAGGATATGCAACCAACCCGGCAGCGGCGGCAGGTAGAGGGCGGCCAGGGTGGCGAAGAGCGCGCCCAGATAGATCTGCCCCTCGGCCCCGATGTTGAACAGGCCGGCGCGCAGCGGCAGCACGACGGAGAGGCCGGCCAGCAGCAGCGGCGACATCTTCACGAGAGTCGTCGCGATGCCGTGATACTCGAAGAAGGCGCCCCGGAAGAGGGCGGCATAGGCCGCGAGCGGATCGGAGCCGCCGGCCCGGATGACGATCGCGCCGACCAGCAGGGCGCAGAGAATCGCCCATACGCTCTTCATCGCATAGAGGAGGCGGATCGCTTCAAGCATGTCAGTGCGCCGCCGCGCTGCCGGCCATGAGCAGCCCGAGCCGCTCGGCCGTGGCTTCGGCCGGCATCAGCATGCCCGTGATGCGGCCGCGCGCGATCACGGCGATGCGGTCGCAGGCCATGAGGATATGCTCCAGCTCGGTCGAGATGTAGAGGATGGCGACGCCCCGCCTGCGCTGCTCGAGCAGGGTCTGCTGCACGAACTCGATGGCGCCGACGTCGAGACCCTTGCAGGGCTGGCACACCACGAGCACGCGCGGGCCGCGCTCGATCTCACGGGCGAGGATGACCTTCTGCTGGTTGCCGCCCGAGAGATAGCGGGCCTGCTGGTCGATGCTCTGCAGGCGCACGTCGTAGGCCTTGACCAGGCGGGCGGCGTAGTCCCGCGCGGCGCGGAAATCGAGCAGCCCGTGCCGCGCGAACGGTGCCCGGCGGTAGTCCCGCAGCATGATGTTGGCGGCGATCGTGTTGTCGAGCACCAGCCCGGTCCGCTGCCGATCCTCCGGGACATAGCCGAGCCCGTGCTCATGCAGGCGCTCGGCGGCGGACGCCTGGGTGACGTCGCGGCCGGCGATGCGGATACGGCCCGCGGCCGGCGCGCGCAAGCCGGCAATGGCCTCGGCCAGCTCGTTCTGGCCGTTACCGTCGACGCCGGCGACGCCGAGGATCTCGCCCGCTCGCACCGCGAGCGAGACGCGGTCGACGGCGTCGAGGCCGCGCTCGCTGCGCACCACCAAGTCCTCGATCTCCAGCATCGGTGCGCCGAGCACGGCTTCCGTGCGCTCGACCTCGAACACGACGTCGCGTCCGACCATGAGGCGCGCCAGCTCGCGCGGGCTGGTCGCGGCCGTGTCCAGCTCGGCCACGACGCGGCCGGCGCGCATCACCGTCACGCGGTCGGCGACCGCCATGACCTCCTCGAGCTTGTGGGTGATCAGCAGGATCGTCTTCCCGCCGGAACGCAGACGGCGCAGGAGATCGAGGAACGGCCCGACCTCGCTCGGCGTGAGCACGCTCGTCGGCTCGTCCAGGATGAGGATGTCGGCGTCGCGGTAGAGTAGCTTCAGGATCTCGACGCGCTGCTGGCTGCCCATCGGCAGGCGCCACACCGGCTCGCTTGGATCGACGTCGAATCCGAAGGAGCGGCTGAGATCGCGCAACCGGGCGGTGTGCGCCTTGAGATCGAGCCCGAGCCCGCCGCGAAGGCCGAGGATCACGTTCTCCGTCACCGTCAGCGGGGCCACCAGCATGAAGTGCTGATGGACCATGCCGATGCCGTGGCGCAGGGCCATCCGCGGGCTGTCGATCGCCACCTCGCGGCCGCCGACGAGAATGCGCCCCTCGTCCGGCTGATAGAGGCCGTAGAGGATGTTCATCAACGTCGTCTTGCCGGCGCCGTTCTCGCCCAGCACGGCATGGATGCTGCCGTGCGCCACATGCAGGCTGACGCCGTCGTTGGCCTTCAGCTCGCCGAAGCTGCGAGAGACGCGGTCGACGACGAGATGGGCTGTCGCGGTCGCCATCGGCGGCATCACGGTTGCAGGTCGGCGTCGCGAAGGGCGCGCCGATCGACACGGCGCGCCCGCGCGTCACACCGATCGGTCAGGGCTGCAGCGCTCCGGATTCCATGTCGGCCACGAGCGCCTCGACCTCCTTCACGACGTCGGCCGGGATCGCCGAATGGAAGGTGCCGAGCCGCCCGGCGGCCGGATCGGGCTTGTTGATGCCGAACTTGTAGTTGATGGCCTGCAGCTTGCCCTCCTTGGCGAGCGTCAGCACGCTGACCATCGCGGCCGAGATGTCCATGATGGCGGATTGCAGCATGATCTTCGGCCAGTCGGCGATGGCGTCGTAGTAGAGCCCGAACGCCCAGATGCCCTTCTCCTGCGCCGCCTGCAGGCTGCCGACCGCGGCGTTGTCCATGGTCGGGAAGATCACGTCGGCGCCCTGGCTGATCTGGTTGAGCGCCGCCTCCTTGCCCTTGGCGATGTCGTCCCAGTCGTTGGTGTAGGCGACGAACACCTGGCCGTCCGGACGCGCCTTCAGGAAGCCGGCCTTGTAGCTGGCCTCGAGATCGGTCGAGAACTTGATCTTCTCGGCGCCGATCCAGCCGCCCTTGCCGGTCTTCGACATCTTGCCGGCGATGTAGCCCAGCGCGTAGCCGAACTGCCGGTAGTTGAAGTCGAGCGTAGCGATGTTGCCGCCCGGCTTAGTGCCGTTGTGGACGATGAACATCGTGTCCGGGAAGTCCTTGGCCACGCGGTTGGCGGCGTCCTGGAACTCGCCGCCATGGCCGATGACGACGTTGTAGCCGCGGCGCGCATAGTCGGCCATGGTCTCGGCCTGGTCGGGCTGGGCCACCTTCTCGCTGTAGGCGGTCTCGATGCCGAGCGTCGACTCGGCCTTCTTCAGTCCTTCGTAGCCGGCCTGGTTCCACGATTTGTCCGTGATGTTGCCGGGCAGCGCGATCGCCACCTTGAGCGTGGCCGCCGCCGCCTTGCGCAGGAGCAGCGTCGTTCCGGCGAGCGCGGTGGTCAGGGCGAGGAATGTCCGTCTTGTCAGTCGCATGGTGTGCCTCCCAGGCTGTGCGTTGTTTTGAGACGCAGTCGATCTAGATGATCTGGAAATGCGCCTCCGTCGGCTTGGTGTTGTTGATCGGCAGGATGTCCTGCGGGCAGGCGGAGAAGGCGACGATCAGGTCCATCTCCGCGCGCATCAGCAGGTGGTCGCCGGGCTTGCTCACCGTCGGCAGGAAGTCGATGTCGCCGTTGGCCTTCACCGGGATGTTCATCCAGACATTGAAGGGGCTGGGCACTTCCGGCGGCGTCAGGCCGAGCTCGGCCATCGCCGAGTGCAGGTTGTCCGTGCAGTTGTCGTGGTAGCCCTCGACGCCCAGGAATTTATAGCGGTAGCGGTCGCAGGCCGCGATGATCGTGTCGTGGACGCCGGGCGAGCTGTCCTCGACGATCGTCAGGATCGGCCGCCGCTTGTTCGTATACATGATGTCGCCCGGCTTCGGCATGATGTGGCCGATATGCGGCCGAGTGTGCTCCATCGACATGAACTCGTGGAGATCCTCCGCATTGAAGGCCCAGGTGTCGACCACCTGTGTGCCGTGCGTATTGATCATCTTGACATGCTGGCCCTTCTTAACGTGCGCGGCCTTGCCACGCCGGGCCGGGATTGTCTGGAGCGATGCAGTCATGCGCTGGCTGTCTCCCCGCAAGCGGCGCTGAGTCCTCATGCGCCTTATGGTGGTTAACGCGACCGCTCACAAATTCGCGCGAAATTGCTTGTTAAGCAACCTTACCGATTCGTCAGTTTTTTCTCCGACAGGGCACGCAGGATTAACCCGACCTTAAGCGCCGGTCGGTCAATGTTGCCGGTGGCGGCTGAGGAGCAGAGGTCGTCGTTTCCTTTGGGATGTGGGGAGTGAACCAACGTGAGATTGGGTGATATTCTCGTTGCGCGCGGCTTGGTGAGCGAAGCCGACGTCCAGCGCGCGGTCGAGTACCAGACCAAGTCCGGCGGCCGCCTCGGCGACATCCTCGTCGCCATGCGGGCGATCTCGCAGGAGACGATCGAAGCGGTCCTCCACGACGCCCCCGAGGCGCCTAAGAAGATCGAGGCGACCGGCGTCGACGGCGTCGAACTGATGAAGCTCCTGATCAAGGACATGTACGTCGCCAGCCGCGAGCTGCCGACCCAGCTGGCCGACGACCTCGGCCTCAGCGTGCAGGTCGTGCGCGAGCTGACGCAGATGGCGATCGACCGCAAGCTCGTCGAGGCCATGGGCACCAACGGCAAGGCGGTCATGGAGCTGCGCTATGCACTGACCGAGACCGGTCGCCGCTGGGCCACGGAGGCCCTCGAGCAGTGCCGTTATGTCGGCGTGGCGCCGGTTCCGATCGAGGAATTCCAGGACCGCGTCATCAGCCAGAAGATCACCAACGAGCGCATCGGCAAGGAGGAGCTGTCGAAGCAGTTCTCCGACCTCGTCGTGTCCGACGTCTTCCTGCGCCGCATCGGTCCGGCCGTGAACTCCGGCCGTGCCCTGTTGCTCTACGGCCCGCCGGGCAACGGCAAGACCTCGATCGCCGAGCGCATGAGCCGCATCTACGCCGATATCATCTATATTCCCCATGCCATCGAGGTCGACGGCCAGATCATCAAGATCTACGACCCGTCGATCCACAAGGAAGTGAAGTCATCCCATAGCGACGACAACAACAACGCCATCCGCAAGGAGGCGCTCGACCGCCGCTATGTCGCCTGCAAGCGGCCGATCATCATCACCGGCGGCGAACTCACGCTGGAGATGCTGGATCTGCGCTACGACGAGAGCGCCAAGTACTACGAGGCCCCGCTGCACATGAAGGCGCTCGGCGGCACCTTCATCATCGACGACTTCGGCCGCCAGCTGGTGAAGCCCGAGCAGCTGCTGAACCGCTGGATCGTGCCGCTGGAAAGCCGGGTCGACTTCCTCAAGCTGCACACCGGCAAGACCTTCTCGATCCCCTTCGACGAGATCGTCGTGTTCTCCACCAACCTGGAGCCGAACGACCTCATGGATCCGGCCTTCCTGCGCCGTATTCCCTACAAGCTCGAGATCAAGGCGCCGAGCCGCGAAGAGTATCGCCGGATCTTCCGCCTCATCGCAACGCAGCGCAACGTCGAGATGCCCGACGATGTGGCGACCCTCGTGATCGAGGAGTTGCAGACCAACAACGGCTTCCAGCTCGCCTGCTACCAGCCGCGTTTCGTCGTCGACCAGGTCATCGCCGCCTGCAAGTATCTGGACGTTCCCACCACCTTCAGTCCGGAACTCGTGCTCGATGCCCTCGGCAACATGTATGTGAGCGGCACCTGGAGCCAGAAGGTCACGTCGATCGCGGCGTAGCGCGCAGCTCCGATTGCTACGCGTATCGACGGGCGCCCTTGCGGCGCCCGTCGGCTTTTTCCGGCACGATAAGCTTGACGCCGGCGGATATGTCCGTCAGGTTTTCAACACCGAATCGGGATCGAGGGACAGAGTTGAGATATCTGTTCCGATGATCGGCGATTTCGCTGGTTCATCGGTCGTTAACCATATCCGTTCATGATGAGGGCGCAGGCGGCGTCAAGGCTGCCGCAAACGCCGGATCGGCGGAAGGAAGAAGAGGGTGACCATGGAACAGCCAGCGCGACCGACACCCCACCTCGATCGTCGACGCTTCCTGCGCTGGGGCATCGCCGCTGCTGCGGCCGCGTTGCCCGCGCCGGCCTGGGCCACCGCACTCGGCACCGCCAAGCGCCGCCTGTCATTCGTCAACCTGCACACGGATGAGACGCTGACGGCCCTGTATTGGGCCAACGGCTCCTATCAGCGCAACGCGGTCGCGGACATCAACTACCTCCTGCGCGACTTCCGCACCGGCGACGTCCATGCCATCGACCTGCATCTCCTCGATCTGCTCTATACGCTGCAGCACAAGGTCTGCAGCCAGGCGCCGTTCCAGGTCATCTCCGGCTATCGCTCGCCCGCCACCAACGCCAGGCTGGCGTCGCTCAGCGACGGCGTCGCGCGCCGCAGCTATCACATGAAGGGCATGGCCATCGACATCGCCCTCGCCGACAAGACGCTGCCGGCCCTGCATCAGGCCGCGTTGTCGCTGAAGGCGGGCGGTGTCGGCTTCTATCCCAAGCCCGGGTTCGTCCACGTCGACGTGGGCCCCGTCCGCACCTGGTAGCGGCCGTCAGAACCGCGGCTGCAAGACCGCTCCATTCGACTCGATCACCGTTTTGCTCGCCCATAGCGCCGCCCGATAGTCCTCGGCATGGCCGAGGTAGAGCGGCTGGCTGGGCAGGTGGAGAAGGCCGCCGCGGAAGAACGACACCATGGCGCCGTTCGGGTGGGCGGCTGCCCAGGCCAGTGCCGCCGCACGATCGGCGACGACTTGCAGCGGCTCCGTCAGGCGTCCCGTCAGGTCGAACTCTCCAGTGTAATACTCGTAGACAGCGATCGGTCGGCCAGCCGCCTCGAACGCGCTGATCTTCCGCGCCATCGGCTCGAGGTCGAAGAACGGGCGCAGCGACAGCGCGAATTCCAGATTGACGGTCAGCGTCAGCAAGACCGGCAGCAGGGCGAGCTGCACCAGGCGCGCGAAGGCCGCCCGCGGCGTCAGCAGCGCCAACAGATAGCTGCCCGACAGCAGGGTGATGCCGGACGGCAGGCTGATGCCGCCGAGCCAGACCGGCAGATCGCTGTCGAAGACGCGTTGCCACAGCGCGTCCAGGTGGGCGACCGGGATGATGTTCAGCATGAAGAAGAAGAGGCACACGAACAGTGCGATCAGTCCCGGCACCGCGGCATGGAAATCCCGCGCCTTGCCGGCATGGGTGGCCCAGACGCGGGCGATACCGAGGGCCGCGAGCGGAAGCAGCGGCAACAGGTCCGTCGTCTGCCGCCCGCCGGCCAGCGCGACGAGAAACACGACGGCGGCCGCCATGAGGCAGAGGCGCAGCTCGGCGCTGGCCAACTGGGCACGGGCCCGGCCGACTGCGTACCAGAGCGATGTCCACCACAACCAGGGATAGAGCAGCAGGATCGTGAGGAAGACGTACCAGAACCAGGGCTGGTCGACGTCCATCGATGAGAGGGGAGTCCGCGTGAACAGGCTCGCCAGCAAGCCGTCGCTGCCCGCGGTCGGCGCCTGCGTCGAAGCGGCCAGCGTCAGCGCCCCGGCGGTGGCCAGGCCGACCAACGCCGCGATGGCCAAACCGCCGTACCAGGCGTGCCAGCGCGTGTCGCGCGTCGCCCACGGCGCCGCCAGGGCCATCGGCAGCATGAGCCAGGCCGCGGCCGCGCCTACGCTCAGCTCGCCGAGCACGAGCGCGACCGCGAAGGCCGCCCAACCAGCCGCGGGCTGCCGGCGCCACGCGAGCACGAGCCCGTGCAGCGCCAGCAGCACCAGCGACAGCAATGGCCAGGCGAAGATCGTCGTCGCCACGTAGGCGACGAACCCGCCGCTGCCAGCCAGAATGATCGGCGCGTAACGGGCGGTCTCGGTGTCTTCCGGCCACAAGCGCCGGGCCAGCGCCGCCACCTGCCACAGGCTGACGAGCCCCAAGAGTGAAGCGACCAGGCGCGCGGCCGTCTCGCTGACGCCCAGCAGCCGCCAGGTGAGATGGATGCACCACAGCAGCAGCGGGGGCCAGGCGGACCCGGCGCCGGGCACGTAGCCGACATCCGTGCGCCCGATCCATGCCCACCACGCCGCCGCATAGACCGGGAGATCGACATCGCCCATCGGGGGCCGCGCAATCAGCGTGGCGGCGCTGACGGCGAGCCAGATCGCGATCGGCCACGACCAGGACGCTGCCAGTGTCCTGGCGCGCGCCCTTCCCTGGCCGACTGTCACCGTCGTCTGCGCCGCGCCCGGCTCGACGGGATCGACGGGCGGCGTTCGCTCACGCGGCGCCGGTATTGACATCGTCGTTGATCACCCAAGGCTCCGCTCGAGCGGCCGCCGTCCACGCCTGCATAGCGGGCCACGCCTGCACGGCCGCGACATACGCGCTGCAGATGGGATCGAGCGGCACGGAATAGGTGGCGAAGCGCGTCACGACCGGCGCGAACATGGCGTCCGCAATCGTAAAGGCGCCGAACAGGAATTCGCCGGCGCCGCAGCGCGCCCGGCATTCGCGCCAGATCGCCGTGACGCGCTCGATATTCGGCCCGACCTTCGCCATGCGACTCCCCAACGGCCAGCGGCGGTTGATGTCCATGGGCAGAAGGCGGCGCAACTCCGCGAAGCCGGCGTGCATCTCGTTGCTGACGGCGCGGGCATGGGCGCGCGCTTCGCGATCGTCCGGCCACAGCCGCGCCGCGGGAAACTGCTCGGCCAGGTACTCGCAAATGGCAAGCGATTCCCAAATCGTGAGTCCGTCATGCTGCAGGACCGGCACGCGGCCGCTCGGCGAACGCTGCCGGAGATTCGCGGCGGAGTCGGGTTGATCGAGCGGGATCGTCACTTCCTCGAACGCGATGCCCGTCTGCTTGAGAGCCAGCCATGGCCGCAGCGACCAGGACGAGTAGTTCTTGTTGCCGAGGTAGATCGTGCATGCCGGCATGTCGGACCTCCTACCGCTCTGCTTATCCCCGCCGCCGTTGCAGTGCAACATCGTCCGGCGATTTCGCCTTTTCAGGCTGTGTGTTCCGGGTCATGCTGACGGGGGGCGAATCACGAGGTTCGAGTGGCTCTCGATCATCTGACGGGTCGTGCCGGCGGCAAAGCGATTCCCATCACGCCGGTGACCGCTCAGCAATTGAAAGGCTGGCTCAAGGCGCAGCGGGCGGCCGTCCGCAAATGGGTGGAGGGCGTCGGCTTCGATGCCAAGCCTGGCAGTCATGCGCTGGTGCCGGGCGCCGACGGTGCGCCCGGGCGGGTGCTCGCCGGCGTCGAGGCGCGCCCGGACATTTGGTCCTATGGCAGCCTGCCGAAGGCGCTGCCGCGCGGCACCTATCGCATCGATGGCAAACTCGCGCCGGCGGCGGCCACGCGCGCCGCGCTCGGCTGGGCGCTCGGTGGCTACGCGTTCGCGCGCTACAAGAAGCAACCCGCGGTGGCGCGGTTGGTCTGGCCCGAGGGCGCCGATCGCGCGGCCGTGGAGCGCGCGGCCGCTGCGGCTTTCCTGGTGCGCGATCTCGTGAATACGCCGGCCGACGACCTGGGACCGGCCGAGCTGGCGGCCGCCGCAGAGAGCGTTGCACGCGCCCATGACGCGAAGCTCAAGGTCACCGTCGGGGACGAGCTGCTCAAAGCCAACTATCCGCTCGTCCACGCCGTCGGCCGTGCCAGCGCGCGGCCGCCGCGTCTCGTCGATCTGCGCTGGGGCAGTCGCGGCCCGCGCGTGACGCTGGTTGGCAAAGGCGTGTGCTTCGACAGCGGCGGCCTCGATCTCAAGCCGGCGCAGGGCATGCTGCTGATGAAGAAGGACATGGGCGGTGCCGCTCACGTGCTGGCGCTGGCGCAGATGATCATGGCCGCGCAGCTCCCCGTGCGCTTGCGCGTGCTGGTCCCCGCCGTCGAGAACAGCGTGTCCGGCAATGCCTTCCATCCGCTCGACGTGATCCGCAGCCGGAAGGGGCTGACGGTGGAGATCGGCAACACCGATGCCGAGGGCCGCCTCATCCTGTGCGACGCGCTGGCCGAGGCCTGCACCGAGGATCCGGACCTGATTGTCGACTGCGCGACGCTTACGGGGGCGGCCCGCGTCGCCCTCGGGCCGGATCTGCCGGTCCTCTTCTGCAACGATGATGGAACGGCCGATGCGCTCCTGCGTTGTGGATTGGAGGAGGATGATCCGCTGTGGCGCTTGCCGCTCCACAAGCCCTATCGTCGGATGCTCGACAGCAAGGTGGCGGACATCAACAACGTCTCGGAGAGCAGCTTTGCTGGCGCCATCACGGCGGCACTTTTTCTCAATGACTTCGTTGACCCCGCCATCCCCTGGGTCCATATCGATATGATGGCGTGGAATCCATCGGCCCGTCCGGGCCGCCCCGAGGGGGGCGAGGCGCAGGGGTTGCGGGCGCTGTACGCGCTGATCGCCGGAAAGGCCGCGCCCGCCGCGTGAGCGATCTGGAATTGGGGAGGCATTGTTGACGATGACCCAACCGTTCTCGGCTGCCATCGAACGCATCAAACGTCTGCCGTCCGGCCGCTGGCTGTTCTTCCGCCGCGCGCTGGCCCACCCGCTGCAGCTGGGAACGCCGATCCCGTCATCGCCCGCGCTGGGGCGCCTGATCGCGTCGCACCTCAAGGGCTGCAAGGACGGTCTGACGGTCGAGATCGGCGGCGGCACCGGCGTCATCACTCGCCAGCTGCTCGCCGCCGGCGTGCCGGCCGACCGCCTGCTGGTGCTCGAGATCGATCCGGAGATGGCCGACTACCTGCGCGCCACCTTGCCCGAGGCCAATGTGATGACGGGCGATGCGCGCCGCCTCGCAACGCTGCTGCCGCCGACCTGGCGCGGCCAGGTCGACACGATCGTCAGCGGCATTCCGATGGCCGTGCTGTCGGCGGCCTACCAGCGAGAACTGGTCGACGCGATGTTCTCCGTCCTGGCGCCCGAGGGCCGCTACCTGCAGTACACCTTCACGCTCGGCGGCTCCCCCGTGCGCGCCCGGCGCCTGGGCCTCACGGGGCGGCGGCTGGGGACGACATTCGGCAACTTCCCGCCGGCGTCGGTGTGGACCTATCGGCCGATCGCCGAAAAGGCCTAATAGCCCTTCGCCAGATCGACGATGTTCGCCGGCTGGCGTCCGGCGCGCATGGCCTTGAGGCCCTCGATCACCACGCGCGAGGCGGTCTTGGAGATGGTGACGCTCGCCACGTGAGGCGTCAGCGTGATGCGCGGGTGACGCCAGAACGGATGCTCGACCGGCAGCGGCTCGATCGTGAAGACGTCGAGCGTGGCGTGGGCGATGTGGCCGCGGTCGAGGGCTGCGATCAGGTCGGCGTCCACCACATGCCCGCCGCGGGCCGCGTTGATCACCGTGGCGCCCTTGGGCAGCGCCGCCAAAGTGCGCGCATTGATGATGCCGGCCGTCGCCGGCGTCAGCGGCAGCAGGCAGACGAGGATCTCGCTGCGGTTGAGGAACGGCGCGAGCTGATCCTCGCCGCGGAACGAGGCCAGGCCGGCCAGCTGCTTCGGCGCCCGGCTCCATCCCGCGACGTCGAAGCCCAGGCCGATGAGCCGGTTCGCCACGTCGGTTCCGAGCACGCCCATGCCCATGATGCCGATGCGCCGGTCCTTGGCGAGCGGATAGACGAGCTTGCGCCACAGGCCTTCGCGCTGCTGCGCCTCCAGCTCGGGCAGGCGCCGGTGATAGCGCAGCGCGTGCAGCAGCACATATTCCGTCATGCCCGCCGTCAGCCCGTCGTCCACGAGGCGGACGATCGGCACCTGACGCGGCAGCGCCGCATCCTTCAGCAGGTGGTCGACGCCGGCGCCGAGCCAGAAGATCGCCTTCAGGTTGGGATAGCGCGCGAGGTCGCCGGGCTTGGGCAGCCAGGCCAGGACGTAGTCGATCTCCTCGACCCGCCCGGTCTCCGGCCAGTTGCGGAAATCGATGGTGGGGTCATAGGCGGTGATGTACCCGCGCCAGGCCGCCACCTCGGCCTCGTCGTCGCGCGGCGAGTTGAAGAGGACGACGGTGCTCACATCCGCACCACGCCGGTCTCCACTGCTTCCATCTCGAACGCCGCCGCCATCAGCGCCTTCGTGTAGGGATGCTGCGGCCGGCCAAAGATCTGGTCGGCCCGTCCTTGCTCCATCACCTTGCCGTCCTTGAGCACGATGACCTCGTCCGCCAGTGCCCGTACGACGCGCAGATCGTGGCTGATGAACATGTAGGCCAGCTTGTGGCGCTCCTGCAGGTCGCGCAGCAGGTCGACGATCTGCGCCTGCACCGACATGTCGAGCGCCGAGGTCGGCTCGTCCAGCACCACGAACTTCGGCTTCAGGATCATGGCGCGGGCGATGGCGATGCGCTGGCGCTGGCCGCCGGAGAATTCGTGCGGATAGCGGTGGCGCGCGTCCGGATCGATGCCGACCTCCTCAAGCGCCGCAACGATGAGCGCCTCGCGCTCCTCGTCTGACTTGGCCAGGGCATGGACCTTGACTCCCTCGGCCACGATCTGGCCGACGGAGAGCCGGGGCGACAGCGAGCCGTAGGGATCCTGGAACACGATCTGCATCTGCCGGCGCAGCGGGCGCACCTCGCGGCCGCTCATGCCGTCGATGCGCGTGCCGTTGAACTGGATGGCGCCCTGGCTCTGGATGAGCCGCAAGAGCGCGAGCCCCAGCGTGGTCTTGCCGGAGCCGCTCTCGCCGACCACACCGACGGTGTGGCCCTCGCGGATCTCCAGCGTGATGCCGTCGACGGCCTTCACGTGATCGACCACGCGGCGCAGCAGGCCGGCCTTGATCGGGAACCAGACCTTCACGTCGCCGCCGGTCATGACCGTCGGCGCGTTCGGCGCGGCCTGCACGGGGTGGCCCTTGGGCTCGGCCTCAAGCAGGCGGCGGGTATAGGCGTGCTGCGGGTTGTCGAACACCTGCGCGGTCGGGCCCTGCTCGACGATCAGGCCTTCCGTCATCACGTTCACCCGCGCCGCCATCTTGCGGACGATGCCGAGGTCGTGGGTGATCAGCAGCAGCGCCATGCCGAGCTTCGACTGCATCTCCTGCAGCAGCTTCAGCAGCTGCGCCTGGATTGTCACGTCGACCGCCGTGGTCGGCTCGTCCGCGATCAGGAGATCGGGATCGTTGGCCAGCGCCATGGCGATCATGACGCGCTGCCGCTGCCCGCCCGACAGCTCGTGCGGATAGGCCGCCAGCCGCTTCTCCGGCTCGGGAATGCCGACCAGCCGCAGCAGCTCGAGCGTGCGGATACGCGCCTTCGTGCGGTCGAGCCCCTTGTGCAGGATCAGCACCTCGTTGACCTGCTTCTCGATCGTGTGCAGCGGATTGAGCGAGGTCATCGGCTCCTGGAACACCATGGAGATGTCGTTGCCGCGGATCTTGCGCAGCAC
>DATIXH010000311.1:0-10607 GCA_035518775.1 Candidatus Acidiferrum sp.
CGCTCCCCCCTCGGCCAGGACAGATCGAGACCCGCAATTCTAATCCCGGCGGCTTCCGCGGGCAATCGCGGCGCTGGAGCGCAGCACCGCCGGCGCTATAATCGGCGCGATGAATATCGAGACCCCGGTCGAGACGCCCCACATCCTCGTCGTCGACGACGACAAGCGGCTGCGCGAGCTGCTGCGGAAATACCTGACCGAGCAGGGCTTCCGCGTGACCGTGGCGACCGACGCGGCCGATGCCCGCCGCAAGCTCGACGGCCTCGCCTTCGACCTCATCGTGCTCGACATCATGATGCCCGGCGAGAGCGGCCTGGAGCTGACGCGCTCGCTGCGCCAGAAGGGCGGCGTGCCCATCCTGCTGCTGACCGCCATGGGCGAGCCGGAGGACCGCATCGCCGGCCTCGAGACCGGCGCCGACGATTATCTGGCCAAGCCGTTCGAGCCGCGCGAGCTGGTCTTGCGCATCCGCACGATCCTGCGACGGGTGCCGCAGGAGGCCGCGGCCGGCCGCCGCGAGGTGCGCTTCGGCGCCTTCAGCTTCGACCTGGAACGCCGCACGCTGCGCCGCGGCGGCCAGGAGATCCGCCTCACCGGCGGCGAGGCCGAGCTGCTGGCGGCGCTGGCCGCCGCCCCCGGCCAGGCGCTCTCGCGCGAGGCCTTGGGACAGCAGTCCGAGCCGGCCGGCGGCAGCCGCATGGTCGACGTGCAGATGACCCGCCTGCGCCGCAAGATCGAGGCCGACCCGCGCTTCCCCCGCTACCTCCAGACCGTCCGCGGCCGCGGCTACATGCTGCAGCCGGATTAGAGAAATCGAACCGCAAAAACGGTGAACTCCTTCGGCTGAACGAAACCGGTGATCTGCATGGCCCTCGCCCTCGCCAACGAAATGCCGATGATCTGGCTGCGCCGCATCCTGCCGCGCTCGCTGCTGGGCCGCTCGATCATGATCCTGGTGACGCCGCTGCTGCTGCTGCAGGTCGTGACCACCTCGGTGTTCTACGAGGCCCATTGGGACACCGTGACCAAGCGCCTGGCCCGCAGCGTAGCCGGCGATATCGCGACCATCATCGCCCTGATGCCGGCCGATCCGACCGGACACGACCCGGCCGCCGCCGAGCAGCGCGAGCGCCTGTTCGACGTGGCGAAGGACTCGATGCAGCTCGACATCGACTTCGTGCCCGACAAGCGCCTGCCGGTGCTGCCGAGCGTGGTGCGGGCGACGCTGGTCGACCGCAACCTCACCTCGGCGCTGGAGGAGTTCGTGAAGCGCCCGTTCCTCACGGATACGCGCTCGCTCGAGACGGCGGTCGAGGTCCATGTCCAGCTCGCGAACGGCGTGCTGCAGGTCGTCGCGCCGCGCCGCCGGCTGTTCAGCTCTACGACCTATCTGGTCATCCTCTGGATGGTCGGCAGCTCGCTCGCCCTGTTCGCCTGCGCCGTGCTGTTCATGCGCGCGCAGGTACGGCCGATCCGCCAGCTGGCGGGCGCCGCCGAGGCCTTCGGCAAGGGCCGCGACAGCGCCGCCTTCCGCATCGTCGGCGCCAGCGAGGTGCGCCAGGCCGCGGCCGCCTTCAACCAGATGCGCGACCGCATCCGCCGCCAGATCGCCCAGCGCACGGAGATGCTGGCGGGGGTGTCGCACGACCTGCGCACGCCGCTGACGCGCATGAAGCTGGCCCTCGCCATGCTCGGCGACGGGGCCGAGACCTCCGACCTCAAGGCCGACGTCGAGGAGATGGAGAAGATGCTCGGCGGCTACCTCGCCTTCGCCCGCGGCGAGGGGCGCGAGCCGGCCGTGGAGGTCGACCTCCGGGAGCAGCTGCAGGAGGTGGTCAACGCCGCCGCCCGCGAGGGCGCCCGCATCACCCTGGCGGCCGAGGACGGGCTGGTCCTGACCCTGCGGCCGGAGGCGATGCGGCGCTGCCTCACCAACCTCGTCAGCAACGCCCAGCGCTACGCTCAGTCGGTCGCGGTCACCGCCGTCCGGGTCGACGACGGGGTCGAGATCACCGTCGACGACGACGGGCCCGGCATCCCGGCGGACAAGCGCGAAGAGGTGTTCCGCCCCTTCTACCGCCTCGACCCCTCGCGCAACCCGGAGACCGGCGGCATCGGCCTCGGCCTTACCATCGCCCGCGACGTCGCCCGCAGCCATGGCGGCGACCTCCAGCTCCTGGATTCCCCCCAGGGCGGGCTGCGAGCCCGGCTCTGGCTGCCGGTGTAGCCCCTGCGACGTTTGGCCCACCGATTGCATCTTTCCATTCGCGGGCCGGACCGCTAGAGGAATCGCCCGCGCACGGCGGGCCCCGGCGGCCCGCCGGTCGTTCGCGCGTCTGTCGATCAGGAATGCGCCGAATATGCTCGACCGCCGTAGCTTTCTGAAAGTGGCGCTGGCCACCCAGGCCTGCGCGGCTCTGCCGGCCACGGCCGGCGCCCAGGGCCTCCGCTTCGGGCCGGCGCTGCCCTTCTCCTACGAGGGGCTGAAGGCCCATGCGCGGGCGCTGGCGGGGACGCCCTATGCATCGCCGCCGACTCCCGACCCGAAGCTGGTCGCCGCCATCGACTACGACGCCTACGGCCGGCTGAAATTCAAGCCGGAGTTCGCGCTCTACGGCGACGACGAACCCGGCGCCTACCCCATCACCTTCATGTATGTCGGAAACTACTTTCCAAAGACGGTGCGGATGTACGCGGTCGAGGGGCGCGGCGATGGCGCAGTCGCGCGCGAGATCCTCTACGATCCCCGATATTTCACCATCCCCGCCGACAGCCCGGCCGCCGGCCTGCCGGCCGACCCCTCGCCCTTCGCGGGCTTCTGGGTGCGCGAGGCCAAGGACGCCGCCGGCGGCTGGCGCAAAGCCGAGCCCTGGGCGACCTTCCTCGGCGCCTCCTATTTCCGCGCCGTCGGCGAGCTTGGGCAGGTGGGTCTCTCGGCCCGCGGCATCGCCCTCACCCCCGGCGGCAGCACGCCCGAGGAGTTCCCCGACTTCGTCGGCTTCTGGTTCGAGCCCACGCCGACGCCGCAGGAGGCGGTGACGGTCTACGCCCTCCTCGACGGCCCGAGCGTGGCCGGCGCCTATCGTTTCCTGATGCGGCGGACCAAGGGCGTGGTGATGGAGATCGAGAAGACCCTGTTCTTCCGCCGGTCCGTCGACCGGCTCGGGCTGGCCCCGCTCACCTCCATGTATTGGTACTCCGAGACGGTGAAGCAGGCGGGCGTCGACTGGCGCCCGGAGGTGCACGACTCCGACGGCCTGGCGCTGTGGACCGGCGCCGGCGAGCGCATCTGGCGGCCGCTCAACAACCCCGCCCACATCACCGTCTCCAGCTTCATCGACCAGCGCCCGCGCGGCTTCGGGCTGATGCAGCGCGACCGCCAGTTCGACCACTATCTCGACGGCGTGCTCTACGACCGGCGGCCTTCCGCCTGGGTCGAGCCGCTCGGCGACTGGGGGCGGGGCGCTGTCGAGCTGGTGGAGATGCCGACCGACGACGAGATCGACGATAATGTCGTCGCCTACTGGTGCCCGGAAAAGCCGGTCACGGCCGGCGACAGCATCGCGCTCGGCTACCGGCTGCACTGGCTCGCCGACGAGCCCTATCCGACGCTGCTCGGCCGCTGCATCGCCACCCGTCTCGGCCGCGGCGGCCAGCCCGGCCTGCCGCGGCCCGACGGAGTGCGCAAGTTCATGGTGGAGTTCCTCGGCGGCCCGCTGACGAAACTGCCCTTCGGCGTGAAGCCCGAGCCGGTGCTGTGGGCCTCGCGCGGACATTTTTCCTACGTCTATGCCGAGGCGGTGCCCGACGACGTGCCCGGCCACTGGCGCGCCCAGTTCGACCTCACCGTCGACGGCCACGACCCCGTGGAGATGCGCCTCTACCTGAAGGCGAAGGACGAGGTGCTCACGGAGACCTGGCTCTACCAGTACCACCCCTTCCAGACCGACGCCCGGCCGACCGGCTTCTGATCCGGCCGCCGGCCCGCTGCATCGCAGCGGCCTCGCCGAGCATCCACTCGCGAAAGGCCTGCACCAGCGGGCGCTCGGCCGCCCGCGGCGGCGTCACGATCCAGTAGGCGAACTGCGGCGGCGTCTTGAGGGTGAGCTCGAAGGGCCGCACCAGGCGGCCGGCCGCGAGATCGGCGGCGACCAGGGTCTCGTCGCCGAGCGCCACCCCTTGGCCGTCGATCGCGGCCTGGATCGCCATCACGCCCTGGCCGAAACGGATGCCGCGGCGGGTGTCGACGCCGGTGACGCCGGCCGACTGCATCCACATCTCCCAGGTCGGCCAGGTCCAGCCCAGTGCCTGCCAGTCGACATGGATCAGGGTGTGGTGGCGCAGGTCGCGCGGGTGGCGCAGCGGTCGCGGGCCGGCGAGCAGCTTCGGGCTGCAAACCGGCGCCACCGTCTCCGTCATAAGGCGGTCGACCCGCAGGCCCGGATAGTCGCCGGTACCGAAGCGCACGCCGATGTCCATGTCCTGGCGCTCGAAGTCGACGACGTGGCGCGACATGTCGATGCGCACATCGACGTCGGGCATGCGGTCCAGGAACTTGTTCAAGCGCGGCACCAGCCACTTGATGGCGAAGGACGGCGTGGCCGTGACGTTGAGGCGCGGCTGCCCGCCGGCGTCCTGCACCCGTGCTACGGCGCGCCGGATGCCCTCGAGCGCCTCGGCCACGGCCGCGCTCAGGGTCTCGCCGGCGCCGGTCAGGCGCACGACGCGGCTGGTGCGCTGGAACAGCTTCACCCGTAGCTGCGCCTCCAGCTCGCGCACGAGGTAGCTGACCGCGGCCGGCGTCACGCCGAGCTCGTCGGCCGCGCGCGTGAAGCTGCGATGGCGGGCGGCCGCCTCGAAGGTGCGGAACGCCCGCAGGCCCGGGAGCTGCCTGCTCATTCACCGATCTTCAAGTCTACCTTGTCGATTCGAGAAGAAGGTCTCGTTTGTCAGCACATGCTCAGGCGACGATGATGCACCGAGAACCGGTCATTTGATAGCAGGTTTTGAAGCATCGCCATGTCGCACGCCACCTGCCACGCCGCGCCGCCGCCAGCCTGCGCGCCGGCCGGCGAGCGCCGGTCAGCGCCATACGGCCTGCCGGCGCGCCACCACATCGCCTGGCTCGCCGCCGCTTTCGGTCGCCTCGCCCGCCCGTGGCGGCGGCGCGAGTCGATCCGGGAGCTGCAGCGCCTCAGCGACCGCGAGCTGCACGACATCGGCATCGCGCGCGGCGAGATCGAAGACGTCGTCGACGAGTTAGCGGCGACGCCGCCGAAACGGTGATCGTCCGTCGGCCGCCGCTCAGTTCCGCGTCAGCGGTTTGTACTTGATGCGGTGGGGCTGGTCGGCGTCGGCGCCGAGGCGGCGCTTCCGGTCGGCCTCGTAGTCCTGGTAGTTGCCCTCGAACCACACCACCTGGCTGTCGCCCTCGAAGGCCAGGATGTGGGTGGCGATGCGGTCGAGGAACCAGCGGTCGTGGCTGATCACCACCACGCAACCGGCGAAGCCGAGCAGCGCCTCCTCGAGGTTGCGCAGGGTGTCGACGTCGAGGTCGTTGGTCGGCTCGTCCAGCAGCAGCAGGTTGGCGCCGGACTTCAGCATCTTGGCGAGATGCACGCGGTTGCGCTCGCCGCCCGAGAGCTGGCCCACCTTCTTCTGCTGGTCACCGCCCTTGAAGTTGAAGCCGGCGACGTAGCTGCGGCTCTGCACCTTGCGCTTGCCCAGCTCGATCTCGTCGAGGCCGCCGGAAATCTCCTCCCACACGCTCTTGTCCGAGGCGAGGGTGTCGCGCGACTGGTCGACATAGCCGAGCTTCACCGTGGGGCCGACGCGCAAGCTGCCGCCGTCGGCCTGCTCCTGCCCGGTGATCATCCGGAACAGCGTGGTCTTGCCGGCGCCGTTCGGGCCGATGACGCCGATGATGCCGCCGGGCGGCAGCTTGAAGGAGAGGTCGTCGATCAGCAGCCGGTCGCCGAAGCCCTTCTTCAGATGCGTCGCCTCGATCACGAGGTCGCCCAGCCGCGGCCCCGGCGGGATCGTGATCTGGCCCGCCTCGGCGGCACGGTCGGCGTTCTCGGCGAGCAGCGATTCATAGGCCGTTATGCGGGCCTTGCTCTTGGCCTGGCGCGCCCGCGGCGACTGCCGGATCCATTCAAGCTCGTGGGCCAGGGTGCGCTGCCGCGCCTGCTCCTGCTTTTCCTCCTGCTCCAGCCGCTGCTGCTTCTGCTCCAGCCAGGAGGAATAGTTTCCTTCCCAGGGAATGCCGCGGCCGCGGTCGAGCTCCAGGATCCAGCCCGCAACGTTGTCGAGGAAGTAGCGGTCGTGGGTCACGGCCACCACGGTGCCGGGATAGTCGTGCAGGAAGCGCTCGAGCCAGGCCACCGACTCGGCGTCGAGATGGTTGGTGGGCTCGTCCAGCAGGAGCAGATCCGGCTTCTGCAGCAGCAGCCGGCAGAGGGCGACGCGCCGTCGCTCGCCGCCGGAGAGCTTCGTGACGTCGGCATCGCCCGGCGGGCAGCGCAGCGCATCCATGGCGATGTCGACCGTGCGCTGCAGGTCCCAGGCGCCGGCAGCGTCGATCTTCTCTTGCAGCTCGGCCTGCTCGGCGATCAGCTTCTCCATCTCCTCGGCCGTCACGTCCTCGCCCAGGCGCGCGCTGACATCGTCGTAGCGGTCGAGCAGCGCAACGGTGGAGGCCATGCCTTCGAGCACGTTGCCCTGCACGTCCTTCTTGGGATCGAGCTGCGGCTCCTGGTGGAGATAGCCGACCGAAACGCCCTCGGCCGCCCAGTTCTCGCCGGCCACGTCCTTGTCGAGCCCGGCCATGATCTTAAGCAGCGTCGACTTGCCGGCGCCGTTGAGGCCGAGCACGCCGATCTTGGCGCCCGGGAAGAAGGACAGCCAGATGTTCTCCAGGACTTTGCGCCCGCCTGGATAGATCTTGGTCAGACCCTTCATGACATAGATGTACTGATAGGCGGCCATGGGCGGCTCCGGCGGATGTGCAGGGGCGCCGTTCTAGCGAACGGCGGCGCCGACCGCAACCGCAGTCGCCGGCCGCAGGGGCGGCAGGACGCGCGCGGGGCAATCCGTCCGCTCGCACAGCCGGCAGGTCGTGCCGACCGGCACCGCCGCCGCGCCGGCACCGACGTCGAGCCCGTCGGCATAGACGATCTGGCGGGCGAACGCGACGTCGCAGCCGAGCTCGATGGCGCAGAAGCGCGGCGAGCCCGCGATCTCCGGCGCGTCGCCCCGCATGGCGCGGGCGAAGGAGAAATAGGTGGCGCCGTCGGGCATGCGCGCGAGCTGCGCCCGCGTCACGCCCGGCGTCAGGAAGGCGGCGTGCACGTTCCACAACGGGCAGACGCCGCCGAAGCGCGGCACGCGCACGCCGGCGCTGCCGAGCCGCCAGGTCACGTTGCCGGCCATATCGACCTTCACGATGTAGAAAGGCACGCCGCGCGCGCCCGGCCGCTGCAGCGTCGTGAGGCGGCGGCAGACCTGCTCGAAGCCCACGCCGAAGCGCCGCTGCAGCCGCTCCACGTCGTGCCGCAGCTCGCGCGCCGCCGCATGGAACGCGTCATAGGGCATGAGGATCGCCGCCGCCGCGTAGTCGGCAAGCGCCGTCACCGCCGCCGACCGCGCCTCCAGGTCCGCCCAGCGCACGGCGTCCGCGCACCGCTCGATGACCGGACCACAGCGTTTCGTCGCCACGAGTCTGGCCGCCGCCAGCCTGCGCGCCTCCAGCGGCAGCTCCGGCAGGGCCGCCGCGTCGGCTCCCGCACCATCGCCGCCGAGCGCCGCGCGCGCCGTCTCCGCGGCCTCCTCGATCGCGCCGAAGTAGCCGGCGTTCGCCAGCAGGAAGTCGGCTATGTCCTGCGACGGCGGACCCTGGTCGGCCGGCGCGGCGACACGGGTGTCCGCCTCCAGCAGGCCGCCGAACAGCGGCACGAGCCGCTTGCTGTCCTCGACGATGATGTCGGTGAAGCGCCGGCGGGTCTCGGGATCCAGGTCCGGGTTGTCGCGCAGGATCTCCGCCAGCGAGCGCATGGCCGCCACGATGCCCCGGAACTCATAGTTGGCGCCGGCGAGTACTTCGCGGTTGCGCACCTCCTCGCCGAGGCTCTCCACCTGCTCGCGGGCGATGCGATAGGCGCGATAGAGGTCGAGCAGGGCATGGCCGAGCCCGGCCGCAGCGCCGATCCCGTCGCGAATCTCGTCCGGCGCGGGCGCGCGCCCGCCGAAGAGAGGATCGGCGAGCGCCTCGGCGACATCGTAGGCGAGGCGCCCGGACTCGGTCTCGGAGAACGCGATGACGCCGACCTGGAGCGCCTCGCTCAGCCGGCGGCCCAGCTTCGCCGTCAGCGGCCGCTGGTCGTGCTCGATGAGGTTGAGATAGCTCGCTGACAGCCCCAGGCGCCGAGCCATGGCGACCTGGGTCAGGCCGAGTTGCTCGCGCAGGCGCCGGACGCGCCGGCCCAGCTTCAACGGCATCTCCGCTCGGCGGCGGATCCCTTGCTCCCTGAGCATTTTCATAATTTACATTGCAGTGCGGTAGATGGCAACACATTTTACAATTTATATTCGTGATTACAATAGCTTATTGACAGCATTCCTATGTTGTGAAAATTTGTAAATAACTATCCGGACCGATTCTTGCTAGGGAGGGTTTCTATGTCAGTGCAGACGGCGGTCGCTGGCGGCCGCATCGTATCCAAGAGCGAGGAGCGGTGGGTCATCTTCGCCTCCTCGCTCGGCACCGTGTTCGAGTGGTACGACTTCTATCTCTACGCCATCCTGGCACCGACCTTCGCAGCCTTGTTCTTTCCCAAGGGCAATGATACCGCGGCGCTGCTGTCGGCGTTCGCGACCTATGCCGCCGGCTTCCTCGTGCGCCCCTTCGGCGCGGTCGTGTTCGGACGGGTTGGCGACCTTGTCGGCCGCAAATACACCTTCCTCATCACCATCACGGTGATGGGCGCCGCGACCTTCGCCGTCGGTCTCCTGCCTCTCTACGCACACGTCGGCCTGTTGGCCCCGCTCCTGCTGGTCTCGCTGCGACTGCTGCAGGGCCTGGCGCTCGGCGGCGAATATGGCGGCGCGGCCACCTACGTGGCGGAGCATGCGCCCGGCCATGGCCGCGGCTATTCGACGAGCTGGATCCAGACGACGGCCACGGTCGGCCTGCTGCTGGCCCTGATCGTCATCTATCTCTGCCGGCATACGCTGGGCGGCGACGTCTTCAAGGACTGGGGCTGGCGTATCCCATTCCTGGTATCCGCCATCCTGCTCGGCTTCTCCCTCTACATCCGGATGCGTCTGAACGAGTCGCCGGTATTCCAGCGGATGAAGGAGGAAGGCCGCGGGTCGGAGCGGCCACTGACCGAGAGCTTCTTCCACTATCCCAACAACAAATACGTGTTGCTGGCGCTGCTGGGCGCCACGGCGGGCCAGGGAGTCGTCTGGTACACGGGCCAATTCTATGCCCTGTTCTTCCTCAGCATCACGCTGAAGCTCAATCCCGACACGACCTATCTGCTGATCGCGCTGTCGCTGATCATCGGCACGCCGTTCTTCATCTTCTTCGGCTGGCTGTCGGATCGCATCGGCCGGCTGAAGATCATCCTGGCCGGCTGCCTGATTGCGGCAGTGACGTATTTTCCGCTGTTCCAGGGCCTGACGCACTACGTCAATCCGGCCCTGGAAACGTTCCAGGCGAGCACGCCGATCACCGTGGCCGCCACGGACTGCAACTTCCACATCTTCCCCACGGCCAACACCGTCTTTTCGGACTGCGACAGGGCCAAGGACTTCCTCACCAAGTCGGGGCTGTCCTTCGATGCGCTGCCGGCCGTGCCGGGCCAGACGGTCGTGACGAAGATCGGCGACGTCGAGCTGCAGGGCTGGGATGAAGCCAAGTATAAGGAGGCATTGGCGTCGAAGGGCTACCCGACCGCGGCGGACCCCAACGCGATCAACTATCCCGTGACCATCCTGCTGCTGGTCATCATGGTGATCTACGTGACCATGGTCTATGGGCCGATCGCCGCGTTCCTCGTCGAATTGTTCCCGACGAAGATCCGCTACACCTCGATGTCGCTGCCGTACCATATCGGCAACGGCTGGTTCGGCGGCATGCTGCCGCTGCTGGCCACCGCGATGGTGGCGGCCGCGGGCAATATCTACTACGGCCTCTGGTATCCGATCGTCGTGGCGGCCATGACGCTGATCATCGGCACGCTCTTCCTCCGCGACGCGAAGGACTTCCAGATCCACGACTGACGCAGAAGGGCGCACGGACTCCTGGTCCGTGCGCCCCGAGTACACAGGGCCGCGGGCAGGCTGCGGCCCTTTCTCTATGAGCAGACGGATTAGTGCGTGAGGCCGAAGGAGTTGCGGCGAAGGTTGAGCTGCGCCCGCTCGCGCGCCGCCGCGTCCACCTGGCGGAGATGGTCGAGCGAGGCGAGCGTCTCGGCGGGCATCTCCTCGAGCGTGCGCTCCACCGTCGCGGCGATGTCGAGGAAGCCGATCTGCCCCTTGAGGAAGGCGTGCACCGCCACCTCGTTGGCGGCGTTCAGCACGGCCGGCGCCGAGCCGCCGGCCTT
>DATIXH010000312.1:0-2934 GCA_035518775.1 Candidatus Acidiferrum sp.
GGTCTCGGCGCCGCGGTGCTCGGCGTGCTGGCCGACCACACCAGCATCGAGTACGTCTACCAGACGATCGCCTACCTGCCGCTGCTCGGCGTGGTGGCCGCGCTGCTGCCGCGGCACGCGGTCGCTGCCGGCCGGCACTGACGGGCGCCGGGCGCGCTCAGACCCGACCCTTCACCGGGATCAGCGCGCCGGTGATCGGCGCCGAATCCTCCGACAGCAGGAACAGCACCACGCGGGCCAGCGCCTGCGGTTGCACCCAGCGGCTGGCGTCGGCATCGGGCATGTCGGCGCGATTGGCCGGCGTGTCGAGGATGCTCGGCAGCACTGCGTTGACGGTGATGCCGCGGTCCTTGAACTCCTCGGCCATCGCCTCGGTGAGGCGCGCGACACCCGCTTTCGAGGCAGCGTAGGCGCCCATGCCGAGGCCGGCCTGCCCGGCCGCGAGGGCGCCGACGTTGACGATGCGGCCGCGTCCGGCCGTCAGCAGATGCGGCAGCGCCGCCTGCGACGCAAGCACCGCCGTGCGCACGTTGATCGCGAACAGCCGATCCCAGGTGTCGATGCTGCCGCCCTCGATCGTCTCCCAGCGGAAGCCGCCGGCGACGTTGACCAGGCCGTAGAGACCGCCGAGCGCCGCGGCCGCCCGATCCACCGCAGCGCGCGCCGCGGCGGCGTCGCCAAGGTCGACGTCGCCGAGCGCGAGCACGCCCGAAGGCACGCCGGACGGCGCGGCGGCGCGATCGATCAGCGCCACGCGCGCACCGGCGCGCGCCAGCACCTCGCCGACCGCCCGGCCGAGCGCGCCGAAGCCGCCGGTCACCGCGACGGCCAGGTTGTCGAGCGGTTGCGTCATGGCGTCGAATCCGTGGCTGCGAGGAACGACCGCAACGATACGCGGATTCGGCCGTGATCGCGCGAGCGCACCGCCCAAGTAGACTTGGCTTGTCGTCGCACGCGGCGCAATTCGCCACTTCGGCGCATCACCCGTTCAACCAAGTCGAGGCACATCCATGTTCCATCTTCTGCGCCGGGGGCTGTTCTCGATGGCGATCGTTGCCTGCGCGTTCACGCTCCATCCCGCGACGTCAGTGGCGCAAAGCCTGGCCGGCCCCAACAAGGTCGTTTTCCAGGTCAGCGATGCCGATCCGCAGAAGTGGAACCTCGCGCTGAACAACGCGAAGAATGTTCAGGACGATCTCGGCGGCAACGACGCCGTCGACCTGGAGATCGTCGTCTACGGGCCGGGGATCGGCATGCTGAAGGCGGACTCTCCGGTGGCCAAGCGGATCGCCGACGCGCTGAAGAGCGGCGTCAAGGTCGTGGCCTGCGAGAACACGATGCGGGCGCAGCACCTGGTTCAGGCCGACATGCTGCCCGCCATCGGCTACGTGCCGGCCGGCGTCGTCGAGCTGATGAAGAAGCAGCAGCAGGGGTACGCCTACATCCGCCCGTGACCGATCGGCGGCCGGCAGCGAGCCTCCGACGTCGCTAGACCCTGCGCGCCAGCAGCTCGATCGGCTCGACGCGCCCCTCGGCAAGCGCGCGCGCCGAATTGCGCATGGCCGCTGCGGCGTTGTCGCCGTGCACGAGCATGACGGCGCGGTGCGGTGGCTTCTGTCCACGGGCAACCGCCTCTCGCGAGCGTGCGCCGAAGGCCAACGCCTGGGCCTTCGTATTCTGGACGTGCAGCACTTCGAATCCGGCCGCCACCAGGCCGTCGCGGGTTTGCTGGGGTGTGGCGAGGAAGCTCGTGGCGGCAGTCGCCGCCCAGGGCATCGGGTAGTCGGGCTCGGACCCTTCGCCGCGCGCGACTTCCGACAGCAGCAGCCAGCCGCCCGGCCGGACCACGCGGCGAATCTCGCGATACAGCCGCGGCTTGTCGGCGATGTTCATCGAAACGTTCATCGAGTAGGCACCATCGAAACTGGCGTCGGCGAACGGCAGCGAGAGCGCATCGGCAACGACGAACTCCACCGCCGAAACCATGCCCGTGCGGCGCGTGACTTCGCGCGCGACCTCGCAGAACTCCGGCGTCAGGTCGACACCGGTCACGTGGCAGCCGAAACGTCGGGCCAGCCAGCGCGCCGGCCCACCGAGCCCGCTGCCGACGTCGAGCAGCCGATCGCCCGACCGTGCGGGCATCTGCGCCGCCGCATCCTCGGTGGCCTCGATACCGCGACCGTGGAATTGATCGTAGGGCGCCAATTGCTCGAGCGTCGGCCGCTGGGGATTGGCCCCGTCCGCCGACAGCGCTTCGGCAAGGCGCCCCAACAGCCCGCCGCGGCTGTAGTGTGTGGTGATCAGCGATGGGCTGCCGATGGTGCTCATGCTCCGACGGCGCGACCGCGCCGCGAACGTCCACGGCCAGGATAGCGCCGCGCCGTGCGGCCGGCAACGCGCCTCACTCGTCGTCGTCGACGCCCATCATCCAACCGGGCCCCCAACGCTTCTTCAACTGCTCGCGCTGCTGCGGGGTGAGGACCTTCTCGATCTTCTCGGCCGCGTCGAGCGAGTTGTCGAGCATCTGCTGGCGCAGATCGAACATGCGCTTGTTGGCCGCCGTGATCGCCGCGCGATCGCGCCGCTCCGAGTCGAGGAAGGCGTCGCGCTGCTTCGCCCGCTCCTCTTGCATCTTGCCCATCAGGTCCCAGTCGCTCTTGCGCAGCTGGTCCGTCACGGCCAGCACCTGCTTGCGCTGCGCATCGGAAAGATCGAGCGACGCCAGCGCCGCGCCGCCGCCGAGGCCCATGCCCCAGCCGCCGCCCATCATGCCGGGGCCTCGGCCGTACCCGTAGCCGCGACCCATCATGCCGGGGCCAAAGCTGCCACGGCCGTATCCGCAGTCGCCCATCATGCCGGGGCCCATGCCGTACGGGCGCTCGGCGGGTTGCGCCTGCACCGCCCCGACGCCGACCATCGACGCCAGCGCAAGGC
>DATIXH010000313.1:0-10252 GCA_035518775.1 Candidatus Acidiferrum sp.
GTGTCGATGGTGAGGGTGCGCTCGGTGGCGAAGCGGTGGAGGTAGCGCGGGCCGCCGGCCTTCGGGCCGGTGCCCGAGAGGCCCTCGCCGCCGAAGGGCTGCACGCCCACGACCGCGCCGATCATGTTGCGGTTCACATAGGCGTTGCCCACCCGCAGCCGCTCGTGGATGTGCCGCACCGTCGAATCGATGCGGCTGTGGATTCCGAGCGTCAGGCCGTAACCGCTGGCGTTGATGGCCTCCAGCACCTGGTCGAGCCGGTCGCCGGCGAAGCGGATCACATGCAGGATCGGCCCGAACACCTCGCGCTCCAGCCGCGCCAGCCGGTCGATGCGGAAGGCGCGCGGCGCCACGAAGCTGCCATGGTCCGTGTCGGGGCCGGGCGGCACGCAGTGCAGCAGCTCGCCCTCGTGCGCCATGCGCTCGGCATGCGCCTCCAGAGTCTCCTTGGCGGCCTCGTCGATGACAGGCCCGACATCGGTCGCGAGCAGCGCGGGATCGCCGACCCGGAGCTCCGCCATCGCCCCCACCAGCATCTCCTCCAGCTTCTCCGCGATGTCTTCCTGCACGAACAGCACGCGCAGGGCCGAGCAACGCTGCCCCGCGCTCTGGAACGAGGAGATCAGCACGTCCCGCACCACCTGCTCCGGCAGCGCCGAGGAATCCACGATCATCGCGTTCTGCCCGCCGGTCTCCGCGATCAGCGGCACGATCGGCCCGCCGCGCGCCGCCAGCGCCTGGTTGATGGCCCGCGCGGTGTCGGTCGAGCCGGTGAAGGCGACACCCGCAAGGCGGGGATCGGCGACCAGCGGTACCCCCACGCCCGGCCCGTCGCCCGGCAGCAGATGCAGCACGTCCGCGGGCACGCCCGCCTCGTGCAAGATGCGCACCGCCGCCGCCGCGATCAGCGGCGTCTGCTCGGCCGGCTTGGCGATCACGGCGTTGCCGGCGGCGAGGGCCGCCGTCACCTGCCCGCAGAAGATCGCCAGCGGGAAGTTCCAGGGCGAGATGCAGACGAACACGCCGCGCCCTTGCAGCGCGATCTGGTTGCGCTCGCCCGTCGGCCCCGGCAGCGCCAGCGGCTCCGCGAAATCGGCCCGCGCCCGGTGCGCATAGTAGCGGCAGAAATCGACGGCCTCGCGCACCTCGGCCAGGGCATCGGGTATGGTCTTCCCGGCCTCGCGCACGGCCATCGCCATCAGCGCCGCCCGGTTCTGCTCCATCAGATCGGCCGCCCGCTCCAGGCAGCCCGCGCGCTCGCCTGCCGGCGTCTCGTTCCAGTCGTCGGCCGCGCGCACCGCACGCGTCAGAGCGTCGTCGACCTCCTTCTTGCCGGCCTCGATCACCTCTCCGACGCTCTGCCGACGGTCGGCCGGGCTGGTCACCGGCTTCCCCGCACCGCCGCCCGCCACGCCGCCGATCAGCGGTGCCGCCGACCAGCGCTCGCCGGCCGCTGCCTCCATCGCGCGCGCCAGCGGCACCAGCTCGTTCAGATCCGTCAGGTCGATGCCGCGCGCGTTCTTGCGCCCCTGCCCGTAGAGATCGACGGGCAGGGGTATGCGGGGATGCGGCTTGGCCGGCAGCTTGCGCACGCGCGCCACCGGATCGGCGATCAGCTCCTCGATCGGCGCCTTCTCATCGACGATGCGGTTCACGAACGAGGTGTTGGCGCCGTTCTCCAGCAGCCGCCGCACCAGATAGGCCAGCAGGTCCTCATGGCTGCCCACGGGCGCATAGATGCGCGCCGCCAGCCCCATCTTCTCCGGCCCCACGACCTGCTCGTAGAGCGCCTCGCCCATGCCGTGCAGCCGCTGGAACTCGAAGTCGCGGCTGTTGCCGGCCATCTCCAGCACGGCCGCGAAGCTGTGCGCGTTGTGGGTCGCGAACTGCGGATAGAAGGCCGCGGGATCGGCCAGCAGCTTCTTGGCGCAGGCGAGATAGGAGACGTCCGTCGAGGCCTTGCGCGTGAACACGGGATAGCCGGGCAGCCCGCGCTCCTGGCTCCACTTGATCTCGCTGTCCCAATAGGCGCCCTTCACCAGCCGCACCATCAGCCGCCGCTTGTGCCGCCGCGCCATGTCCGCCAGCCAGTCGATCAGCGGCAGGCAACGCTTCTGATAGGCCTGGATCGCAAGGCCGAAGCCGCCCCAGCCCGTGAGGTCGGAGTCGCCGGAGACCGCCTCGATGACATCGAGCGAGAGGTCGAGCCGGTCGGCCTCCTCCGCATCCACGGTGAACCCGATGTCGACCCGCTTGGCCGCCATCGCCAGCCCCTTCAGGCGCGGCACCAGCTCGTCCATCACCCGTTGCCGCTGCGCGAACTCGTAACGCGGATGCAGTGCCGAGAGCTTCACGGAAATGCCCGGACTCTCGATCGGCCCGCGCTTCCCGGCAGCGGCGCCGATGGCCGCGATCGCCGCGTGATAGGCGCGGTTGTAGCGGTCGGCATCGGCCATGGTGCGCGCCGCTTCGCCGAGCATGTCGTAGGAATAGCGGTAGCCGCGCTCCTCCATGGCCCGCGCCCGGTCCAGCGCCTCCTCGATGGTGCGTCCCATCACGAACTGGCGGCCCAGGATGCGCATGGCCTGCATCACCGCTTGGCGGATCACCGGCTCGCCGCTCTTCGCCACCAACCGCCGCAGCACGCCGCCGAGGTCGCGCGTATCGTCGGCGCCGAAGCGCACGATCCGCCCCGTGAGCATCAGCGCCCAGGTCGAGGCGTTCACGAACAGCGACTCGGAGGTGCCCAGATGCTTCTCCCAGTCGCCGCTCCCGAGCTTGTCCTTGATGAGGGCGTCGGCCGTCTCGGCGTCGGGTATGCGCAGCAGCGCCTCCGCCAGGCACATCAGCACTACGCCCTCGCGGCTGGTCAGCTGATACGCATGCAGGAAGGCGTCGAGCCCGCCCTGCCCCAGGCGCGCGGCGCGAACGCTCTGCACGAGCTCGCGCGCCCGCAGCGCGATGCCGTCCAGCATCGCCGCCGGCAGGTCGGCTTCCTTCAGCAGTGCCTCGACGCAGGCGGTCTCGTCGGCGCGGTAGGCCGCGCGCAGCTTCTGCCTGAGCAGATCGGCGGCGGGCGACGGTGCGGCAAAGATCATGGCGCTCATGATACCCTACACTTCATCGACCTTCCCACCCATGATGCCACGGCGACCGAGAGGTCCCTAGGGCGCAGCCAACGCCTTCGCCAGGCGGCCGATGACGGAGTCCATCTGCCGCTCCGGCAACGCCGTATAGCCGAGCATGAGGCCCTGCCGTTTCGCGCGCCCGATCCAATGGCTCGACAGCGCGGGAGCGGCAATGCCGAGAGCGGCCGCGCGCCGGCTTGCCTCCTGGTCGTCCATGCGCACGGCCAGGTCCGGGTGCAGGTAGCCGACGAGGTGCATGCCGCCGGGATCGGTGCCCACCTCCAGCCGGCCTCGGAGATGGCGGCGGGCGGCGTCCAGCAACACCTCCTGCCGCGCCTTGTAACGGCGCCGCTGCCGACGCAAGTGAGCGGCCAAGTGACCATCGGCGATGAAGGCCGCCAGCGCCGGCTGCGCCAGCACGGCGGGCTGCTCGTCCAGCGCCTGGCGCGCTGCCAGGAAGGACGGCACCAGCGGCTCCGGCAGCACGACATAGCCGAGCCGGATGGAGGGAAACAGGATCTTCGAGAACGTTCCGGCGTAGAGCACGCGGCCATCCCGATCGAGGCCCTGCATGGCGGCCAGCGGACGCCCGGCATAGCGCCATTCGCTGTCGTAGTCGTCCTCGAAGATCCAGGCATTCACCTGCCGCGCATAGTCCAGGACGGCCAGTCGGCGCGCCACGCTCATGGTCATGCCCAGGGGATACTGATGGGAGGGCGCGATGCAGATCAGCCGCGGCCGCGTCGCCGTTTGCTGCCCGGCCCGCAGCGACAGGCCCTCGCCATCGACTTCGACCGGCACCAGCTTAGCGCCGGCGGCCAGCAGCGGGCCGCGCAGCCCGGGATAGCCGGGGTTCTCCAGCCAGACCGCATCGCCGGGATCCAGCAGGAGGCGCGCGGCGATCGTCAGCGCCTGGCGGATGCCCGAGACGATGACGACCTGCTCCGCGGTGCAGGCGACACCGCGCGCCGCCGCGAGATACTCGGCGATCGCCGCGCACAGCGGCGGGTGGCCGGCGAGATCGCCGCCGAGCAGCACGCCGCGCTCCGGCGCGCGCCAGCTCTCGGCCAAGAGCCGCGCCCAAAGGGCAAAGGGAAAGCCGGCGCAATCGGGCTCCCCCGGCCGCAGCAGCCCCTCCGCCGGAATCGGCCGATTGCCGGGTGCCGTCAGCGTGCGTGCCCGCTGCGCGAGACGGGGACGTCCCCGGCCCTGCGCCTCGTGGGCACGTGGGCGCAGCGGCGCGCTGTCCGGCAACTCCTGCGAGACGTAGGTGCCGGAGCCGTGGCGCGCGTCCACATAGCCTTCGCTCATCAGCTGTTCGAGCGCGAGCAGCACCGTGTTGCGGGCGACGCCGAGCTCGCCGGCCAGCATGCGGCTGGAGGGCAGGCGCGCGCCGGGACGGAGGCGCCCGGCCAGGATCAGCTGGACGAGCTCGCGATAGACCTGGTGGTGGAGCGGCTCGCCGCCTGCCCGCTCGATATGCACCGGAACCGGCGGGATGCCGGCGGACCGCCGCGAAAGTGGTTCTATGGAATCGCTCGAAGTGGACCTGTTCATGGGGCCACTCTAACGCTAGATGAGAGGCGTCGCAATACGAGGGACCCGACTCCCATGGACGCCTATACGCCGACCGCGCGCTCGAAGGTTCGGCGGCTGCATGAGCGCGGTCGCTACGATCGCGAGAGCGTGTTCGCCATTCTCGACGCCGCCCTGTTCTGCCATATCGGCTACGTCATCGACGGCCAGCCCTACGTCACGCCCACCGGCTACTGGCGGGTCGGTGACCACCTCTACTGGCACGGCTCCTCCGCCAGCCGCATGCTGCGCACGCAGAGCGCCGGAATTCCCGTCTGCTTCACGGTGATGATCGTCGACGGCCTGGTGCTGGCGCGCTCCGGTTTCCACCACTCGGTCAACTATCGCTCGGTGATGGCCTTCGGCAAGGCGCGCAAGATCGAAGACAACGACGAGAAGCGCGCGGCGCTCGACTCCTACGTCGAGCGCTTCCTGCCCCAGCGCAATCGCGAGCTGCGCCCCATCGACGCACAGGAGCTGAAGGCCACGACCGTGCTCGGCATGAGCATCGAGGAGGCGTCGGCCAAGGTCCGCACCGGACCGCCCAAGGACGACGAGCCGGACTACGACCTGTCGGTCTGGGCCGGCGTCGTGCCCGTGCGGCAGGTCTTCGGCGATCCCGTGCCCGATCCGCGCCTGCGCGAGGGCACGAAAGTGCCGCTGCACGTCGCCGCTCTGGCGCCTGGCGCCGACTTCAGCGCCGTCATGGCGCGGCTGGCGCCGAAGGACTGAGCGGCGCATGCCCAGCCTGCACAGCCTCCTGCTGTTCACGGCGGCGGCCGCCGCCATGAACATCTCGCCGGGACCGTCGAACCTCTATGTGATGTCGCGCAGCCTGTCGCAGGGCCCTCGCGCCGGCCTGGTCGCGGCGTTCGGCCTGGCGACGGGTAGCCTGTTCCACGTGACCGCGACGGCGCTTGGCCTCTCAGTCGTCTTGCGCTACTCGCCGGCGGCCTATGCAGCCGTAAAGCTCGTCGGCGCCGCCTACCTGATCTTCCTCGGCCTGCGTCTGCTGCTGTCGAAGGGTGCCGCGCTGACGGCCGCGGCGGCCGGCAACCGCCGGAGCCATGGCCGCATCTTCCGCGAGAGCATTCTGGTCGAGATGCTGAACCCGAAGACTGCCCTCTTCTTCCTCGCCTTCCTGCCGCAGTTCGCCGATCCCAGCGCCGGGCCGCTGGCGCCGCAACTCCTGCTCCTGGGCGCCATCGTCACGCTCACGGCCATGCCCTGCGACGCCCTCGTCGCGGTTGCGGCGGGTGCCGCTGCCCGGACGCTGGCACGGCGTCCGCTCTACGGCCGGCTGCAGAAGTGGCTCTCCGGCTCGATCCTGGTCGGTCTCGGCGCTTACGTCGCCGCGTCCGAGCGGTCGTAGCGCACACAAACTCGCCGCCGGCGCCGGCCGTCAGGTTCGATCCGTGAGGAAGCGATGGACGGTCGAGGTCTGGTAGACCTCGCCGGACCTCAGCACCGTCGACGGGAAGTCCGGGTGGTTCGGCGAATCTGGGAAATGCTGGGTCTCCAGGCACAGCCCATCGCCCTGCCGGTACATCTTGCCGGCGGAGCCGACGAGCGTGCCGTCGAGGAAGTTGCCGGTATAGAACTGCATGCCCGGCTCGGTCGTCTCGATCTCCATGATGCGGCCGGTCTTGGCGTCCTCGAGGTGGGCGGCCAGTGCGAGCGAGCCGTCGTTCGGCCGGTTCAGCACCCAGTTGTGGTCGTAGCCGCGGCCGTAGACGAGCTGCCGGTCGCCGTCGCGGATACGGTCGCCGATCCGGGTCGGTTGGCGGAAGTCGAACGGCGTGCCCCCGACCGATGCGATGCCGGTCGGGATGCTCGTCGCGTCGACAGGCGTGTATCTGTCCGCATTGATCGTGAGCGTGTGGTCGAGCACGGTGCCCGAGCCGTCGCCGGCCAGGTTGAAGTAGGAATGGCTGGTGAGGTTGACGACGGTCGCCTTGTCGGTCGTCGCCCGGTAGTCGATGCGGAACTCGTTCTTATCGTTGAGGGTGTAGGTCACCTTGACGTCGAGGTTGCCGGGATAGCCCTCGTCACCGTCCGGGCTCAGGTGGGCGAGCTCGATCCCGACCCTGTCGCCGCCCGGCAGCTGCTTCACATGCCAGACCTGTTTGTCGAAGGCCTTCTTTCCGCCATGCAGCGCGTTGGGGCCGTTGTTGGCTGCCAGCGTGTACTCCCTGCCGTCGAGCATGAACCGGGCATTGGCGATGCGGTTGGCATAGCGACCGGTGATGGCGCCGAAATGAGGGTTCCTGGCGACGTAGGCCTCCATGGTAGGCAGCCCGAGCACGACATTGTCGAGCGTGCCATCACGGTCCGGCACTCTGATCGATGTAATGATGCCGCCATAGTTGATGAAGGCGACCGACATTTCCCCGGCATTGCGCAGGGTGTACTCGAGCACAGGAGTACCGTCCGGCATCTGGCCGAACTCGCGCTTTGCAATCGGGCCGACATCGATGCTCGTGGCTGGCATGACACCTGCTCTGTAGGTCGTGGGGCCATTGGGCCACGTGACACCGTGCCACGCGCCTCCCCCTTTGACCACAGCTGCGTCAGATGCGATGTATCCGGCCCTTACCAAGCTGGATCGGCGGAGCCCCCATCTCGCGCGACCGGCTCAGTAAATATGACGGGAAAGACGAGTATGCCGACGAAGGCAGACAGAGGAGCGGCGCGCACCGGCGGGATGGCGCAGAAGCACGTGATCGCGCATGCCGACGACATCGGCATGTGCCATGGTGCCAACACCGCTTTCGCCGCCGTCGCCGGCAAGGGCTTCGTGATGTCGGGCTCGGTGATGGTGCCCTGCCCCTGGTTCCGCGAAATCGCCGAGATGGCGACCGCCAATCAGCAGCTCGATCTCGGCGTCCATCTGACGCTGACCAGCGAATGGCGGCATTATCGCTGGCGCCCGCTTACCGGCTCGGCCAAGTCGACCGGCCTCGTCGATGACGACGGCTACATGTGGCGCACGGCACGCGCCGCCCAAGACCATGCCCATTCCGACGCCGTCGAGGCCGAACTGCGCGCCCAGATCGACGCGGCGCTGGCAGCCGGCATCGACGCTACCCATCTCGATTGCCATATGGGCACGGCGCTCGGCCCGGCGTTTGCCGACATCTATCTGCGGCTCGGTCGCGACTACCGGCTGCCGGTCCTCTTTCCGCGCCATTGGGACAACTATGGCGGCGGCCTGAAGCTGGGCGACGTCGACCCCGCACGGCATGCGTCGCGCATCGCCGATCTGGAAGCGCGCGGCCATCCCATCATCGACCGGTTCGCTGAGACGCCCTGGTCCGCGCTCGGCGACGAGGCCGCCTACCGTCGCATGATCGCGGACGTCGCCCCCGGCCTGACGTTCCTCGCCTTCCATCCCAACCATGCCGGCGACATCGATGTCATCGACCCGCCGCGCGCCCGCTGCCGCATCGCGGAGGCGCAACTGCTGCAGGATGCGGGGTTCGTGGCGGAGGTGCGCAGAGAAAATCTGGTCTTGCTGGGATTTCGCGACATCCGCGATCGATTGCGTGCGCAGGGTGCTCTCTAGCATCGCCGTTCACAGGCACCTGGTCAGCGACCTCGGAAGCGCGGCTTCTCCTTAGCCAGAAAGGCCGCTATGCCGGTTCGATAGTCCTCGGTGGCACAGGCCGCATAGGACTCCGCGATCTCGGCTGCCGACAACGGCGTCGGGTCGACCAGGCGGCGCACGAACTTCTTGTGCCAGCGGTGGACGAGCGGCGCGCCCTCGGCGAGGCGGCGAGCCGTTGCATTCACTTCGTCCTCGAGCGACGCCTCGGGCACGACGCGCGATAGCAGCCCCTTCTCATAGGCCTCGCGGGCGCTGAACAGCCGCCCTTCCAGTAAGATCTCGAGCGTGGTCGCGCGGCCGACCAGATCGACCAGCGCCGCGATCTCGGGATAGGGCATCGTGATGCCCAGGCGCTGGACCGGCGCGCCGAACTTGCTGCCGTCGGCGGCGATGCGAAGATCGCAGTGAATCGCGATTTCCAGGCCGGCGCCCGCGCAGGCGCCGTGGATCTGCGCCACCGTCGGCACTGGACAATCGCACAGAGTGCGCAGCGCGGCACCCATGATCTCGGCGTAGGCCGCCGCCTTGGCGGGCGTATCGCGCTCGCTTGAGAACTCCGCCACGTCGGCGCCAGCGCCGAAGGCGGGTCCGGCGCCGCGGACGATCGCGCAGCGAATCGTATCGTCATCCGCCACTTCGGCCATGATCGCGGCGAGCCGCTGCCACATCGCCTTGTCGAGCGCATTCAGGCGATCAGGGCGGTTGAGCAAGACCGTGGCGATGTCGCCGTCACGAGTGAGCAGCACGACGTCGGACATGGATGACCTCGGATCCGGTTGCGGCCGGCCCGCAACTTACCAGGAACGGCACTGTCGGAAAGCCGCAAGCACGGTCCGCATTGTCGGTCCGCGAAATTGCCGCTAGAGAGGGCGCCGACCACTCGCTCGGGAGATCATCGATGTCCGCCGCCGAGGCCGCCCGCACTACCGCCCGCATCCTGCTCGAGATCGAGGCCGTGCACTTCCGGCCGCGGCAGCCCTTCACCCTGACCTCCGGACGGGCGAGCCCGGTCTATATCGACTGCCGCAAGATCATCTCCTTCCCGCGCGCTCGGACGAAGATCATCGATCTCGCCGTCGAGCTCATTGAGCGCGAGATCGGCTTCGAATCGCTCGACGCTGTCGCCGGCGGCGAGACCGCCGGCATCCCCTTCGCCGCCTGGATCGCCGACCGGCTCGGCCTGCCGATGCTCTATGTGCGCAAGAAGCCGAAGGGCTTCGGCCGCGGCGCCCAGATCGAAGGCAACATGAAGCCCGGCTGCCGCTGCCTGCTGGTCGAGGACCTGGCGACCGACGGCGGCAGCAAGGTGAACTTCGTCAACGCCATCCGCGACGGCGAGGGCCAGGTGAAGGACGCCTTCGTCGTCTTCCACTACGGCATCTTCCCGCAGAGCGTGGAGACCCTGGCGAAGCTCGGCGTCCGCCTGCACGGCCTCGCCACTTGGCGCGACATGCTGGCCGCCGCCGAGGCCGCCGGCCTGCTCTCGGCCGCCGATGCGAAGGAAGTGCGCGCCTTCCTCGACGATCCCGAAGGCTGGTCGACCGCCCACGGCGGCAAAGTGGTGGCGTGAGCAAGGCGCTTTCGAGACGAGCGTTACGCCCGCCGTGGGCGCACTCTTTCCGGGGAGGCCCAGCACACCCAGAGCACCAGCGAAGGGACGCGACTAGTAGCGCGGACGGTCACGCACCCAATGGCGGCGGGGGAATCCGCTCCATCGTGATCTGCATCACAACTCTGGTGCCCGCGCTGGGCCGGAATCGGCGGTGGTGGGGCACAGGAGGTGTCAATGTTCGGATCATCCATACTGGACACGGCGATCGGCATGATCTTCGTGTTCCTGATCATCAGCCTGCTCTGCGGGATCGTTCAGGAGTTGATTGCGACCATCCTTGGCTGGCGCGCCGCCTTCCTCAAGGCCGGCGTAACGCAGCTGCTGGCCGAC
>DATIXH010000314.1:0-26227 GCA_035518775.1 Candidatus Acidiferrum sp.
GCCGACGCCATGCTCGATTGGGGCGACGAGGAGCCGGCCGCCGAGGAGCGCGCCGCCGCCGAGCTCGCCGCCGGGCGCCTCGCCGCCACGGCCAGCCGCCTGATGGAGCAGCTGCGCCAGGGCCTGGCCGCCCTGCGCCGCGCCCGCCCCGAGGCCGGGAACGACGGCATCTGGCTGGCGCTGCGCTGGCTCGAGGAGCGCTGCCCGCCCGAGGAGCTCGACCGCCGCGTCGCCGCCGCCAAGGAGGCGAAGGCCGCCAACGATCCGACGCCGCAGAGCCCCGCCCTCAGCCAGCGCGCCCAGCTCGCCCGCCAGCTCGCCGCCGAGGAAGCCTGCGAACTCGCCGCCGCCGCCCGCGCCGCCGTTCAGGCCGAAGCCGCCGCCGACGCCCAGTCCGGCCTCGGCTTCCTCACGCGCCTATTCGCCCACGAGCTCGGCACCAGCCACGGCCTGATGATGCGCCTCACCGGCTGCGCCCACGGCGCCATCGACCGCGCCGCCTCGACGGCATCCGAGCCGGTCGCCGCCCTCCGCCTCTCCGCCATCGTCGCCCGCCTCGGCGACCGCTTCCGCCGCGGCCTGCTCACCCTCGGCGCCCTCGCCGGCCCCGGCGGCCAGGTGCGCGTCGCCGGCCTCGTCTGGGGCGGCCCCGAACCCCTGCTCTCCGCTGGGCATGGGGTCCATCGCCCGGATTTGGCCCCGGCGGGCTAAGAGGTACCCGAACCCGATCGCTGCAGGATCATCCCGCGTCCTTCGACAAGCTCAGGATGAGGGGCAATTTTGGTGGCACAAAGAAAAAACCCTCATCCTGAGCCTGTCGAAGGACGCAGGGCGCCGATCCCAAACTCCCGGGACCGGCTCACGCCGCGGTCAGCACGACCTGCGCGATCCGCTCGGCATCGGCAGGCGTGATCTCCCGGATATTGGAGTCGCGCATGGACTTGTTCTCCGGCGCCATCGTGGCCACCGCCAGCCGCTTCACGTCGCCGGCCCCGAGCCCGTCCTTGGCCAGCGAGACCGCCAGCCCGACCGAGCGCACGAACGCGTCATACGCCGGCCCCAGGTCCGCCACCACGTCGCGCTCCTGGCGCCCCTCGCTCGGCACCCCCATGGCCTGCGCCACCAGCGCATGCCGGCCCGGACTCACCTCCGCGTTCCAGGCGATGGCCGCCCGCAGGCACAGCCCCACCGCCCGCCCATGATGCACATGCCCGATCGCACCCAGCGCATGCCCCATCGCATGGGCGATCCCGGTCCCGGAGTTGTCGATGGCCATCCCCGCCGCCGCCGCCGCGATCTGCACCGCTCCGCGCGCGTCCAGATCGTCGGGCGCCTCGACCGCCCGCTTCAGGTTCCTCACGATCAGCCGGATCGCCTGGTACGAGATGGCATCGTTCAGCAGATTGGCGCGCCGGATCGTGCAGGCCTCGATCGCATGCACCAGCGCGTCGACGCCCGTCGCCGCCGTGAGATGCGCCGGCAGCCCGACCGTCAGCCGCGGGTCGAGCAGCGCCAGGTCGGCGCGCAGCTCGTCGCCCCAGGCCCACATCTTCTCGTCCTTGCCGTTGGTGAAGACCGAGACGCGCGTGGTCTCCGAGCCGGTGCCCGCCGTCGTCGGCACGCAGATCCGCTTCAGCCCGTTCTTCGGCAGCGGATTCTTCGCCAGCTCATAGTGCTCCGCCGAGGTATCGCTGCCGGCGATCGCCGCCGCGAACTTCGAGACGTCCATGGTCGAGCCGCCGCCCACCCCCACCACGCAGGCCGCACCCAGGGACCGCGCCTTGGCGGCCGCCGCATCCACCTGCGCCGCCAGCGGATCGCTGCGCACGTCCGTGAACAGCCCGACCTTGTGCCCGGCCTTTTTCAGGATGCCCTCGATCCGCTCGGCGATCTTCGGCAGGCCGGGATCGGCCACCAGCAGCACGCCGGCGCCCTCGCCGGCGATGCCCGTGACGTCAGCGCCGAGCTTCTCGACGCGGTCGACGCCGAACACCAGGCGGGTGGTCGGGTTCATGGCGAAGTTGGGAAGGGTCATGGCTCGTCTCCGGCAAATGCGCCGCGCCCTTTATCAGCGGGCGCGCCGGAAGACAAGCGAAGCGCAGCTACAGGTGCGGAAAAGCGGCGTGGCGGCGGCGGTCGCGATTGTTCATCGCGCGCACGCCGCCGCCAGCAGCCCCCGAGACGTAGTCCCCCTCAGGAAGTCTCAGGCAGCAGTCGGTGTGGTCACGGGCTCAGCGGCGATATTGCGGGAGGAGTAGTCGATGCTGTTGGCCCAGAAGCGCTCGATCCGGCGCAGCAGGATGTTGGCGCCGTGCAGCTCCTCGATGGTGATGATGCCGGTCGAGAGCATCTGCGAATGACGCTCGAACATCGTGTGCATGCGCTCGCAGACGTCGAGGCCCTTCTGCGACAGGCGGACGTTCACGGCCCGGCGGTCATGCAGCGAGCGCTCCTGAATGAGGTAGCCGTTCTCCACCATCTTCTTGACGTTGTAGGAGACGTTGGAGCCGAGGTAATAGCCCCGGTTCGTGAGCTCGCCGACCGTCAACTCGTCGGCGCCAATATTGAAAAGAATAAGCGCCTGAACGTTGTTCAGGTCGCGGATGCCCAATCGGTCGAGGTCGGCACGAATGACTTCGAGGCACTCACGGTGCAACCGCTCCACCAACGCGATCGTCTCAAGATAGTCCTTTTTCACAGCAGAACTCCCGCTGAAAGCGATGCAATTTCGTCACGTTAACCTCTGTATTCTTAATTTTCCGTTGACGGTGGTAACAATTTTTTCCCGCCGCCATCGGGAATTTCCTGAAACAGCTTGATTATGCTGGAGAAATCGAGCCCCCCATGGCCGGCGTCGACATACTTATGGTAAAGGGCGGCCGCCACCGGGCCGAGCCCGAGGGCGGCCTTGGCCGAGCCGGCAGCCGCTTCCGCAAGCCGGAGGTCCTTCAGCATCATGGCCGCGGTGAAGCCGGGTCTGTAGCCGCGGTTGGCCGGCGAGCCCGGCACCGGCCCGGGCACCGGACAGTAGGAGGTCATCGACCAGCACTGGCCCGACGACTTGCTGCTGATGTCAAACAGCGTCTGGGCCGGCAGCCCGAGCCTCTCCGCCAGCATGAACGCCTCGCACACCCCGATCATGGAGATGCCGAGGATCAGGTTGTTGCAGATCTTCGCCGCCTGCCCGTTGCCAGGCCCGCCGGCATGGATCACCGCCTTGCCCATCTTCTCCAGAACCGGCTTGGCCGCCGCGAAGGCCTTGTCGCTCCCGCCCACCATGAATGTGAGCGTCCCCGCCTCCGCCCCCGCCACCCCGCCGGAGACCGGCGCATCCACCATGTCGAACCCCGCCGCGGCCGCCGCCTGGTGGACCACCCGCGCCGTCTCGACATCGATGGTCGAGCTGTCGATGAGCAGCGTCCCCTTCGCGGCCTTCGCGATCACGCCGCCCGGCCCCAGATAGACGTCGCGAACCTGCTGCCCGGCCGGCAGCATGGTGAGGACGACCGATGCGCCCGAGATGGCGGCCACCAGATCGGCCGCCGCGACGGCGCCGGCCGCCACCGCTTTCTCGACGGCAGGCGCGGCCATGTCGAAGGCATGCACCGCGTGACCGGCCGCGACCAGATTGCGCGCCATCGGCAGCCCCATGTTTCCTAGTCCGACAAAGCCGATCCTCGCCATGTCATGCCCTCATATCCTGGGGTTAGGCCGCGAGCTCGAGATCGGGCTCCTTTCTCGGCTCGAAATAACGGTCCACCATCGCTTCGGAGACCTCGGCCAGCGTCGCCGGCCGCCAGCGCGGCGCCTGGTCCTTGTCGATCACGGCCGCGCGCACGCCTTCGTAGAAATCGTCCGCCGCCACGGCATGCAGGGCCATCCGGTATTCCATGCGCATGGCCGCCCCAAAGTCGCCGAGCCCCGCGCCGAGGCGAAGCTGACGCAGCGTCACCTTGAGGCTCGTCGGCGACTTGCGCTGCAGCGCCGCGATCGTCTCTTCCGCCCACGCCGTCCTCTCGCCGCCGAGCCGCGCGAGAATCTCCTCGACCGTGTCGGCGCCGAAGCAGCGATCGATCGCCTGCCGATGCGCAGCGAGCGGCGCTGGCCCCGGATCGCCGCCGAGGCGATCGAGCAATGCGGTGACGGCGTCGCGATGATCGCCCATCCACGTCACGTACTCCAGTTCGCCGATGATCCGCCCCATCTCGCCGCTTGCCACGTAGTGCGTCGCCGCGCCGCAATAGAGCGCGTCGGCAGCGCCGATGCGCGCACCGGTCAAGCCCAGGTAGGTGCCGAGTTGGCCGGGGCAGCGGGGCAGGAACCAGCTGCCGCCGACATCGGGAAAGAATCCGATGCCCGTCTCTGGCATGGCGAACTGGCAACGCTCGCTGACCACGCGGTGCGATCCATGCACCGACAACCCAACGCCCCCGCCCATGACGATGCCGTCGATGAGCGCTATGTAGGGTTTAGGATAGGTCTTGATGCGGTGATTGACGCGATACTCCGTGCGATAGAAATCGCGCACATACGGATCGCGCTTCTTGCTCGCGTCGTGCAGCGCGCGGATATCGCCCCCGGCGCAGAACGCGCGCCCGCCCGCGCTACGGATCACGACCGCTGCGACACCCGCATCCCGCGCCCACGCGCTCAGCCGCTCGTCGAGCGCGGCAACCATCTCGAGCGTGAGCGCGTTCAGCGCCGGCTGTCGGTCGAGCGTGACCGCGGCGAGCGCGCCCTGCCGATCGAAGCGGATATGCATGCTCATGCCGTCATATCGCGGATCGATTCCTCCTTGACAAGGGCACTCTTCATCCGCTCAATACCAACGCGCCGATTTGAGCTACAGCTTGCGGGCGCGTTACAAGTGCAGCTAAAGCGTTGGGACGAATCGCCCAGCCAAAGCTGCGGCGATTTTTTTGTTCGCAAGCTCGACGATCGGACCGGTCCGATATGGACCCGCGGCAATTTGATGCGGCAGCTTGCGCCGCGCCACCAAACGCTAAAGCGCCACGTGTCCGTGGGCCCCGCCACCGCTTGCAAGGAGGGCCGACCGATGCCCAAGAACTTCAAGGACGACTTCATCACGATCCAGAGCAACCTGCGCGACAGGTCGGGCGGGACGACCGCCGCATTCGAGGTCACGACGCGCCAGCTCGCCGGCCTCCTAAGCGAGGTCGCGATCCGCGACTTCCGCATCAAGATCGACGAGCCGACGTCGCTCGGCGGCAGCGATCAAGGCCCCAATCCGGTGGAGCTGGTGCTGGCCGCGCTCGGCGCTTGCCAGGAGATCACCTACCGCCTCTACGCCGATACTCTCGGCATCCCCCTCAACGCCGTGTCGGTGAAGCTCACCGGACGGCTCGATCTGCGCGGGTTCTTTGCAGTCGACGAGGGCGTTCGCCCGGGCCTCCGCGACATCCATGCGACGGTCGCGATCGACAGCCCGGCCAGCACGGATGACATCGAGCGGCTGAAGGCGACCGTCGACCGCCACTGCCCGGTCCTCGACATCCTGCGCAACGTCACGCCGGTGAAGACCGAGTACGCGCTGTCAGGCGGCTCCGCAAAGGTCGCGGCCTGATCGCCGGGCCCACAGGGAACCTCGTCGTGGCCCGCGTCGCATTCACGACCAACCTGCAGCGGTATCTTGCCTGCCCGGTGCAGGACGTTGCCGGCGGCAGCGTCCGGGCCGTGCTCGAAAGCCTGTTCGCGGCCAATCCACGGCTCCGTTCCTACATACTCGATGACCAGGGCAGCCTGCGCCGTCACGTGCACATCTACGTCAACGATGCGCGCATCGCCGACCCAGAGCGCCTCGCCGATGCCGTGAACGACAGCGACGAGATTTTCGTCTTTCAAGCGCTGACCGGCGGCTGAAGGCGGAGACGGCCGCCGCCTCAGTCCTCCAGCGCCACGAAGTCGAGCGCTTGATGCGCGGTCCGCTTCGCGTGCTTGCGCTTCAAGGGCTCGGCGAAGTAGCGATGCACCGCTGCCATGACGATGTCTGCCGTGCTGTCCAGCAGCCCGGCATCGACTTCCTCGGCGGCCGCGAGGAACGTCTTGATAAGGTGCGACGAGTGGATGTACTCGGGTTCGCCGTGATCCATGAGGCGTGCGAGGCAAGCCCGCTCGAACGAACGACGGTCGCGAACCCGCCACTGTTCGAGCCTGATCGCCTGGTCGACGAAGCCGCTGTTGCGACCGACGAAGCAGGCCATCTGCAGCAGCCCCTGCGGCCACAGCTCCGGGACCTTCCGGCATTGCAGGCGAACGGCGTTGCCGAACGTGATAGCGTGGGTGAAATCAAGCCAGTCGATGTTCTCTCCGGCGCCATTGCCCGTCCGCTCCTGATAACGCATGTCGTAGCGCAGCAGGTTCATCGCGGAGGCAGCGAGCAGGACGCTGTAGAGATCCTCTGCGGCCGCACCTCCCGCTCGCTGCACGACCGCCGTCATCGTCGCTTCGACCGAGTGGCCGAGGATGTCGCAGAGCATGGCAGGTGTGCTCGCCGACTTGCTGCTGGCCCGCGGCCAAGCCTGCAGCGCCTTCGCATAGCCGCGGAACTCCGGGATCAGATCCTCGCGTCGGGCATTGACCAGCGCACGGACGAGGGCCAGCAGCAGCGGCAGCTCGACACGCGGCCCGAGCCGATCGATCAACCGCCCGGTATGAACAACATAGATGAGCGAGTGTCCGAAATCGGCGTAGTGACGGAGCGCCGCCTCGGTCAGCGCCCGATCGAGGTCGGCGAAATGGCGGCCAGCATCGAGGGCGCCGCGCAGAAGCGCCACAGCGCCATCTTCATCCTGCGCTTCGAGGGCTGCCGCGAAGGCCGCGTCGTGATACGGCCGGCTCACCAAGGTGAAGGGATAGGACGGCTCGCGCAGGCAATCCCAGGCCATGTGGCCGACGGCTTCGAGGATGCAAATCAGGCGCGTTTCATCGTCCGTCGCCCGGTCGTGGAGCGCGACCCAGCCCGCCGCGGCGGGATATGCATGGGTTGTGCCGAAGCGAAGCCGCTCATGGGACCATTCGATCGCCGCCGTGACCGCTTCGACAGGATCGGCGTCGGCCTTGCGCAGCCGCGCCAGCTCGCGCGCGATCCGGTCGTATTCGTGGTCGTCGACGGCGGTCCGGAGATTGGCAAGCGCCTGCGCCCGTCGTTGCTCCGGCCGTGGATCGCTCACGTCGATCCAAACCGCACCGTCGACGATCTTTGTGGGATAGGTGCGCAGCCGATCGCCCTGCAGGAGGTTGTCGCCCGTGCTCAGATCGAACTTCCAGCCATGCCAGTTGCAGGTCAGAACGCAAGCCTCGTCGAGGGTGCCTTCGCGCAGAGGATAGCCCTCATGCGGGCAGCGGTTGTTGCATGCGAAGACCGCGTCGCCGGCCGCGAACAGCGCGATCTGCTTGCCTTCCAGCTTCCTGACGACCTTGCCCTCGCGGCGTAGCCGGTCGATCGGCATCGCGACAATCCAGGTCACGGAGGCTCCTCCTCTGATCGACGAAGGATCGGGAACTATTTAGCAATATATCGCTATCTAAATTGTCTGGACCCGCCAGCCGGATGTCAAGGCTCTCGTCCCACCTCGACAAGGCATCACCACAGCAGTCTTCCGCGAGGCCCGACGGCAAGAGAAGCTCGCCGGAACAGTAACGATTTCGCTTCTGGACCACTATAGTGCCCACGGCCTAGAATTGCGCGAGACCCCAAACGATCGACGAGAGTCATCCCGGCCATGCCGACGAACCCCCGCAACGCCCGTCTCGTGCGCCCGATCGAGTCGCCGCAGCCTGATCTCGCCGGCGACGCGCCGTCCGGCCACGGCCAATATCCGCGCGTCCGTATGCGCCGCAATCGGGGCGCCGATTGGACGCGGCGGCTCGTCGCCGAGAACCGCCTCAGCATCGATGACCTGATCTGGCCGGTCTTCGTGCACGACGCCGACGGGCGTGAGGACGTTCCGTCCATGCCGGGCATCCAGCGGCTGTCGATCGGAGCGCTGATCGATGAGGCGGGCGCCGCAGCGGAACTCGGGATACCCGCGCTCGCGCTGTTCCCGGTCGTGCCGGTTGCGCGCAAGAGCGAGGGAGCGGAGGAGTCGGGCAATCCCGACAATCTCTGCAATCGCGCCGTGCGCGCGGTCAAGCAGGCCGTGCCGGACATCGGCGTCATCTGCGACGTCGCCCTCGATCCCTACACCAGTCACGGCCATGATGGCATTCTGCGCGACGGCCGCATTCTCAACGATGAGACGATCGAGATTCTCTGCAAGCAGGCTTTGGCGCAAGCGGCGGCCGGCGTCGACGTGGTGGCGCCGTCGGACATGATGGATGGGCGAGTCGGCCGGTTGCGCGAAGCGCTGGATGCGGCCGGTCATCAGAGCGTCAGCATTCTCGCCTACTCGGCGAAGTACGCATCGGCCTTCTACGGCCCGTTCCGCGACGCCGTGGGTTCGAAGAGCGCCCTGGGCAAAGGCGACAAGCGGACATATCAGATGGACCCCGCCAACGGCGATGAGGCGCTCAGGGAGTGCGCGCTCGACGTCGCCGAGGGGGCCGACATGCTCATGGTGAAGCCGGGCATGCCCTATCTCGACGTCCTCTGGCGGGTGAAGGAGGCGTTCAGCATGCCGACCTTCGTCTACCAGGTGAGCGGCGAATACGCGATGATCAAGGCCGCCGCCGGCAACGGCTGGCTCGACGGCGAGCGGGCGATGATGGAGAGCTTGCTGGCCTTCAAGCGCGCCGGCGCCGACGGCATCCTCACCTACGCGGCGGTCGACGCCGCCAAGCGACTCAAGGCGGGCTGAGCACCTCGTCGCTCAAATACACTCCGCATGGTACGATCTGCTGCCCTGTTGTGCGTGCTGCTGCTTGCTGCCTGCGGGGGCGACAAGAGCAGCATTCGTGTCATCAATGCCAGTACGGCCGTCTACGAGGTGCCGTCGCCGGCGAGCGGCACGGTCGTCAAGCCGATCGCGCGATACAACGGCCGTGGCTCTCTCGTTCTCCATGGCGGCGGCGTCGTTCAGCATGAGATCGCGGCCGATATCATTGCGCTCGCCGGCCCCGATCCGCGGCTCTGTCTGATCGACACGGCCGACGGACACGGCGATATCTATCGCGTCTTCGATGAGTTTCGCGCTGTCCATCTGCTCGCCTTCAACCTGCAGCCGGGCGATGCCGGCAGACCGGACGTGGTGGCGGCGCTGCGCGGCTGTACGGGTTTCTTCTTCGGCGGAGGCGCGCCGCAGCGTCTGTCGGATACGTTTCGGCCTGGGGGCCGCGACACGCCGGCGCTCGCCGCGATCCGCGAGCGCTTCCAGAAGCACGGTGCGGTGGTCTCGGGAGCGAGTGCTGGCGCGATGGCGGTCGGGCCCGTCATGCTCTGCGAGTGCGGAGCGCGGAGCAGCGTGGAGGCCGTCACCCGCGGAGAGTTGTTCAGGGCGCCGGGGTTAGACCTGCTGAACGAACCCGTTCTCGTCGATGCCCACTTCTTCACGCACGGCCTGCTCGGCCGTCACATGTTCGCCCTGGCGCGCGACCGCATTCCCGTCGGCGTCGGCATCGACGAGGACACGGCCGTGCTCGTCCCCGGCAACGGCGGTCCGTGGCTCGTGCTCGCCGGCAAGTCCGTCGCCGTCGTGCGCATGCCCGGCGACGCCCGCACGAACAGCCTGCATGATTTCGGCATCAGCATTCTCTCGCCCGGCGACCGCTTCGACCCAGCGACGAACGACATTCGCGTGGCATCGAAGCGCCAGCGGCTGGCATCCGACAGCATTCCTATAGGTTGGCCGATCGCCGACGGAATCAAGTACAGCTTCTCGACGACCGCCGATACCGCGGACTACGGCAACTCCCAACGCGTCGAGACGACCCTGAACCGCCTCGTCAGCGTCGACCCGCCCTAGCGACCGTCAGCCGCTCTGCGAAGCTCGCGATGCAGCGGTCGTGCCAGGGCACGACGCTGCCGAAGCCATGGAAGCCGACATGGCCGCCGCCCTTTGGCAGCAGGGCCGTCAGGCGCGGATTGGAAGCCCAGTCGTAGTCGCGATAGGCACCCGATGGAATCCACGGGTCGTTGCGCGCATGAATGAGCAGCGTGGGCACGCGGATGTCGTCGAGAAAATTCTTCGCGGAACAGCACGCGTAGTAGTCGTCGGCATTGGCGAAGGCGTTGCGCGGCGCCACCACGCGGTCGTCGAACTCGTAGACGCTGGAGATGGTGTCGAAGGCGGCGCGTTCAAGCGCGGCCGCGGCACGGAATTCCTCTTTCATGCGCGCCAGGAGGTAGTCGTGATAGCGGCGGTTGCGCCGCTGCATAAGCCGCAGCTGCGCCGCCTTCAGATCGATCGGCGCCGACACGCTGACGGCGCCGAGCAGCGGCGCGCGGCGGCCCTGCTCGCCCAGATATTTCAGCAGCATGTTGCCGCCGAGGGAGAAGCCGACGATGACGACGCCGTTGGCGGCGAGCCGGCCGTCCATGCGGCCGACGACCGCGCGCAGATCTTCGGTGCGGCCGGCGTGATACTGCAGCCGGCAGCGCGGGCGCGAGGGGCCGGCGCCGCGCAGGTTGAGACGGAGCACGGGATGGCCCCGCTCGAGCAGGTGGCGGGCGCTCGCCCGCATGTAGGTGCTGGTCTCGCAGCCGGTGAGGCCGTGGACGAGGACGACGAGCGGGCGCGCGCCGTCCGCCGCGCGCGGGCGGTTGAGCGTGGCGACGAGGGCATCGCCGGAGCCGTCGTCGAGCGGGAATTCGAGGCGCTCGGCCGGATAGGGCTCGAGCGGGATGGCCGGCTTGCGCAGATAGTTGCGGACGGTCTGCAGGTCGCCGCCCCACCAGGGCGGGCGCGCCACGAACCGCGGATAGGCGCGCGCCGGATCTACGCCGTTGCCGACAGCCAATCGCGCACCAGGACTATCATGCTCTCGACGACCAGGGCGGGGGCGTGGCCGACGCCGGGGACATCGACGACCTTGGTCGCCGGACCGCGCCGCTGCATCTCAGCGGTCGTATCGGACAGCAGGAGATCGGACTCGGCGCCGTGCAGCACCAGCACGGGACAGCGGATGGCATCCCATATCGGCCAGAGATCCACGTCCTTGATGCCGTTGGCGCGGAAGGCCTGACCGATCGCCGGATCGTAGGCGAGGCCGAAACCGCCGCCCTCGAGCCGGCGATAGCCCTGGAGCGCAAGGTGGCGCCAGTCCTGATCGCTCATCGGTCCGAAGGGCGCATGCACGCGGCGCAGATAAGCCTCCAGCTCGTCGAGCGTGGCGAAGCGCGGGTCCGCGCCGACATACTCCGCGATGCGCTCGAGCGCACCCTTCGGGATATAGGGGCCAATGTCGTTGACGACAAGGCGGCGGATCGGACTGTTCGGCTGTGCCGCCAACTGCATGCCGAGCAGGCCGCCCATGGAGGTGCCGAGCCAGTCGATCTCCATGGCGCCGACGCGCGCGATGACCGCGTTCATGTCGGCAAGGTACTGGGCGTTGTTGTAGCCGGCGACCGGCAGCCAGTCGCTGCGCCCGCGGCCCGCCACGTCCGGGCAGACCACGCGCCAGCGGTCGGCGAGCGCGGCGGCGAGTCGGTCGAAGTCGCGGCTGTTGCGCGTGAGGCCGTGCACGCAGATCAGCGTGCGTGCCGCCGTCGGCTCGCCCCATTCGGTGTAAGCGATGCGGTGGAACCCGTGCGGCCCGAGGCCGAGGACGCTTTCGGTCTTCATGGACAGGACCGGAATGCCATGATAGCCAACCCCTCACCTATAGTGACATCATCGGCGACGGCGCGGAAGCCTGCCGCCGCGCACTGCAGCAAACAAATCCCGTGAGCGCTCTCGATCACACGACGTCCGCGAGCACCGCGACCGCTCTGCATCGCCGCGGCCTGCTGCTCGTCGCCGGCGCTGCGTTGGTCTGGAGCTCGGGCGGGCTGCTGGCGCGGATGATCGAGACCGATCCCTGGACCAAGCTGTTCTGGCGCTCCGTCTTCGCCTGTATCTCCCTCCTGGCCTACGCCTGGTTCAAGAACCGCGGCCGCCTCGTCGCCACCTTCCGCGAACTCGGCTGGCCGGGCATGCTGCTCGGCCTCTGCTTCGCGACGGCCTCGACCGGCTTCATCGTCGGACTCGACTACACGACCGTGGCCAACATCCTGTTCACCCAGGCCGCCGCACCCTTCATCGCGGGCCTGCTCGGCTGGGTGCTCCTGCGCGAGCAGGTGAAGGTGCACAGCTGGATCGCAATGGCCGTGGCGCTCGCCGGCATCGGCGTGATCTCGCACGGCTCGCTGGAAGCCGGAAACGTCGTCGGCAACCTGCTGGCGATCACCTGCGCCCTCGGCTTCGCCGGCGCCATCGTGACGACCCGCCGCTTCAAGCACCTGCGCATGGCGCCCGCCACCTGCCTGGCGACGCTGTTCTGTGCCCTCGTTTCCTTGCCCTTCGCGCGGCTGTCGGCGCCTGACACCTCCGATTTCGCCTATCTCTTCCTGTTCGGCTGTGGGCAGATGGGGTTGGGCCTCGTTCTCTTCACCAGCGGCGTGCGGCTGATCCCCGGGGCCGAGGCCGGGCTGATATCGATCCTCGAATCCATCCTGTCGCCGTTGTGGGTGTGGGTGTTCCTGAGCGAGACGCCGAGCGTGGACACCCTGGTCGGCGGGGCGATCGTGCTGGGCGCGATCGTCGTGCATACGCTGCTCGACTGGCGGGCCGAGCGCACGGTCGTGCCGACGCCGGATTGAGGCCCTCGCCCATCACACCGGCACCGGCTCGTCGTCGACCAGCACCAGGGTTTCCGGATAGAAGCCGTTGAAGCGGGTGGCGTTGGAGTTGCTGTAGGCGCCGAGGCGGTCGATCTCGATCCAGTCGCCCTCTGCGACATCCGATGGCAGGTCGAAGGTGCCGGGCAGGACGTCGACGGAATCGCAGGTCGGCCCGAAGAGCTTGAACGGCATCAGATCGGGCGAGGTCGGGCCCTTGAGCCGGACGACGCGGGCCGGCAGGCGCAGGTTGGCGGTGACCATCTCCGAGAGCGAGCCGTAGATGCCGTCGTTGATGTAGAGACGGTCGCCCTTGCGGAGCTGCACCTGCACGACGAGGGACATGGCCTCGGCCACGAGGGCGCGGCCGGGCTCGCACATCAGCACGCAGTCGCGGCGCAGGCCGAGCGCCTTCACCCCGGCCTCGATCTCCGCAATGAAGGACTCGAGCGGCGGGATGGTGTTGGTCATGTACTGGGCTGGGAAGCCGCCGCCGACGTCGAGGCACTGGATCGGCACCTTGGCGTCCTTCAGCACCTGGCCACAGATCTCCAGGGCCTTGGTGTAGGCGCCGGGGATGAGGCACTGCGACCCGACGTGGAAGCAGAGGCCGACCTGGGCGCCGCGCGAATGGGCCTCCTTCAGCAGGGCCGCGGCCTCCGGCGGCTCGGCTCCGAACTTGGCGGCGAGGTGGAAGAAGATGCCCTCGACCGGCGGGGTGGTAACGCGCACGACGATGGTGATGCCCTCGGCCCCCGTCTCGTTCAGCACCTTGTCGAGCTCGTCCTTGTGATCGACCACGAAGGTGTCGACGCCGTAGACGTGATCGGCGGTCTGGATGACGGCGCGGCCCTTCACGGGATGCATGAAATAGCAGCCGGCCTCCGGGAACTTCTCGCGCACCTGGGCGATCTCGGGGAGCGAGGCGGTATCGAAATGGCGGATGCCGGCCTCGTAGAGCTCCTGCAGGACCTGGGGGTGGGGGTTGCATTTCACGGCGTAGAGCACGCGGCCGGGGAAGAGATCGAGGAACTTCTGGGCGCTCCGGCGCAGCACGTGGGGGCGCAGGCAGTAGACGGGGTAGCTCGGCTTCAGGGCCGCCACCATCGAGCGGACATCGGGGAAGTGGGCTTCCATGCGGCCGGGCTCCGTCCTTGGGCGAGGCGACATCATGCGCCGATTCGCGTGACGGCTTCTATCGCAGTCCGGCGGGCGTTGTCACGCCGGGCGAATCCGGACGATGGACCCCATGCCCAGCGGAGAGTTGGCTGGTCGGCCGGAAGGTTGGGGAGCCGCAGATGGACGCGGATGAACGCAGATGATCGCGGAAGGAGCGATGGACCCCATGCCCAGCGGCGTGCGCGCCTTTGCGATCGAGAGGTTCACCGCAGAGACGCAGAGGCGCAGAGGAGGACGGTGCGGGAGGACGGCTTCGCGTGACTCGGGAGCTCTGCGCCTCCGCGCCCCTGCGGTTCACTGAATCGGAGCGATGGACCCCATGCCCAGCGGAGAACCCGTCGGCCGGCGGATTCGGGTGGGGGCGCGCTGCGCGCGCCCGTGGATCGGTCAAGCATGAATTCGTCGGCAGCGAGCTGACCGAATAGGCGGGCGCGCGCAGCGCGCCCCTACGAGAGTTGGCGATTTTGGAGCGATGGACCCCATGCCAAGCGGAGAGGCCGGGCGACAAGTCGCGCGCGAGGGCGCGGAGGCGGCGGGCGGCATGGACGGCGCGGGAGCGGAGCGCAAGGTGCGTGCGGCTGCGGCAGCCATGGACGAGGCGGGTGGTCCGGCAGCGCGCCAAGCCCTCGGGCGTGCGCGGGCCGGTACTGAGGCCGCCATGCAGCCGGCAGCGGCCTTTGGCCATGGCCGGCTGGCGGCAGGCGCAGCCGGCGCGCGTACGGGCGCCGCAGCGCGGCGCCTTCAGGAAATCGCCGGAGGGGTTGCCGTTCTTGAGCCGGCCGCGGGCGGCACCGAGGGCGGCGTGCAGCTTGGGTTTCGGCGCAGTCGGGGTGGGCTTCGCCTCCGCCGGATTCGGCACGGGTTCGTCGAGGTCGGCGCCGGGCAGGCGGGCCTGCAACAGAGCGACCTGCTCGTAGCCTGCACCCAGCCGCGCGAAGAGGCCGGCCATGCGTGCCGCCTCCTCCTGGGCGCGGAGGTGCAGCGCCAGCGACCCGGCCGGCCGGTCGTGGCCGACGAGGTGTTCGACCGTCGCCGCACATTGCATCATGAGAACGTGGCCCGTACGCAGTTCCTGAAGGAGAGTTGTCTGGGTCATTGATGGCCCCGGATCATTTGTGATTGACGAGAAAACGGATGTTCATTATACGTTCTGCATCTGGTTTTGTCAAGAAGATCTCGTGTTTTTGCGTAAAGTGATGAGGGCAGTGGCGGTCGCCCGATAGCGGGAGGTATTCTGTGCCGGCGGTCAGCCAAGGGCGTGGGAGCGGAGGACGTGGCAATGCCGGAGCACATGCCGATCTCCATCCTGTTCAGCAATGCGGGCGATGTCGTCGTCGCGTTTCCGGAGGAGGCGCTAACCGTCAGCCTTCCCGTCACCTGCGTCGGCACGAACCTCTACCGGCTCGATGCCGTGCCCTACCTATCGGAGCGCGCGAACTACGGAGACATCGTGGAAGCGATACCCGATGAGGACGGCGGCCTGCGCTTCGTCCGGGTCGTGCAGCCCTCCGGCTGGAGCACGCACCTATACATCTTGTGCCGGGAAAGAATCGAAGGCGACGCCATGCAAGCCATGCTTCGCGACGTCCTCGACAACGGCGGATACTGGGAGGCGCTCTTCGGCGGCCTCCTCTTCATCTGCCTGCCGCCCGGCTCGACCTACGATCTGGAACGCGCCTTACGCCTGTGCGAGTGATGCCGCGCCTGTCTGAGCTTTGTCGGCCAGCGGGAATGGACTGATGGCAAGCCTTCTCTGACCCCGCTTTAGTCACCATGAGCGCAACCCGTCTCGACAGCTGCTCGTCACCTTGTCTTTGGGAGCGACTTCCCACGTCGGCGGTGCCGCCCCGGGGGCGCTGAGCAGATACTTCTATCAATCGGCCAGACACTGTGCTATTTTCTTCGCCGCCGACGTTATGATCGGCGATCACTTTGCGTAACTCATGGACGACTTGTAACCCATGATACATCGAGGCGCCGAACGAATTTGACCCTGCGTGATCCGCTGCCGACCGGTAGCGGAGACCCGAAGTCATGTTCGTTTGGAGCTTCGCCATGTATCCCCTGCATGAGTTACTACGCCACCATCCCGCCTACCTTATGGGCCGTTCTCGTCAGCCCTCGGACTTCGAGCGGCTGGAATACCGCCCTGTTGTGATCAATGACGAGTTCCAGTCCGAGGAGCCCGACGCGCTTTCCTGGCGATTCGCCGATGCGGTCGTCGCCGTTCTTGTCGCGCTCGCGGTGTGGGTCCTCATCATACTGACGACCGGTCCGATCGGCGGTTCCCCACGTGTCGAGACGATCGCGGAAAGCGCCGACGTCATCGATCGTCCGTAGTGCAGCACAGAGCCCTGAATCGGCGCGGGCGGGTGAACCGCTCACCCAGCCCGCGCGAAATCGACGGGAAACAATCGTGGGGTAAGGTGCCTGCCGCGCGAGCGGGGCCGGCCGGCGATTGGGGAGCCGTCGCGCGATGAGGGGAACGTCTTCATGCCGCGTCGGGAATCCCGCGCAACAGGACGAAGGCCGCTTGGCGCCAGCGTCGAAATCACGCAGAGCGGGCGCGGCGGATCGATCACGTATCGCGAGGGCGCGAACGCGGCCGGGTTCGACTGGGAGTTCGGCGCTTCGCCGGCGATCGCGCTGATCTTCGGGCCGACCGCAGAGGTCTGGGATCGGCGCTATCCGTGGGCGGCCGGACGGCAGGCCGAGATCTGCGACTTCGTCGCGAGTGAAGCGGTGCGCCAGCAGGCCAACGGCGCGCACTTCGAGGTCGATCTAGAAAGCGGCACCATTTCCGTGCTGGAGCGCACGCATGCGAAAAGCCGGCCCGAAGGCGCGCGCGCCACGCATACGGCGGCCTATGCGCGCTTCATCGCCGGCATCGTGCCGCCCTGGCAGGAGTGGCGCGAGGACCAAGCCTACGACGTTGCGGCGATCGCGGAGATGACGGCGGCGGAGCGGGCGGAGATCGCCGGCCTTCTCGCCGAGCGCCCGCCGACCTGGCGGGAGGTCGCGGCCTTGTCCGTCATCGATGCCGATGCGGCCCGGCGGGCGATCGAGGCGGCGGCGAATAACCACCTGTCGATCGATGTACGCCTGGCGGCGGCGGAGGTGATGCACGACCAGGGGCGGCTGCCGGACCTCGACGCGCTGCTGGCACGCGAGATCCGCAACCTGCATCGACCGGCAGACGGGCTGACGCGCGCGCTGCGACTCGCCGAGCGCCATCCCAGCGACACCGTGAAGCAGGCCCTGCTCTGGGCGAGCTACAACGCGACGGAGTGCGCGCCCCGCTGCGCCGGCCTGCTGCTGAGCCTGACCGGCGCCGGCAAGCCGCCCTTCTCCGCGGAAGTGGAGCGGCTGCTGCGCAAGCTCGACCTGCACAACAGCTATTTCGATCGCAAGGCCGCGTTCGACGAGCTTTGCCGGCTGGTCGGGATGGAGCTTGATCCCGGCGCCGCATCCTGATGCATCGCACGCTCGCTCTTCACGGGCCGGAGGCGCTCCGATGATGGCTTGGACGATCGTGGCCTGGATCATCGATGCCGGCCTGCTGTTCTACGCGGGGTGGGTCATCAACTTCAGGCTGCAGGTGCTGGCGGAGCGGGGATGGAGCGGCCTGCCGTCGGTCATCGCCCTCGCCGTCGTCCTGCTCGCGTCCCTCATCGGCAGCGCGACGCTCCTCTGGGTCAGCAACGCGCGCTGGGCGCGGATCGCGGCGCTGATCGTGGCGGGCGGAGCGCCCGTCGCCGGCGCCTTGGCGGTGCTGGCCATGCTGCTGATCGGATTCGCGCTCTCGATGATCGAGGGCGGAAAGCTCCACTGAGCCCGGACCGCGGCACCTCAACTGTTCGCTGTCATCTCGGCTAGCAGATCGGCCGCCTGCGCTTCGAGGTGAGGCACCTGAATCAGGCCGTAGTCCTGCACAGCGCCGCGGTTGAGCTTGCCGCCCTGCGTGCGGGGCTTCGCCTTGCCGCGTGAGCCGCACATCGCGACTCCCTTTGCAGCACCACTCGCGCGGGCGCCGCTGCGGCTCGCGAGTGCAAAATTTCCAGCGGCGGCGTTGACGAAGATCGGGCGCGTGACGACGCGGCCGTGTTTTTCCGGTCTGCGCTGTCGCTGCAGCTCGTCGAAGAAGTCACGGCGATCACAGATGTCGTAGTCGAAGGTCGTGCCGGTGCTGCTCTTCAGATCGAAGTTTCTGAGCATCTCGATCCGCTCGCACACCCAGTCCCCGTCGCGGGCGGGACTGCACCAGGCGAAGGCGTTGTTGAAGAAGGTGAGGTGGGCCGTGTAGTCGGGTCCCTCTCCGAAATCCGGCAGTTTCCGATTGGCGCCGCCGACGATGGGGCAGCGCAGGTGCCAGCTATTGTTGAAGACGTACCACGGCGCGTCGGGCACGGCCGGCTCCCCCTCGTCGTCCGGCTTGGCGGCGTAGCTCAGCTTCAGCACGCGGCCCATGGTGTGGCCGGACTGGCCCGGCACGCCCTGGCGACTCTCGAAGCGACCGGTGTTGCCATAGAAATACCAATAGCCGCCGCGCACGCCGTCGAACGAGAACCAGGAATGGCAGTCGAGGAGGCGGTTGTGGCGGACGTGCCAGTTCCAGGCCGACGCCTCCGGCTCGATCGGGTTATCGCGGATGCGGACGAAGTCGTTGTCGAAGATGTGGACGTCGGCGTTGATGTCGCTCGGCGGCACCGGCGCATCCGCATCCGCCTCCACGCCCTTCATGCGCACGCCGTTATAGGCATCCATGATGCAGTTGCCGCGCACCACGACTTTGCCGGCGATGCCCTTGGCCGAGAGGAAGCCGCCGTTGTAGTAGCGCAGGAGGCCGTCGGAATCCTCATCGCCATGGGCGCGCGCCCACTCGAGGCGCGTCCACAGCGCGTGGTCAGGCGAATCGTCCTGCTGCCATTCGTTGGATTCGATCAGGAGATGGGAGGTCTTTTCCGGCGCGTCCTTGTCGGCCTTGGCGAAGATGGCGTAGGTGCCGTGGCGCAAGACGCAGTTACGGATGGTCACGAAGCGGGAGTTCTTGATGACGAGAATGCTCGGCCAGAACTCGCGCAGCTTCAGTCCGTCGATCACCACATGCTCGCAGTCGATGAGGACGAGGAAGGCGAAGTCGTCGACATCGGGCTTCTTCGGCGCATCCTCGGCCGGCGGCTTGTCGCCCCAGAGCGGATCGGGCGAGGCGGCGCCGGAGATCCAACCATCGTCGCCGGCGCGGATCAGAAGTGGGCGTTCCGGCGTCCCCTTGACGCCGGACAACCTCGCCGGCGTCGGACCGGGATAGCTGCGGCCATGGACGACGATGGAATCGCCGGGACCGGCGGCGTCGCAGGCCGACTGCAGATCCTTCGGCGATCGTACCACGTGTTCTACCATGGTCGTCCTCCCCGGCTGTCCGGCGAAAGAACTACAGAATGAAGACGAGGCGCGCTCCTCCCAAATGGGAGGGTCTGGTCAGGTGTCGCGCGGCAACGCTGGGGCACGCGCATCAGGCCTCGCGAGGGATATGCCACCCGGGCGGGCCGTTCAATGGCTCGCCGACAGCAGCTTGCGGACGAGGTCCTGGCCCATCAGGCGATGGATGGCGGTCTGGATGGCGGCGTTGTTCTGGAAGAGGGCCTCGAGCTTCGGCTTGGCGATGCTGAAGAGCCGGCTGGGGGTGGCGGTGGTGACGTCGGCCGAGGCGTCGGAGCGGGTGAGGAAGCTCATCTCGCCGATGAGCGCGCCCGGCTGCAGCAGCGCCACCAGCTTGCCGTCGACCTCCACCTTGGCGGCACCGGCGATCAGCACGGAGACGTCGGCGACCGGCCGGTTCTCCTGGGCGAGGACCGTGCCCTCGCCGACGTCGTGCCACTCGCCCGCCTTCAACAGGCGGCTGAAATCGACCGGCGACAGCTCGCTGAAGAGGCCGCGATGCAGCAGCCGCTCCTGCTCGTCGAAGCGCACGCGCAGGCGCTCGCGCACGAGCAGGCCGAGCTGGATGGCGTTGGTGCCGATGAAGACGACGTTCCAGCCGATGCCGACCCAGAGCGGTCGGTCCGACCCGAAGAAGAAGTAGACGCTCTCGATCGCAAGGGCGACGACGGCAAGCCCCCGCAGCCAATAGATGTTGGAGACGGCGTAGGAGAGCGCGAGCAGCAGGTAGCAGAGATTTCCCACCCAGTGCTGCCAGCCGATTTCGCCGAGTGACTGCCATTCCATCGGACCCCCCACACGCGCGGCTCGACTGGCCCTTGCGGAGGCCACGTCGCATACGACGCGCTCGGCGAGAAGGTTAGCGAAGACTCGCCGATGACGCTCCTCCCAAATGGGAGGGTAGCGGCCGATGCCCGGACTGATTGCCGTGTTTCATGTGGAGGCGCGCGGTACATTTGCGCCGTTCGCGCTCGATGCAACCGCCGCGCGCGCTCGGCCAGCCTTGACAGATACGGCCGCAGGGCATAGGTAATGGGTAATACGCATTACCGCAACCGAGCGAGCAGTCATGGACAGCGTGTCACGGCTGACGACCAAGTATCAGGCGACTATTCCAGCAGGCGTCCGCCGGGTCCTCGGCCTGAAGGCCGGCGATCGTGTGTCGTTTGCCATCAAGGGCCGAACAGTAACGATCACCAAAGCCAAGCCCGGCATGGACGAGGCTCTTGCGTGGCGGCTGACACAAGCCCACGCCATGCGTGACTGGGATACGCCGGAGGACGACGAGGCGTTTCGTGACCTTTAAGCGCTGGGAGCTGATCTCGGTTCCCTTCCCCTATATCGAGGGCTACGAGGCGAAGCGCCGGCCTGCGCTCGTCGTCTCGACCGACGTCTTTCATGCAGCACACGACGCCTGCTTTGCCGCGATGGTCACGACGGCGCGCAACATGCAGGATGTCCGCAAGGACGACATTGCAATCGCCGAGTGGGCCAAGGCCGGCTTGCCCGCACCATGCGTCGTGCGGATGGCGCGCCTCACCACCTTCGAGGCGGCCGCCGCCATTCGCGGCATCGGCGCGCTCGCACCCGTCGATCGCAACGCGGTCGGCGCTCTCATCAAGCGGTGGTTTGCGGTGTGAACGGCGACACGTTTCGCGGGGTCATCCCAAGGCGGCGAGCGCCCCCTTACGACGGCCCCTGCGCTCGCTCGCGGTCCAGTTCACGCCGTGCCAGGGCAGCAACAGGACATAGCGGCGGCCAGCGCACCTTTGGCTGCGCGCATCGAATGCCAGCAATGCGGCCTGCACTCTTGTCGCGGTGGTGCAGGGTTTCCATCTGCGTGCTACATCCTCGGTGAGGACTCTCCCATGGATGCCAATCGCCGCACGTTCCTGAAGAGGCTGGGAGCAGCCGGCACGGCCGGGTTGGTCGGGCCTGCCGCCGCGGCGACCGATGCGACGGCGCCGAAAGCGCCGCAGGCAGCGTCCTACATCTTCTTCAACAGCGCGGAGGCGGCCTGGGTCGAGGCGGCCGTCAATCGCATCGTGCCGGCCGACGAGCTGGGGCCGGGCGGAGCCGAGCTGGGGATCGCCGCCTTCATCGACGGCCAGCTCGCGGGCGCCTATGGCCAGGGCGCCAAGATGTATCTGCAGGGACCCTGGGCCGAAGGCAAACCGGAACAGGGTTGGCAGCTGCGGCTGACGCCCGCGGCGTGCTACCGCGCGGCGATTCCGCGCATCGACGCGCACTGCCGGGCGACACTTGGCTCCGTGTTCGCCGCGCTCACCGAGGCGGAGCAGGACAAGATCCTGGGCGGGCTCGATGCCGGCAGCATCCATCTCGTCGATCTGCCGGCGCATCAGTTCTTCCGGCTGCTCCGCATCAATACGATGGAGGGGATGTTCAGCGATCCCATCTACGGCGGCAACCGCAACAAGCTCGGCTGGAAGATGGTGGGGTTCCCCGGCGTCTACGGCAACTATGTCGACGTCATCGAGCGGTATGTCGACCGGCCGTTCGACGTCGAGCCGGCCGGCATCGGCGACTAGCGGCGGCGGCGATGGCGGCGGATGCGTCGAAGCCGGTCGATGCCGTCGTCATCGGGATGGGCTGGGCGGGCAGCATCGTCGCCAAGGAGCTGGCCGCGGCGGGCCTGCGCGTGGTCGGGCTCGAGCGCGGGCCGGTGCGCACGACCGAGACGGACTTCACCCTGCCGCAGGTGCATGACGAGCTGCGCTATGCCGAGCATCACGAGCTGATGCAGGACCTGTCGCGCGAGACCATCACCTTCCGCAACCGCTCCGACCAGATGGCGCTGCCGATGCGGCAATACGGCTCGTTCCTGCTCGGCGACGGGCTGGGCGGCGGCGGCACGCACTGGAACGGCCAGACCTTCCGCTTCCTGCCGCAGGACTTCCGCGCGCGCAGCTTCTACGAGGAGCGCTATGGCCGGGAGTTCATTCCGGAGGGCATGACGCTGCAGGACTGGGGCGTCAGCTACGACGAGCTGGAACCCTGCTACGACCGCTTCGAATATCTCTGCGGCATCTCCGGCAGGGCCGGCAACATCCGCGGCGTGATCCAGCCCGGCGGCAATCCCTTCGAGGGGCCGCGGGCGCGCGACTATCCCAACCCGCCGCTGAAGAGCAGCGCATCGACCGCGCTGTTCGCGACGGCAGCGGCCGGACTCGGCCTGCATCCCTTCACGGCGCCGGCGGCCAACCTGTCGCGCGCCTACACCAACCCCGAAGGCCAGGACCTGAACGCCTGCATCATCTGCGGCTTCTGCGAGCGCTTCGGCTGCGCCATGGACGCGCGCGCCAGCCCGCAGACCACGCTGCTGAAGGCGCTGCTGCGCAACCCCAATTTCGAGCTGCGCAACCAGGCGCAGGTGACGCGCATCCTGCTGGACTCCACAGGCAAGCGTGCCGTCGGCGTGCGCTATCTCGACGCGCAGGGGCGGACGGTGGAGCAGCGGGCGGAGCTGGTGCTGCTCTGCGCCTTCACCTTCAACAACGTGCGGCTGCTGCTGCTGTCGGAGATCGGCACGCCCTACGAGCCGCGCGGCGGCACCGGCACGGTCGGCCGCAACTTCGCCTACCAGGCCGGCGGCGGCGCCACGCTCTGGTTCGACGACCGCATCCTCAACGTCTTCATGGGCGCGGGCGCGCTCGGCACCGTGGCCGACGACGAGCATGGCGGCATCGCCGACCATGCCGCGCTCGGCTTCCTCGGCGGCGCCACGCTCAACCTCTTCTCCTCCGGCCAGAAGCCGATCGAGTATCGCGACCTTCCGCCCGACGTGCCGACCTGGGGCAGCGCCTGGAAGCGCTGGGTGGCGAAGTACTACAACCGCACCATGAACATCGGCGCGCGCTGCGCCGTGATGCCCTATCGCGACGTCTATCTCGACCTCGATCCGACCTATCGCGACGCCGCCGGCGACCCGCTGCTGCGCCTCACCTTCGACTGGCAGGACAACGAGCTGGCGGCTTCGCGCCATGCCACGGCGACGATCGAGCGCATCGGCGCCACGCTGAAGCCGGCGCGCCTGTTCGCGCAGGCGGAGCAGCGGCCCTACTCCATCGCGCCCTATCAGTCGACGCACTGCACCGGCGGGGCCGTGATGGGGACGGAGCCGGCGACCAGCACGGTCAACCGCTACCTGCAGTCGTGGGACGTGCCGAACCTGTTCGTGATCGGGGCCAGCGCCTTTCCGCACAACTCGGCCTACGGCCCGACCGGCACGGTCGGCGCCCTCGCCTACTGGGCGTCCGACGCCATCAGGACGCGCTATCTGAAGAGCCCCGGACCGCTACTCTGACCCCGTTACTTGCGGTCGAGCGCGATGCCGCGGCCGGCCCAGGGCGGCAGCTCCACGGCCAGGGCCGCCCGCAGCGCGGCCTGCGCGGCCTCCGGCATGGGCGCCACCCGGCCGGCCTTCGAATCGAAATGCAGCATGACGCACTCGAAAGTGGCGCGCTCCACGCCGTCGACCCTGAGGATGTGGGCGGCGCGCAGGCGCTTGGCGTCGGCGCCGAAGACGAGGCTCTCGGTCTCCAGGAGCGCGGGGAAGCGCACCTCCTTCAGGTAGCGGACGTGGCTCTCGACCGTGTAGAAGGCGCCCCCGGTGCGCTCGTAGTACGGGCGGCCGATGCCGAAATGGTCGAGGATCGCCCAGTTGGCGTTGGTGAAGGGGACCAGATAGTAGGCCTCGTTGAGATGGCCGTAGGCGTCGAGCCATTGCTCCTGCAAAGGCTCGGCGTGGAGTTTGAGCAAGGTCATGCGGCATACCTCGATCTTGTCGTCAGGAGTCTTGTAGCGGGAAATGCCGGACGTCGATACGCGTCATGACCCGCTGCCCTGCCGCACGCACGTATCGCTCGACTGCATGGATGTCCTGCGTCCTTCGACAGGCTCAGGATGAGGAAATTTCTTGGTGGCACAAGGAAAAGACCTCATCCTCATCAGCCTGTCGAAGGGCGCCCGGAGACGCAAGCGCAGGAGGAGCAGCATCATGACATCGCAAGCCGACAAGGCCGCCGCCTTCAAGGCCCTGCACGCGCAGGGGGTATTCGTCATTCCCAATCCGTGGGACGTCGGCTCGGCCATTCTGCTGGCGCGCGAAGGCTATTGCGCCCTCGCGACGACCAGCGCCGGCATGGCCTGGGCGCTCGGGCGGCCCGACGGCGGCGTCGGCCGCGAAGGCGCGCTTGCCCACGCGCGGGCGATCGCCGGAGCGACCGAGCTGCCGGTCTCCGGCGATCTCGAGAACGGCTTCGGCGACGCGCCGGCCGACTGCGCCGAGACCGTGCGCGGCGCAGCCGCGGCCGGGCTGGTCGGCTGCTCGATCGAGGATTCGAGCGGGCGCGCGGACGCGCCGATCTATCCGTTCGAGCAGGCGGTGGCGCGCGTGCAGGCGGCGGTGGCGGCGGCGCGCGCCCTGCCCTTCCCCTTCACGCTGACGGCGCGGGCTGAGAACTTTCTCCATGGGCGGCCGGACCTGGCGGACACCCTGCGGCGGCTGCAGGCCTTCGCGGCGGCCGGTGCCGACGTGCTCTATGCGCCGGGCCTGTCGACGCGCGAGCAGATCGCAGCGGTCGTGAAGGCGGTGGCGCCCAAGCCGGTGAACGCGCTGGTCAACCCGGCGCTCGGCGCCATCACCGTGACGGAGCTGGGCGCGCTCGGCGTCAGACGCATCAGCCTCGGCGGGCTGCTGGCGCGCGCCGCCTACAGCGCGCACTTGCGCGCGGCGCGCGAGATGGCGAGCACCGGCACCTTCGGCTTCGCGAAGGAGGTGGTGCCGTTTGCGGAGCTGAACGGGATGTTCCGGTAGGGGCGACCGGCAGGTCGCCCGCACACCGCGGCACCGCGTCAGAACCTGAAGGCGCGCGAGAGAGGGCGACCTGCCGGTCGCCCCTACGACTGCACTCCTGCGGTGAGGATCAGGCCGGCTTCAGATTGGCGGCGGCGGGGCGGCCGCGCTCGGTCGTCACGTCGAACGAGACGCGCTGGCCTTCGCGCAGAGTCTGCATGCCGGCGGCCTGGACGGCGGAGACGTGCACGAACACGTCCTTCGACCCGTCCTCCGGCTGGATGAAGCCGTAGCCCTTCGTCGTATTGAAGAACTTCACCGTTCCCGTAGCCATCGCGCGCTCCTTGTCGTGCGTTCATCATCGGCGCCGCGCGGGGCCGCCGCGCAGCATTCACAGCCGGTTGCGGAATGTCGTTGAACGGACGCCCGGAGGAGGGCGGCGGCAATAACAGGTCCCGACCAAGCCATCCCGTTCATGGTACGAAATCGGGCGGAGTGCAACCCCGTTTGTTCGGACCGCCGGTGGGCCGGCCGGGACGATGTGCCTACGCTTTCAGCAGCGATTTCACGGCCGGGGCGGCGGCGATGCGGCCCTCGGCCACATAGGCCTCGTGGTTGGCCTCGATGTCGGCGAGACGGTAGAGATAGTTGACCATGAGCCCGGCAGATTCCTGCAGGCCCTTGGGCGAGGTGTCCGCAAGCCAGTTCAGGCGCTCGATGCGGGCGCCGTTGGCGAGGTGGAAGCGGGCGACGGGATCGAGCGGCTTGCCGTTGCTCTTCTCCTGCAGCAGGTAGTGGGCGCAGAGGCGGCGCAAGGTGGGCGCGAGCGCCGCCGCGATCGCTTCGTCCTGCGCCCAGGCGGGATCGGCGAGCACGGCCTGGAGGTCGCTCTTCTTGGCCGGCGTCAGCAACGCGCTCTCGCCGTCGGCGAGCTGGCGGCCGAGCCAAGCGCTGAATCCGGGAATCGGGGACAGAGTGGCGAAGGTCTTGAGCCTCGGCAGCTCGTGCGACAGGCTGTCGAC
>DATIXH010000315.1:0-6171 GCA_035518775.1 Candidatus Acidiferrum sp.
TCGGTGAACAGGCGCAGGAAGCGGCCGACGTCGGCATCGTCGGTGTTGCGGAAGTACTGCCAGTAGTCATAGGGGCTGAGGCGGTCGGCGTTCAGCCAGACGGCGCCGGCGGCGGTCTTGCCCATCTTGGCGCCGGCCGCGGTGGTGATGAGCGGCGAGGTCAGGCCGAAGAGCGCGCGATTGTCGATGCGGCGGCCGAGCTCGACGCCGTTGACGATGTTGCCCCACTGGTCCGAGCCGCCGAGCTGCAACACGCAATCATTGCGCCGCGCGAGCTCGAGGAAGTCGTAGGCCTGCAGGATCATGTAGTTGAATTCGAGGAAGGTCAGCGACTGCTCGCGCTCCAGCCGCAGCTTCACGCTGTCGAAGGAGAGCATGCGGTTGACCGAGAAGTGGCTGCCGTAGTCGCGCAGGAACGGGATGTACTGCAGCCCGTCCAGCCAGTCGGCGTTGTTGACCATGAGCGCATCGGTCGGCCCGCTGCCGAACGCCAGGAAGCGGGCGAAGATCTTCTGGATGCCCGCGATGTTGGCGTTGATCTCGGCGTTGCTCAGGAGCCGGCGGGATTCCTCCTTGCCCGAGGGATCGCCGATCTTGGTGGTGCCGCCGCCCATGAGCGCGATCGGGCGGTGGCCGGTGCGCTGCAGCAGCCGCAGCAGCATGATCTGCACGAGGCTGCCGACATGCAGGCTGTCGGCCGTGGCGTCGAAACCGATATAGGCGGTGATGACCTTGCGCGCGGCCAGCGCGTCGAGCTCCGCCAGGTCCGTGCACTGGTGCATGAACCCGCGGGCGACGATCTCGCGCAGGAACTCCGACTTCAATTGCGTGCTCAATTCGATGTCTCTCTCGCCTGCAAGCTTGCCGCGAAGGCCGGCTCATGTAACACAATCGGCTATGGCGCTCAAATGAGCGGCGGCGATGAAAGGACGCAATGGCCAGCGAAGACCGGCTGCTCGCCCTCGGCCTGATGAGCGGCACCTCCTGCGACGGCGTCGATGCCGCGCTGGTCGAGACCGATGGCCGGTCGGCGATCCGCTGCGGAGCGTGGCTGAGCGAGCCCTATGACGCGGCGTTCCACGATCGCCTGCGGTCGGTGCTGGGGGGACGCGGTGAGGTCGCGGCGGTCGAGCGCGAGCTGACCGAGCGGCACGCGCAGGCCGTTCGCGATCTGCTGACAAGGCAGGGCCTCGCGCCGGCCGCCGTCGACATTCTCGGCTTCCACGGGCAGACGATCCTGCATGAACCCGAGCGCGGTCGCACCTGGCAGATCGGCGACGGTGCGCTGCTGGCCCGGTCGACCGGCATCGACGTGGTCAACGATTTCCGCAGCGCGGACGTGGCCGCAGGCGGGCAGGGGGCGCCGTTCGTGCCGCTGTTCCACGCGGCGCTCGCGGCGTCGCTGCCGCGGCCGCTGGCGGTGCTCAATATCGGCGGTGTGGCCAACGTCACCTGGATCGGCGAGGAGGGCGTCGACGGCGACCTCGTCGCCTTCGACACCGGCCCGGGCAACGCCATGCTCAACGACTGGGCGCTGCGCCATACCGGCCGTCCCGCCGATATCGGCGGCGTCCTCGCCGCAAGCGGGCGGGTGGACGATTGCTTGCTCGCGGTACTCCTGAAGAATGGCTACTTCGAGCGCCCGGCGCCAAAGTCTCTCGACCGCGACGCTTTCGATCCTGCGCCGCTGGAGCGTCTGAGCCCGGCCGATGGGGCGGCGACGCTGGTGGCCTTCACGGCCGCCGCCGCGGCGCGCGCGCAAGACCTGTTTCCGCGCCCGGTGCGGCGCTGGCTGGTGACCGGCGGCGGCCGCCACAATCCGACCATCATGGCCGCCCTGGCGGAGCGCCTGGATGTGCCGGTCGCGCCGGTGGAGGCGGTGGGCTGGGACGGCGATGCCCTGGAGGCGCAGGCCTTCGCCTATCTGGCCGTGCGCTCGCTGCGCGGCCTGCCCCTCAGCCTGCCGACCACGACCGGGGTCAGCCGGCCGCTTACCGGCGGGCGGTTGCATCGAGCCTCCGGGGCGTAGCGGACTTTACCGGGCGGCGGCCTTGGCGGCGCGACGCGGACGCATCACCGTGGCCAGGTAGTCGTCGACCTCGGCTGCCATCTGATCGATGCGGTCGTGGAAGAAGTGGTTGGCCCCCTCGACGATCCGGTAGTCGATCTGGATGTCGCGCTGGTGCGAGAGCTTCTGCACCAGCTTGTTGACCGACTCCTGCGGCACGATGTCGTCGCTGTCGCCCTGCAGCACCAGGCCCGAGGAAGGGCAGGGCGCCAGGAAGCCGAAGTCGTACATGTTGGCCGGCGGCGATACCGAGATGAAGCCGCTGATCTCCGGCCGCCGCATCAGCAGCTGCATGCCGATCCAGGCTCCGAAGGAGAAGCCGGCGATCCAGCAGGCGCTGGCGTTGGCGTTATAGCTCTGCAGCCAGTCCAGCGCCGAGGCGGCGTCGCTGAGCTCACCCTCGCCGCGGTCGAACTTGCCCTGCGAGCGCCCGACGCCGCGGAAGTTGAACCGCAGGACGGCGAAGCCGCGCCGCTGGAAGGCCTGGAACAGGGCATAAACGACCTTGTTGTTCATCGTTCCCCCATGCTGCGGGTTCGGATGCAGCATGAGCGCGATGGGGGCGCTCGTCTGTTTGCCGTGCTGGTAGCGGCCCTCTAGTCGTCCTGCGGGGCCGTTGATAATTACTTCAGGCATTTCTGGCGATACCTTTGCGTAAGACCTGAAAAGACGCCGCAAGCCGACGCCCGCGCCGGTCGAGTCCAACATCGGCCGGCATGGCCTTTGTCAAACTTGACCAATTTAGTCGGACATATTATATGCGAGCTTAAGCGCTTGCCGTGAGCCGACTTTCGCCGCAGCGCGATTCCCGCGGCGCGGCAGATACTAGCATGGCCGGTCCCATGAGTTTCAAGACGCTTCGCGACGAAATCGACTCGATGATGGCGCGGGACCCGGCCGCCCGCTCGCGCTTCGAGGTGGCGATTGCCTACCCCGGATTCCAGGCCCTGATGTTCTATCGGGTCGCCCATTGGTTTTGGCGGCGGGGCTGGCTGCTACTGGGGCGGTTCATCTCCAATCTCGGGCGCTTCCTCACGGGCGTCGACATCCATCCGGGGGCGGTGATCGGACGGCGCCTGTTCATCGACCACGGGATGGCCCTGGTGATCGGCGAGACGGCCGAGATCGGCGATGACGTAACGCTCTATCAGGGTGTGACCTTGGGCGGCGTCGCGCCATCGGTGAACGCGGCGGCGCAGGTCCATCGCAAGCGCCATCCCACCCTCCGCAACGGGGCGATCGTCGGCTCCGGCGCACAGGTGCTCGGGCCGATCACGGTGGGCGAGGGCGCCCGGGTGGGCGCCAATGCCGTTGTCGTGGCCGACGTGCCGGCCGGCGTGACCGTGGTGGGCATCCCCGCCAAGGTCGCCGTGCCCCGCAGCAAGAGCCAGGAGTTCCGCGCCTACGGCACGCCGACGGTCGAGATCCCCGATCCGGTGGCGCGCGCGATCGACGGGCTGATGGATCAGGTCTCGCGCCTGCAGGCGCGCATCGATCAACTGGAGACGCAGGCGCAGGGCAACGGCGTGGACACGCTGGCCGGGCACCCGCTGGCCGAAGAGATCCCACAGGCGATTCCCCCACAAAACGGTTGATACGGTTGCTTGGCGTGCGATTCTGAGGCGGCCATGCGACGCCCCATCTATCTCGATCACAACGCAACGACGACGCTCCGCCCCGCAGTCGCCGCGGCCATGGCGGAGGCGCTGGCGGCCGTCGGCAATCCGTCGTCGGTGCACTCGTTCGGACGCGCCGCGCGGGCGCGGCTGGAGACGGCGCGCGAGCAGGTCGCGGCGCTCGTCGGCGCGCGGCCGGCGCACGTGGTGTTCACCAGCGGCGGCACCGAGGCGAACAACCTCGCCCTGACGGGTACGGGACGCGAGCGGGTTCTCGTCACGGCCATCGAGCACGACTCCGTGCTGAAGGCGACCGCGGCCACCACGATATCGGTGACGCGCGACGGTGTGGTCGATCTGACGGCGCTGCAGCGCCTGCTGGCGGAGCGCGCGGAACCCACGCTCGTGTCGGTGATGGCGGCCAACAACGAGACCGGGGTGATTCAGCCGGTGGCCGAAGCGGCGCGCATCGCCCACGAGCAGGGCGCGCTGCTCCACTGCGACGGGGTGCAGGCGGCCGGCAAGATCGCCATCGATTTCAACGCGCTCGGCGCCGATCTGATGACGCTGTCGGCGCACAAGCTGGGCGGGCCGGCGGGCGCGGGCGCGCTGATCGTCGCCGACCACGTTCACCTGACGTCGCAACAGCGCGGCGGCGGACAGGAGCGCGGGCGGCGCGCCGGCACCGAGAACCTGGCCGGCATCGTCGGCTTCGGGGCTGCGGCCGAGATCGCGGCCGGCGCGCTCGGCGCCATGGCCGGACTCGCCGCCTTGCGCGACGATCTCGAGCGGCGCGCGTTGGCGGCGGTGCCGGGCGCCCGCGTGTTCGGGCAGGAGGCGCCACGCCTCGCCAACACGAGCTGTCTCGCGCTTCCCGGAGTCGGCAGCGAACTCCAGGTGATGGCGCTCGATCTCGCCGGCGTGGCGGTCAGCGCCGGCTCGGCCTGTTCGTCGGGCAAGGTGCAGCCGTCGCATGTGCTGCGCGCCATGGGCGTGGATGCAGCGACGGCGGGCTGCGCGATCCGCGTCAGTCTCGGCTGGCGCAGCACGGCCGAGGATGTCGAGGGCTTCCTCGCGGCATGGCGCGCGCTGGCGGCGCGCAGCCGCGCGGCCGATAGCCTGACGGCGGCGTAGGAGCGGCGATGAACGACGCGGCGAAGCAGATCGACGTAAAGCGTACCGACGGGCGCAACCAGCCGAAGCTGCCGATCTATCTCGACTACCAGGCGACGACACCGGTCGACCCCAGGGTGCTGGCGGCGATGCTGCCTTACTTCACGGAAAAGTTCGGCAACCCGCATTCGACCAGCCATTCGCACGGCAAGGAGGTGGCCGAGGCGGTGGAGAAGGCGCGCCATCAGGTGGCGCGGCTGATCGGTGCCGACGAGCGCGAGATCGTCTTCACTTCGGGTGCGACGGAATCGAACAACCTCGCGATCAAGGGCGCGCTGCGCTTCAAGGGCGAGACCCGCCGGCGCGTGGTCACCTACGTGACCGAGCACAAATGCGTGCTGGAGAGCGTGCGCCGTCTCGGCGAGGAGGGCGTCGACACCGTGCTGCTGCCGGTGCGGCCTGACGGGCTCGTCGACCTCGACCTGCTGGCGCGCACGCTCGACGAGCGGCCGACGACGCTGGTCGCCGTCATGGCGGCCAATAACGAGATCGGCGTCGTGCAGCCGCTGGCCGAGATCGGCGCGCTCTGCCGAAGCCGCGGCGTGCTGTTCCACAGCGACGCGGCGCAGGCCGTGGGCAAGCTGCCGATCGACGTCGAGGCCATGAAGATCGACCTCTTGAGCATCTCCGGCCACAAGATCTACGGGCCGAAGGGCATCGGCGCGCTCTATGTGCGGCGGCGGCCGCGTGTGCGGCTGGAGGCGCTGTTCGACGGCGGCGCGCAGGAGCGCGGCATCCGCTCGGGTACGCTGCCGGCGCCGCTCTGCGTCGGGCTGGGCGAGGCCTGCGAGATCGCCGGCGCCGAGATGGCGGCCGAGGCGGAGCATCTGCGCCAGCTACGCGACCGGCTCTTTCGCGGGCTGACGAAGGCGGTGCCGGATGTCGTGCTCAACGGCGACCCCGAGCATCGGCTGCCCGGCAATCTCAATATCGGCCTGCCGCGGGTCGACGGGCAGAAGCTGCTGGCGGAGCTGCCGGACCTCTCGCTGTCGCTGGGCTCGGCCTGCACTTCGGCGGCGGTCGAGCCGTCCTACGTGCTGAAGGCGCTGGGGCTGCCGGACAAGCTGGCCAACGGCTCGATCCGCATCGGGCTCGGGCGCTTCACCTCGGAGGCCGAGGTGGACTTCGCCATCGACCGGCTGGCGAGCGCCGTGCGGCGGCTGCGCGGCACGACGCCCTCGGCTTGACGCCCGCGGGAGCCTGTGGCACCCATGCCCGCCCTTCGCAGGGCGGAGGAATCTAGAGCAATGCCGAAAGTGACGTTCATCAAGACCGACGGCACGCGCGTCGAGATCGACGCGCCCACCGGCCTCT
>DATIXH010000316.1:0-6042 GCA_035518775.1 Candidatus Acidiferrum sp.
GTCGAGATCGTGCGGCGTGCGCGGATCGTCTAGGGCGTGTACTCATAAACTGCGATTGTTAGCCAACGATTGACTGATGCCTGCTTCGCCCCCAAGAGCGGCAAAATGGCAGACGCCTCGGGTACGTCGGAGTTGTGCCAACACCGGACGAGCGTCCGGCGCAAGATGCCGAAGCGATCGAGGCCCTCATCCCCGGCTTCGCCTTGTGCAGACCATCGAGCAAGTGATCTCGATCAGCTGGACTATCAGGGCGTCGGGCCCTGTGGTGGATCCACCGACTGGCTTCCAACGCAAGTTGTAGATCTCAACGGGATGTGGCTTCCATTCGAGGGCTAGTCTTCGCGCTTCTTCGAGCTGCGCCGAGGTCATCTTGCGCGCCATGACATCGCGGTTCCTGATGGCATTGTCTCGCTGCGATCCCGGCGAAGAGTTCTCCGATGCGAGGATTGACCACATCTCCGCCTTCACAAGATCCTGCTGCACGCCCTGGCCGAGATAGTAGACGACGCCGAGATTAAATTGCGCTGCCGCTGTGCCCTGGTCGGCGGCCCTGCCGTACCATTTCACCGCCTCGGCATAGTCCTGGGGTACCCCCTCGGCGTCATGGTACATGACACCTAGATTGAGTTGGGCAGGGGCATAACCCTGGTCAGCGGCCTTGCGGTACCAACTTACAGCCTCGGCATTATCCTCCGTCAGGCCTCGACCATCGTCATACATCCGTCCGATATTGTATTGTGCGGTGACCTCTCCTTGCGCCGCCGCCTTGCGATACCACTTCAGCGCCTCAGCATCATCCCGCGGCACGCCCAAGCCCCTCGCGTACATTTCGCCGAGATTGCTTTCCGCTGCAGGGTTTCCTTGCTCGGCTGCCTTTTCGAACCACTCCCTCGCCTTGCTATAGTCCTGCGGAACTCCTTGACCGTCGCGATGCAATAGGCCGAGGCCCCGTTGTGCTTCCGACAGATTCTGATCAGCCGCCTTTTGAAGCCATTTCAACGCCTGCTCATCATCCCGTTGTACCCCCTGGCCAAAGTGATACATGGCGAAGAGGTTGTACTGCGCTTCGGCGTTAGCCTGGTCGGCAGCTTTGCGATACCACTTCGCCGCGACCACGTAGTTTTGTGGTACACCCTCTCCGTTGTCATACATTCTGGCGAGTTGGAGTTGTGCCCACGCCTCACCGTGCTCGGCCAGCCGGCTGCAGGCGGATACGGCCTTCTTTGGGTCGTTCTTCAGCAATGTCTCGGCGCTCTTGCAGGTCTCTGTGTCTCCCGCTTGCGCCGCCGCAGCACCGCCGACCGCAAGTATTGCAGCCAGCGCTCCCGCCCACACGCGGACCATGCAAGTCTCCACCGGCTTGACCCGGATAGCTGAAACCTAAAGGCGTTCCAGATTCAGAAACCCAGGATCGCCGCGCCAGGTTTTCGCGAAAGCGTCGGCGGCTTGCTGTTCGGTCGCGCTGTCGCCCGTCGCCTTCGCCGCCTCCCGCAGTCCGTACAGGGCCCAGGCGCTCTTCCGGGTGCCGTCGAGCGCGGCACGGAACTGGTCGACGGCCTCCTTGGCGCGGCCGGCCTTGAGCAGCGCGGCGCCCAGGGACTGCCGCACCGGGTAGTACCAGTAGGGCGGCTCCATGTAGGGAATGGAGTCCTGGATGCCGGCGGCGGCTTGGAAATAGGTGATCTCCCCGTTCGCATCGCCGGTCGCCTGGGCCGCGCGCGCCAGCACGACGTTCCCCGCCACCCGCAGGATGTCGCGCGCCGGGATGCCGAAGCTGTCCGTTCCGGACCAATCGGCGGTCTTTTCGAGGGCCTCGATCTTGCCGGCCTCGGCGCGCGCGCCCGCGGCATCGCCCTTCTCGGCCAGCCCGACGCCACGCGCATAGTGCCACATCGCCTCGACATAGGGCGGCGCACCCGCCGGCTGCGGCAGCGCCACGAGCTTGTCGGCATCGCCATACTGCGCCCAGGCGAAGTAGGGCGCGGCCTTGATCGGCTGGGCGATCGGGATCGCCGTGGCGACGTCGTTGCCGATCCAGCCGTCGAGCTTGTCGGCGGCGGCGAGCACCGTGGCCTTGTCGCCGAGCAGCTGTGCCGACACGAGCACGAAATGGATGTTGTGCGAGGTGTAGCCGAGCGGGTAGACGCCGGTGGCGCCGGTCTGCGCTAGATAGGCCTCGTCGACCTTCACCGCATCCTGGTTCGACTTCAGGGAGTCCTCGTAGCGGCCGACACGATAGTAGATGTGGCTGGGCATGTGGACGATGTGGCCGGCGCCCGGCATCAGCGCCGCCAATGTGTCGGCATATTTCTCGGCGCGCTCGGGCCGGTCCGACGCCTCCACAAGATGGATGTAGAGGTGGATCGCGCCGGCATGCAGGGGATTCTTGGCCAGGACGGCTTCGACCCGCTTGATGGCATCGCCGGCACGGCCCTTGGGATCATGCCCGCCCGGCTGCCAGTAATCCCAGGGCTGGGTGTCCATGGCGGCCTCGGCCGCCAGGGCCCCGATATCGAGGTCGTCGGGATTGGCGTCGGAGAGCGCGGCCATGGCGTCGGCATAAGCGCCGTCGAGCGGCGCGCGGTCGGCCGGCGGAGTCTCGGCATAGCGCTTCGCCAGGGCGGCGATCAGCGCCTGCTCCTTGGCGCTGGCGCCGCTGGCCAGCGCCTGGGCCTGCTTCAGCGCGGCCAGGGCCGGGGCCTGCGCCTCCGGCATCATCGGCACGTTGATGTTGGGGCCGAGCACCAGCGCCTCGCCCCAGAAGCAGAGGGCGCAACTCGGATCGAGCTTCTGCGCCATGCGGAAGGCGCGCCGGGCCTCGGCATGGTTGAAGCCGTAGGAGAGCTTCAGGCCCTGGTCGAAGAAGGCCTGCGCTTGCGGGTTCTTGGTGGTGATCGGGTAGTGCGCCGAACCCAGATTGTCCCACAGCGGCGGCTCGGCATCCTCATAGCTCGCCGTGGCCGCGGCGACTTGCGCGCGCATGGCGTCCGTGGGAATGGCGCAGTGCTTGGATAGGTCCGCCGCCTGTGGACTAGCGGTCCAGGTAAGCGCAATCGCAGCCGCACAGGCCAGCAACGAGAATCGAGTCATGGCTTCCTCTCTTGTTCGAATGCCAAGCCGGGGGCAACCCATAGCTGTTCCGGGAACATGCACGGAAGTCGGTAATCCGAATCCAAGACAATCCAAGCCGAGTTCGCGTCATGATGGTCCCATTGATCCGATTCGCATGGCTGCACGCCTCGGAACTCAGTGAACGCGTGGTTTGATGTTCTGGTTGAGCCGGAATGTGTTCTTGGGATCGTACTTGGTCTTGAGGTCGACCAGACGCGCATAGTTGGCCTCGCCGTAGGACGCCCGCAGCAAGCTCTCGCCTTCCTCGCCCTGTCCTGGAAAGTTTAGATAGACGCGATCGCGCGAGAAGGGGCGCATCTCGGTCCAGAAGCTTCTGGTCCAGGCGATCCCTGTTTCGGTCTGCCCCGGATCGGTCCATGAAGTATCGATGCTGAGCAGATATGGGGCGTCACGGGCGCCGAGCGCGGTGTCCTCAGGGCGGGTCCGCGCCATGGCGCCGCCCAAGTGCCAGATATCGATTAGCGACCAGGGCGATGGCCGCTCCCGCGCCCGTTCGACGACGCGGTCGATCGCATCGTCATCGAGCCTGTCAAGGTAGAGCGACTTCCAGTAGTTCAGGCGCTCACCTTTCGCAAAGAACGGATCGAACGCGCTCTGCACCGAAGTGTAAGGCCAGGGCCCGCTCAAATCGAGCAACGGCTTTCCAAGCTCGCGCAAGGGCTGGATATACTTGGCGCCCGCGTCGAGATCGCCGGTATGGACGCCGCTTGGAATGACCACCGCCCTCCCATGGAGTTCGGTAGGAAAGGGCGGTGCCGGTGGAATGCTCCAGATCGTAAGGTTCGAGGAAAATTCATCAGGCGCACTGACGACGAAGTCGCGCCACCACCGAACGATGTCGGCGCCATGATCCAGCGCATAGAAGGGCGCGCAGAGCGTCACCGTGGGGCCAACAGGATAGAGTTGATATTCGAAAGACGTCACGATGCCGAAATTCCCGCCGCCGCCGCGCAGCCCCCAGAAGAGATCGCTGTTCTGGTCGGCGCTGGCCACCATGAATTCGCCGCTGGCGGTGACGACATCGGCGGAGACAAGGGCATCGCAGCTAAGACCATGCTTGCGGCGCAACCATCCCAGTCCGCCGCAGAGAGTGAGCCCCGCAATGCCAGTCTGGGAGACGATACCGAGCGGCGCCGCGAGGCCTATGGCTTGCGTCTCACGGTCGACATCCCCCAGCGTGGCGCCGCCTCCGGCCCTCGCCCGGCGGCCAACCGGGTCCACGCGCACGGCGTTCAAGCGCGAAAGATCGATAATCATTCCATCATCGCAGGTAGCGTTACCGGCGACGTTGTGCCCGCCGCCGCGAACGGCGATGGCTACAGTGTGCTCGCGGGCGAACGCAACCGCGTCCATCACGTCGGCGGTGCCGGAGCATTGCACGATCACAGCCGGACGTTTGTCCGTGAGACCATTCCACACTCGGCGCGCCGCCTCGTAGCCCGCGCCTCCGGGCACGATGCAGGCGCCACGCAAGCGGCTCGCCAGCGCGCCAATGGCGGCCGCATCCAGGCGTCCGGCTCCTTCGGACTTGCGGCCGGCGATGGGCTCGTTCATGGGGTGCCTCCAGTAACCCGATTTGTTCGCGGTATTCTCATCTGATATGCTCCCGCGCGTCCGACGCATAGGGGCGGTTGGGACCGAAATCGGCCGGAATTGCCAGAAGCGCAAGCGGCAGGTGGGGAATATTGATGTCGAAAAGTCGGCGCCCGAAAGTCCGCATACTCGCCGTTCCCGCGAGCTCCGCGGCGGTGCTATACGGCCTCTATGAAGTCCTGTCCTGGGTGGGACGCGCGTGGGAGCAACTCACCTTGGGATTGCCGGACGACCCGCTGCTGGATGTCAAGATCGTCGCCGCCGATAGAGCACCGTTCAAGATCTTCCACAGCGTTCCGGTGGCGCCGGAACTGTCCATCGCAGAAGCCGAAGATGCGGACGTGGTCTGCGTCACGGATGTCATGACACCGATGGATGCGCCGCCGCAAACACGCTATCCGGCAGAGACCGCCTGGATCCGGCGCGCCTATGAGCGGGGAGCCATCATCGCGTCTGTCTGCTCCGGGACGCTCTTCCTTGCTGAATCCGGATTGCTGGACGACAAGGAGGCGACCACGCACTGGGCGCTTCGGGATAAGTTCCGGAAATTCTATCCCAAGGTGAAGCTGCGGCCGGAACGCGTGTTAGCGGTCGCCGGCGAGGGGCACAGGATCGTTACCGCCGGCGGCCAAGCCGCCTGGGAAGATCTCTCGCTCTACTTGATTTCGCGCCTGTGTGGCTCGCAGCACGCAATCCGCACCGCCAAGATCTACTCACTCTCGCCCCGTCACGAGGGCCAGCTGCAGTTCACGGCGATGGTGCAGCACCTGCAGGATGCGGACGTTGTCATCCAATCGTGCCAATCGTGGCTTGCTGATCACTATCGCGACAGTCATCCGGTCGCTGGCATGATTGCCCTGTCAGGCCTGACGTCGCGAACATTCTCGCGGCGCTTCCGCGCAGCGACCGGCTATGCACCGCTAGAGTATGTCCAAGCCTTGCGGATCGAGGAGGCCAAGCAACTGCTAGAAACCAGTGAGCAGCCAGTTGAGACGGTCGGCGCCGACATAGGCTACGAGGATTCAACCTCCTTTTGCCGACTGTTCAAGCGGCACACAGGGTTGACCCCGACCGCCTACCGTCGCCGCTTTGACATGGGCCGCTTGGGACCCGGAACATCGCCGCGCGGGTAGGCAAGCTTTGACACATATGAAGACCGTTTCCGATGACCGCTGTGGGTCAAAATCGGTAAAGTCTCGGAAGCAGCGAATGATACCGGTTTAGTCCCGAAAGCGGACCTCCGACCTTGCGCGTTCATGAGTACACGCCCTAGATGCCGAGGTCGCGCAGGAACCGGCGGCCGTGGACAAGAATCTC
>DATIXH010000317.1:0-5778 GCA_035518775.1 Candidatus Acidiferrum sp.
GGCTGCGGCAAGACGACGCTGTTGCGCCTGATCGCCGGGTTCGAGCAACCCACCTCGGGCGAGATTCTCCTGGATGGCCAGCCGATCAGCGGCTTGCCGCCTTTCAAGCGCCCGGTCAACACGGTCTTCCAGAGCTACGCGCTCTTCCCCCATATGACGGTCGCCCAAAACATCGCTTTCGGGCTGGAGATGCAAGGGATGGACCGGACGGTCATCGCCTCGCGCGTCGAGGAGATGGTGCGCCTGGTGAAACTGGCCGGCATGGCGGCGCGCAAGCCGGCCCAGCTTTCCGGCGGCCAGCAGCAGCGGGTGGCGCTGGCCCGAGCCTTGGCCAACCACCCGAAGGTCCTTTTGCTCGACGAGCCGCTCTCCGCGCTCGATCTCAAGCTGCGCCAGGAAATGCGCAGCGAGCTTAAGAACCTTCAGCGCACCACCGGCATCACCTTCATTTTCGTCACCCACGATCAGGAAGAGGCGCTGACCATGAGCGACCGGATCGCGGTGATGAGCAAGGGGAAGGTCCAACAGCTCGGCCCGCCCCTCGACATCTACGAGCGGCCGGTCAACCGCTTCGTCGCCGATTTCATCGGCGACACCAACTTCGTCGCCGCGACGATCGACGGTCAGGCCGGCGACTACGTGCGCTGCCGCTGCGAGGGCGGCATCGACCTGCTGGCCAGCCCGATCGGCGGCGTGACCAGCGGCGCCAAAGTGACGCTGGCGCTGCGGCCGGAGAAGATCCAGCTCAAGTCGGGCGCGCTCGGCACAGTGGCGCAGACCGTTTATGTCGGCACCGACACCAATTACGAGGTCCGCCTCGGCGACGGTTCCCGCATCAACGTGCGCCAGCAGAACGCGGCCGACGGGCAGGCCCAGTTCACCGTCGGCGACGGCGTCCTGCTCGAGGTGCCGGCGGGCGCGGCGCGCATGCTGCAGGACTAGGACCGATCATGGCCCTCGCCGCCGCCTCCGATCATATTGCCCAGGTCCAGGCCGGGGCGGAGCGGCGCTTCCTGCTCACGCGCCAGCTGCTGTCGGGCCCGGCGATGATCGTCGTCGGGGTGTTCGGTGTCCTGCCGTTGACGATCATGCTGATCTATTCGTTCCTGGTGCCTGCCACCTACGGCGGCGTGGAGTGGGAATTCACGTTCGAGAACTACATCGGCTTTCTGTTCCAGCGCGACATCTTCGACGACACGCTGCACTTCGTTCCGGACTATCTGCAGATCTATTTCCGCACTTTCCTGCTTGCGGCGTTCACGACCGTCGCATCGTTGATCATCGGCTTCCCGACCGCTTACTTCATGGCGACCCGGCCGCCCCGTCAGCGCAACTTCTGGGTGTTCCTGATCACCCTGCCGTTCTGGACCAACCTGCTGATCCGCACCTACGCGATACAGCTGATCATTCGCGACGAGGGGCTGGTGAATGACGTCCTCCGGTGGCTCGGCGCGATCGACCAGCCGCTGCACATCCTCTACACGAATTTCGCCATCATGCTCGGACTGCTCTACAGCTTCCTGCCGTTCATGGTGCTGCCCCTCTACACCAGCCTGGAGAAGCTGGACTTCCGGCTCGTCGAGGCCGGCTTCGATCTCTACGCCACGCGCGGCAAGGTGCTGCGCCGCATCGTCATCCCGTTGGCCAAGCCCGGCATCATCGCCGGCTGCATCCTCGTCTTCATCCCGGCGCTCGGCGCCTATGTGACGCCGCTGATCCTGGGCGGCGGCAAGCAGCATATGATCGGCAGTCTCATCGCCGTGCAGTTCGGCACGTCCCGGAACTGGCCCTTCGGCTGTGCGCTGGCGTTCATCCTGATGGCGGTCGTGCTGCTTGCGCTGCTCGTCTATGTGCGCAGCACGACGGGAAAGTCGAAGGTGGTGCATGGCTGAGCAGGCGCTCTCGGCATCGCCGGCGGCGGATCGTGCATCGAGGCGGCCGGGCCGGCGCTTCGATCTGAAGCGGCAGCCCGGCTTCGGTGCCGTAGCGGTGACTTGCATCGCAGTGCTGTACGCGCCGATTCTGATCGTCGTGGGCTTCGCCTTCAACGAGAGCCGCTCGGTGACGCGCTGGTCGTCCTTCAGCCTGGAGTGGTTCGAGAAGGTTCTGGCCAACGACGACATCCACAATGCCGCAAAGAACACCCTTCTGATCGCGTCCTGCGCCACCATCATCGCCACCATCATCGCGACCGCCGCGGCCCTGGCGACGACGCGCAGTCGCGCCTGGCGAGGCCAGACGACCGTCTACACGCTGATCAACCTGCCACTCGTGGTGCCGGAGATCGTGACGGCCGTGGCGACGGCGTCGTTCTTCGGACTCCTTGCCGTACTGGCCGGTATCAGCCTTGGCATCGGCAACCTGATCCTGACCCACTCCGTGTTCTGCATCCCCTTCGCCTACCTGCCGATCCGCGCCCGTCTCGAAGACATGGACCTGACGCTGGAGCAGGCCGCCGCCGATCTCTACGCCACGCCCTGGCAGGCGTTCCGGCGCGTGACCCTGCCGCTGCTGACGCCCGGCATCTCCTCGGGCGCGGCGCTTGCCTTCATCATCTCGTTCGACGATTTCACCATCACGCAGCTCGTCGCCGGCGCCGGCCAGACGACCTTGCCGCTCTATATCTGGGGCCAGCTGCACAAGGTCGGCGTCACTCCAGAGGTGAACGCCATCTCGGCGATCCTGCTGGTGATCTCGATCCTGTTCGTCACACTGTCATTCCTCGTCGGCCGCAGACGCTGACGAGGGGAAACTGCGCAGTCACAGGGAGAAAAAATCATGAAGCTGCGAGTGTTCGGGGCGGCCGTCGTCGCCCTGTCGTTGGCCGGAGGCGCCGCCCGCGCCGACGGCGAGTTGCACATCTTCAACTGGGGCGACTACACGAATCCCAAGCTGATCGAGAAGTTCCAGAAGCAGTACAACGTCAAGGTCACGCTCGACGACTACGACTCGAACGAGACCATGCTGGCGAAGGTGCGCGCCGGCGGCACCGGCTACGACGTCGTTGTGCCCTCCGACTACACGGTCAAGATCATGGTCGAGGAGGACATGCTGGCGAAGACCGAGCCCGACCAGATGTCAAACTTCAAGAACATCGATCCGAAGTTCGTCGACGTCTATTGGGACAAGGGCCGCCACTACAGCGTGCCCTGGCAGTGGGGCACGACCTCCTTCGTCGTGGACACGGCGAAGTACAAGGGCGACATCAACACGCTGGCGCTCATGTTCGCTCCGCCGCCGGAGCTGCAGGGCCGCATCAACGTGCTCGACGACATGAACTCCCTGTTCAATGCAGGATTGCGCTATCTGAATCTGCCGCGCTGCAACGGCAATCCGGAGGACCTGAAGAAGCTCTATGACCTGCTGATGAGCGCCAAGGCGCAATGGCGCACGTTCGACTACGACACCATCGGCAAGATGACCTCGGGCGACGTCGACCTGTCGCAGACCTGGAACGGCGCCGCGCGCCGCATCCGTCTGCAGCGGCCGACCGTCGCCTATTCCTTCCCGAAGGAGGGGATCGAGGGCTGGGCCGACAACGTGGCGGTCCTGAAGGACGCGAAGAACATGGAGAATGCCAAGCTGTGGCAGAACTTCCTGATGGACCCGGAGAACGCGGCGCTGATCTCCGACTTCGCCAAGTACCAGAACGCGATCCTCGGCAGCGACAAGTTCAGCAACCAGCTGGATCCGGGCTTCACCGACTCGCCCGAATTCAAGGTTCCGGCCGGGCTGGAGCCGGAGTTCGTGCCGCCCTGCTCGAAGGAAGTGACCGACAAGTACAACAAGATCTGGACGGCGCTGAAGAAGTAGGCTTCGTCACGGTTCGATCGATGCTTGCGGGGAGGCCATGCGGCCTCCCCGCTTTCGTCGTGAGGGAGGAAACGGCGTGAAGACCATCTACACCGACGAGCATCGCCATCAGGACGGCAAGCTCGAGCTGATCGACGGCAAGTTCCTGCCGGCCTTCGAGATGCCGCGGCGGGCGCAGATCGTCATCGACCGCGTCAAGGCGGAGCGGCTCGGGCCGATCCAGCCGCCGGAGGAGTTCGGCCTCGATCCCGTCACGCGCGTCCACGACAAAGGCTTCGTCGAGTTCCTGCGCACCGCCTGGGACGAATGGATCCAGGCGCACGGCGCCTATGACGCGCTGCCGCTGAACTGGCATATGCGCGGCTTCCGCAAGAACCCGCCGCTGCCCGAGGCGATCGACGGCAAGCTCAGCTACTACGCCATGGATGCCGGCACGCCGATCATGGCCGGCACCTGGCGCGCCGTCACCGCGGCGGTCAACGTCGCGCTCACCGGCGCCCGGCTGGTGAAAGCCGGGGAGCGCGCGGTGTTCTCGCTCTGCCGGCCGCCCGGCCACCACGCCGGCACCGATTTCTACGGCGGCTACTGCTTCTTCAACAACGTGGCGATCGCCGCCCAGTGGTTCCGCGACAACGGCTGCAAGAAGGTCGCCGTCCTCGACGTCGACTATCACCACGGCAACGGCACCCAGGAGATGTTCTATCGCCGCGCCGACGTGCTGACGATCTCCATCCACGCCGATCCGCGCCAGGAATATCCCTTCTTCCTCGGCCATGCCGACGAGACCGGCAAGGGCAAGGGCGAGGGCTTTCATCTCAACCTGCCGCTGCGCTGGTACAGCGCCTGGGACCGCTATGAGGAGGCGATGCAGGTCGCGATGAAGAAGCTGAGGAAATATAATCCGGAGGTGATCCTGGTCTCGCTCGGCCTCGACACCTTCAAGGACGACCCGATCTCGAAGTTCAAGCTCGAGCACGAGGACTATCTGCGCATCGGCGAAATGATCGCCGCCGCCGGCAAGCCCACGCTGTTCGTAATGGAGGGCGGCTACGCCGTCGACGCGCTCGGCGTCAACACGGTGAACGTACTGACCGGCTTCGAGCAGGCGAGCCGGCGCTAGCGATGCAGACCGTCTACAGCGACCGGCACCGCCTGCACGACCCCAAGGTCGAGTTCAGCGGCGGCCGCTTCGTGCCGGGCTTCGAGATCCCGCGCCGCGCCGAGATGGTGCTGGCGCGCGTGCAGGAGACGAAGCTGGGGCCGGTGACCGCACCCGGCACGATCGCGCCGGAAGCGATCGCGCGCGTGCACGATCCGGCGTTCGTCGAGTTCCTCGCCACCGGCCATGCGGAGTGGCGCAAGGTCTATGGCGACGGCGCCGCCATTCCCGCCACCTGGATCGGCCCGGCGATGCGACGCAAGCTGCCGAACCGCATCGGCGCCCGCTTCGGCTACTACTGCTTCGACGCCGCCACCGCCATGACCGCCACCAGCTGGGAAGCCGCCGAGGCCGGCGCCGCGGTGGCGCTCACGGCCCAGCGCCTCATCGCCGGCGGCGAGCGCGCCGCCTTCGCCCTCTGTCGCCCGCCCGGCCACCATGCCGGCCACGATTTCTACGGCGGCTATTGCTTCCTCAACAACGCCGCCATCGCCGCCCAGGCCGTCCGCGACGGCGGCGCCACACGCGTCGCCGTCCTCGACGTCGACTTCCACCACGGCAACGGCACGCAGGAGATCTTCTACCGCCGCGCCGACGTGCTGTTCTGCTCCCTGCACGGCCATCCCGAGGACGAGTACCCCTATTTCTCCGGCTTCGCCGACGAACGCGGCGAGGGGCCCGGGGAAGGCTTCAACCACAACTACCCCCTGCGTCCCGGCACGGCCTGGGACACCTACCGTCCCGCGCTCGTCGACGCGATCGCCAGGATCGCCGCCTTCGGGCCCGACGCTCTCATCGTCTCCCTC
>DATIXH010000318.1:0-3048 GCA_035518775.1 Candidatus Acidiferrum sp.
TGAGTGTCCCGAAGCCGCACGTGGAAAAAACGTAGAGCAAAGTCCCGAGCGCGAGGGCTCCGAAGGATCCCTTGACCGGCACTTGGAAAACGACAAACGCCATCAGCACCATAAGAAGGAACGCCAACATACCGACGACGACATACGGAAACTGCTTACCCATCAGAAATTCGAATTTGCTGATGGGCGTGGATCGGAAATTGGCGATCGAGCCGGTCTCCTTCTCGCGCACGACCCCGACCGCCGTCATCATCGCGGGGATCAGCACGAGCATGAGCATGATGACGCCCGGCACCATGGCGTAGACGCTCTTGAAGGCCTGGTTGTAGCGGAAGCGGGTCTCGAGCGTGACCGGGGCGGCGGCATCGCTGCGGCCGGTCTGGCGCTCGGCGCGGTCGGCGAGATAGCGCAGGGCCAGCCCCTCGGCGTAGCCGCGCGTGGTCTCCGCCCGGAACGGCATGGCGCCGTCGAGCCAGAGCGCGACCTCCGGGCGGCGGCCGCGCACGAGGTCGCGGCCGAAGCCGGCGGGGATCTCCAAGGCCAGCATGAGCTCGCCGCTCTCGAGGCGCTGGTCCAGTTGCGCGGCATCGGCGATCGGCGGCCGTTCCGAGAAATAGGGCGAGCCGGAGAAGCTCTCCAGCAGCTGGCGGCTCTCCAGGCTCTGGTCCTGGTCGAGGGCGGCGAAGGGCAGGTTCTCCACGTCGAACGACATGCCGAAGCCGAAGGCGATCGTCAGCATCATCGGGCCCAGCAGCGCGAAGGCCAGCCGGATGGGATCGCGCAGGATTTCCATTGTCTCGCGCCGGGCATAGGCCCACAGGCGGCGCGGATCGAAGCGGCGGTCGGGCGCGGGCCGGGCGCGCGCGGCCGGCGGCGCCTGCGCGGCCGGCGCGGCGGAGGGCGGCGCTGCCTCCTCCAGATAGGCGATGAAGGCCTCTTCGAGCGTGGCCGCGCCGCGCCCGCGCACCAGCTCCTGCGGCGCCCCCACGGCCAGCACCTTGCCGGCATGCATGAGCGAGATGCGGTCGCAGCGCTCGGCCTCGTTCATGAAATGCGTGGATATGAAGATGGTGACGCCGTCCTTGCGGGCGAGGTCGATGAGATAGCGCCAGAACTGGTCGCGCGCGATCGGGTCGACGCCCGAGGTCGGCTCGTCGAGGATCAGCATCTCCGGGCCGTGAATGATGGCGACGGCCAGCTGCAGTCGCTGGCGCATGCCGAGCGGCAGGCTCTCCGGCCGGCTGTCGGCGACCGCAGCGAGGTCGAACTGCTCCATCATCTCGCGCACGCGCGCCGCGACGCGGTCGGGCGGCAGGTGGAAGAGCCGCGCATGCAGCGCGAGGTTCTGGCGCACCGTCAGCTCGCCATAGAGCGAGAAGGACTGCGACATGTAGCCGACGCGGCGACGGGTCTCGGTATCGCGCGCGTCGAGCGGCCGCCCGAACAGCCGGGCCTCGCCCGCTGTCGCCGGCAGCAGGCCGGTCAGCATCTTCATGGTCGTGGTCTTGCCGCAGCCGTTGGAGCCGAGGAAGCCGAAGATCTCGCCACGCTCGATGCGGAAGCTGACATGGTCGACGGCGGTGAAATCGCCGAAGCGGCGGGTGAGGCCCGCGGCCTCGATGGCGGGCGCGCCGTCATCGGCGGCGCGGGGCGTTACCACGACCGGACGGTGGCTGCGGCGCTTCTCCTCGGGCAGCAGGGCGATGAAGGCGGCCTCGAGGGTGGCGGCCTGGGCGCGCGCCTTAAGCTCGCGCGGGCTGCCGCTGGCGATCACCTTGCCGGCGTCCATGGCGGCCAGCCAGTCGAAGCGCTCGGCCTCCTCCATGTAGGCGGTGGCGACGAGCACGCTCATCTGCGGCCGCTCGGCGCGGATGCGGTCGATCAGCGCCCAGAACTGACGGCGGGAGAGTGGATCGACGCCGGTCGTGGGCTCGTCGAGGATCAGCAGGTCGGGATCGTGGATGAGGGCGCAGCACAGGCCGAGCTTCTGCTTCATGCCGCCCGAGAGCTTGCCGGCGGGGCGGTCGGGGAAGGGCGCGAGGCCGGTGGCCTCCAGCAGCGCGGCGATGCGCCAGGCCCGCTCGGGTCGCGGCTGGCCGAACAGGCGGCCGAAGAAGTCGAGATTCTCGAACACGCTCAGGGTCGGATAGAGATTGCGGCCGAGGCCCTGCGGCATGTAGGCGATGCGGCTGTGGCAGGCGTGGCGGTGGGTGGAGTCGCGCATGTCGCCGCCGAGCGCGTGGACCGCGCCGGCCTGGATCCGGCGCACGCCGGCGACGAGGGCGAGGAGCGTCGACTTGCCGACGCCGTCCGGACCGATCAGTCCGGCCATGCAGCCGCCGGGAATGGCAAGCGTGACGTCGTCGAGGGCGAGGGTCGTCTTGTAGCGGTGCGTGAGTCCGGCCACCTCGGCGGCAAGGCCCGGCGTCGTCACGGCAGCTTGACCGCGAGGTTGTCCGGCCAGGCGACGTCCTGCCGCACGCGCACGTAGGCGACGCCGCGCACGCCGGTCTTCACCTGCTTTATGTACTGCTTCAGGAGCTCCGGCGCGATGCTGAGCTTCACGCGGAACATGAGCTTGTCGCGCTCCTCCTGCGTCTCCACCGACTTGGGCGTGAATTGGGCCTCGCTGGCGACGAAGCTCACCGTCGCCGGCACGACGTATTGCGGCACCGGGTCGAGGATGAGCCGCGCCTCGCTGCCGAGCGCGAGCAGACCGGCGGCGCTCGCCGGCAGGAACACGGTCATATAGACGTCCGTGAGATCGAGCAGCGTCAACACCGGCGCGCCCGCCCCCAGCACCTCGCCCGGCTGCGCCAGCTTGTATTGCACGCGGCCCGTCACCGGCGCCTTCAGCACCGTGTCGGCAAGGAGCGATTGCAGCCGCACGACCTCGGCCTGGGCCACGTCGATCGCCGCCGCGGCGTCGTCCAGGCTGGCCTGGGCCGCGTTGTAGCCGGCTTCGGCGACGTTCAGTTCGCTGCGGCGCTGGTCGAGCCTCTCGGTCGGAAAGTAGCCCTTGTCGTGCAGGATGAGCGCGCGCTGATA
>DATIXH010000319.1:0-14198 GCA_035518775.1 Candidatus Acidiferrum sp.
CTTCCTGGCCTTGGTCACGCCGTTTGGCCGCCTTCTGGCGCATGTACGCGTCATAGACCTCCTGCACGGTCACGTTCGCGGCGTCGGCCTCGCGCTTCGCTTTCTCTGCGGCTTCCCGCTCCTCCTGCTCGCGCGCTTGCGGGTCGATGCCGCGGCGCAGTAGGTCGCGCCACTCCATCGCGGTCTTGCGCACGGCTTCCAGCTTCGCGTTGTCGTCGGCATCGCTCCACTCCGCGAGCACGCCCCATGTTGGGTTGGCGGCACCCGGCCTGCGGTAGCGAAGCGCGAACACCGCTCGCCCTTCGCGCCCCACGCGGAGTGCCAGCCCCGGCACGCCGCCATCGGGCCGGACCACTTCCCGCTTCGTCTCGCGAGCGTCGCGCCGGGCTCGCTCCACATCCTGCTTCTTCAACATGCCTGTTCTCCTCGGACACGGCTCGGACACAGAAATGGTCGTGCGCGTGGTCGGATCAAGAAAGGCAGTGAGCGGGCGTGAGCGGTCGGGAGCGATAGAAAACCCCGTGTCCATGCTGCTTTCCTCGCACTCGCGCCGCGCAACGCCCGGAAATCCGGCACGCGCGGAAAGCAGTGTCTTCCTTCCGGGAAAAAATCTTGCACACCAGGAAACCCACGAGTAGGGTCTGCCGGCCCACCGACGCGAGAATTCCCGCCGCATGCCCTTCGGACTGCTGAAATACGGATTGAGCCGGCGCTACCCGGCCGAGCGCGACTTCCCATGGCCGACGGAGCTGAAGCGCAGCTACGACGTCGTCATCATCGGCGGCGGCGGTCACGGCGTCGCCGCGGCCTACTATTTGGCGCGCGACTACGGCATCACCGACATCGCGGTGATCGAGAAGGGCTACCTCGCCGGCGGCAACACGGCTCGCAATACGGCGATCATCCGCTCTAACTACCTGACGCCGGAGGGCGTGCGCTTCTACGACGAGTCGCTCTCGCTCTACAAAGACCTCAGCAACGACTTCGGCTACAACATCCTCTATTCCGAACGCGGCCACTTCACGCTCGCGCACACCGACGCCGCCATCCGCACCAGCCGCTGGCGCGCCGAGGTCAACAAGCATCTCGGCGTCGACTCCGAGCTGATCTTCACCGACGAGATCCGCCGCCTTTGCCCCTCGATGAATCTCTCGGAGGACGTACGCTACCCCGTGCTCGGTGCGCTCTATCATCCGCCGGGAGCCATCGCCCGCCACGACGCGGTCGCTTGGGGCTATGCCAAGGGCGCCATGATGCGGGGCGTCGAGATCCACACGCAGACGGAGGTGACGGGCATCCTGATCGAGAACGGCCGGCTCAAGGGCGTCGAGACCAATCGCGGCACGGTCTACTGCAACAAGGCCATGCAGGCGGTGGCCGGCTCCAGCTCGCTGGTCGCGAAGCTCGCGGGCTTCCGCCTGCCGATCCGCACGATCCCGCTGCAGGCCTGCGTTTCCGTGCCGCTGAAGCCGTTCCTCGACCAGATCGTCGTGTCCGGCTCGCTGCACATCTACATCTCGCAGACGCCGCGCGGCGAGCTCGTGATGGGCGGCTCGACCGATCCTTATGCGCTCTACTCAACGCGCTCGACGCTCGATTTCAAGGAAGGGCTGCTCGGCCACATGCTCGAGTTGTTCCCGTTCCTCGACAATGTCACGGTCCTGCGCCAGTGGGCCGGCATGGCCGATATGACGCCGGACTTCAGCCCGGTCATGGGCCTGACGCCGGTCGAGAACTACTACATCGACTCCGGCTGGGGCACCTGGGGCTTCAAGGCCACGCCCGTCTGCGGCAAGCGCATGGCCGAGACCGTCGCCACCGGCAAGGTGCCGGCCATCCTCGACCCCTTCCGCCTCGACCGCTTCGTCGATTTCGCCCAGGTCGGCGAAAAAGGCGCCGCCTCGGTGGGGCATTGATGCGACGCGATGCACATAACGATGTAGGGGCGACCCCATGTGGTCGCCCCGGGCCGCGGGCGACCACGCGGGGCCGCCTCTGCAAATCGACGCGAACCGGCACATGAAGATCCTGAACTGCCCGCTGAACGGCCCGCGCAACATCTCCGAATTCGTCTGGGGTGGCGAGGTGAAGCCGATGCCCGATCCGAACGGCGGATCGGATCGCGACTGGGGCGCCTACGTCTTCCTGGAGAACAACACGGCCGGCGTGGTGCGCGAATGGTGGTGCCACGTGCCGACCTCGTTCTGGTTCATCGCCGAGCGCAACACCGTGACCGACGAGATCATCCGCACCTATCCCGCCGGCGAGCTGTTCAAGGACCGCGTCGACTTCGCCGCCAGGCCGAAAGGCGGGGAGGGGACGCGATGACTGGCGTGAACCGGTTGCCGGCACCCGCCGGCAGCCTGCTCGATCGCAGCAAGACGATCGCGTTCCAGTTCGAGGGTCGTGCCTACGGGGGCTTCGCCGGCGACACCATCGCCAGCGCGCTGGCCGCCAACGACGTCTGGATCCTCTCGCGCTCGTTCAAGTACCACCGCCCGCGCGGCATCCTCACCATGGCCGGGCTCGACGCCAACACGCTGGTGCAGATCGGCGACGAACCGAACGTGCTGGCCGACCGCCGCGCGATCAGCGACGACCTGGTCGTCGAGGGCCAGAACTACAGCGGCAGCCTCGAACACGACGGCGAGACCTGGATCGAGATGTTCGGGCGCTTCCTGCCGCCCGGCTTCTACTACAAGGCCTTCTACCGGCCGAAGGGCGCCTGGAAGTTCTGGGAGCCGTTCATCCGCAAGCGCGCCGGCCTCGGCAAGGTTAACACCGCCGCCCATCACGGCTACTACGACAAGGAGTACCTGTTCGCCGACGTCGCCGTCATCGGCGGCGGCCCGGCCGGCATCGCGGCCGCGCTGCAGGCGGCCGACACCGGTGCCGAGGTGATCCTGGTCGACGACGGCGCGCAAGTCGGCGGCTCCCTGACCTATGGCCGCTTCGATGCCAACGAGCGGAGCGGCCGCGCCCTGGCGGAAGAGGCGGCGCAGGCCATTGCCGCCCGCTCGAACATCCGTGTCGTGGCGGGCGCGGTTTGCACCGGACATTTCGCCGACAACTGGTTCCCCGTCATCCGCGGCAATCGTCTGTACAAGCTGCGCGCCAAGGCCAGCGTGATCGCGACCGGGGCGCTCGAGCAGCCCGCGGTATTCCGCAACAATGATCTGCCCGGTGTCATGCTGGGTTCGGCGGCGCAACGGCTGATCCGCCTGTATGGCGTGCGCCCGGGCCGCGCGGCCGTGGTCGTCACCGCCAATGCCGACGGGTACGCCGTCGCGGCCGATCTCGTCGAGGCCGGCGTCGCCGTCAATGCGATCGTTGACCTGCGCGCCGATGTCCTGCCGTCGCCACATGTGACGGCCGCGCAGGCTCTCAATCTCCGTATCATCACAGGCAGCGCCGTGGTCGAAGCGATCCCGACGCTGGGCAAACGCGGCATCAGCGGCGTCTTGGTGGCGGCCGTGAACGGCGACGGGGCGGCCGACGCCGCCGCGGAATCGATTCCTTGCGATCTGCTCTGCATGTCCGTGGGCTCGACGCCCCTGGCCCATCTGCTTCATCACGCCGGCGCCGAGTTCGCTTACAACGACCGGACTCATGTGTACGAGCCATCGGCGCTGCCGCCTCATCTGTTCGCCGCCGGATCGGTCGCCGGCACGCACGGCCTCGATGCGGTCGTGGCGGAGGGCCGGCGCGCCGGCTGGGCGGCGGCGCGGGATGCGGGCTTCGCGGCCGGCGACGAGCCGTCGGCGCCGATCGACCGCGGCGGCCTCAATCAGACCCATCCCTGGCCGATCTTCCATCACAAGCGGGGCAAGGACTTCGTCGATTTCGACGAAGACCTGCAGGTGAAGGACCTGATCCACGGCGTCGCCGACGGCTACGACGACATCGAGCTGCTGAAGCGCTATACGACCGTCGGCATGGGCCCCTCGCAGGGCAAGCATTCGGCGGTCGCGGCCGTGCGCATCCTCGCCAAGGAGATGGGCCGCGACCTCGCCGGCATGAAGGTCACCACCCAGCGCCCGCCCTTCATCCCTGAGAAGTTCGGCCACATGGCCGGCCGCGTGTTCGAGCCGGAGCGCCGCACGGCCATGCATCACCGCCATGTCGAGCTGGGCGCCCGCTTCATGCCGGCCGGCCTGTGGTGGCGCCCCGCCTACTACGGCAAGTCGGCCGAGCGCGAGAGGGCGATCCGCGAGGAGGTGCTGAGCGTCCGCAACAACGTCGGGCTGATCGACGTCTCCACGCTCGGCGGTCTCGATGTGCGCGGTCCCGACGCGGCCGAGTTCCTCAACCGCATGTACACCTTCACCTACACGAAGCTGCCGGTCGGCCGCTCGCGCTACGTGCTGATGACCGACCAGGCCGGCGCCGTCATCGACGACGGCGTCGCCTGCCGCTTCCACGACGAGCATTTCTACGTCACCGCCACGACCAGCGGCGTCGACGGCGTCTATCGCGCCATGCTGTTCTGGAACGCGCAGTGGCGTCTCAACGTCGACGTCGCCAACGTCACCGCCGCCTATGCCGGCGTCAACATCGCCGGACCGCGCTCGCGCGAGGTCCTGCAGAAACTCTGCGTCGACGCCGATCTGTCGCCCACGGCCTTCCCCTATCTCGGCGTGCGTCTGGCGACGGTGGCGGGCGTGCCCTGCCGCCTGCTGCGCGTCGGCTTCGTCGGCGAGCTCGGCTACGAGATCCACATGCCCGCGCACTACGGCGAGCATGTCTGGGACGCCCTCATGGAGGCAGGCAAACCGCAGGGCATCCGCCCGTTCGGCGTCGAGGCCCAGCGCGTGCTGCGCCTGGAGAAGGGCCACATCATCATCGGCCAGGACACCGACGGCCTCACGCACCCCTACGAGGCCGACATGCCCTGGGCCATCGCAAAGACCAAGCCGTTCTTCGTCGGACAGCGCTCGATCGCGATCCAGAACGCCAAGGGCCTGACGCGCAAGCTCGTCGGCTTCACGCTGGCCGATCCGTCGGCGCCGCCGCCGGAGGAATGCCATCTGGTCGTGCGCGGCCCGGAGATCGTCGGCCGGGTGACCTCGGCCGTGCGCTCGCCCTCGCTCGACAAGGTGGTCGGCCTCGCCTATGTCGCGCCTGACCAGGCCGAGCCCGGCAAGAGCTTCGACATCAAGGTCGCCGGCGGCCGCATCATCCAGGCCGCGGTCATCCCGATCCCCTTCTATGACCCCGAAAACAAGCGGCAGGAGATGTGAGCGATGTCGGATGCCTCGCCCACGAATTTCCCGCGCCGCAGCTTCCTCTACCGGGCGCTGCAGGAGGCGGGTGCGCGCTTCGCGCCGCTCAACGATGCCGCCATCGCCGTCGACTTCGGCAAGCCGGTGGAGGTCGAGGCCGCGCAGGCGCGCCGCCTGGGCATAGCCGACCTCTCGGTCCTGCCGCGCACCGGCTTCAAGGGTGCAGGCACGGTGGAGTGGCTGACCGCCCAGGGCCTCACGATCGGCCCCGACAGCAATCGCGCCTATCCTCAGGCCGGCGGCGAGCTGGCGGCCCGCCTGGCGCCGACCGAGATCTTCCTGATCGACAGCCTCGCGGGCGGCGGCGAACTCATCCGCCGCCTCAATGCCGCCTGGGGGTGGGGCAGCGAGCAACCGCGCCGGCTCATCGGCTATCCCATGCCGCGCGCGGAGAGCCATGCCTGGTTCCTGGTCGCGGGCGAGCAGGCTCCTGGGATGTTCGCCAAGATCTGCGGCGTCGATCTGCGCCGGCATCGCTTCGCCACCGGCGCCATCGCCCAGACCTCGGTCGCCAAGATGAGCGCCATCGTCATCCGCGCCGATCTCGGCGGCACGCCCGCGTTTCACCTGCTGGCCGACAGCGCGTCCGCCTTGTACCTTTGGACCTGCGTGCGCGATGCCATGGCGGAATTCGACGGCGGCCCCGTCGGCTGGTCCGCCCTGCGGCAACTGGCGGGTGGCGGTTGAAGAAGAGCGACGGCAAAGCGACCCAGACGACGGTGCGAGCCAGCGGCCACCCCGCCAAGGCGCGAGCTGCGCCGCGCGCTACGGCGCCGGCGTTTCAGGATCCTCACGGCCTCGTCGGCGCCACCCACGCCCAGCTCGAGATCGCCATCGGCCGAGAGGTCCGCGAGTTCCGCAAGAAGCTCGACATGACCGTGGCCGATCTCGCCAAGCTCGCCGATCTCTCCGCCGGCATGCTCTCGAAGATCGAGAACGGCATGACGTCGCCATCGCTCGACACGCTGCAGGCGCTGTCGCGCGCGCTGCAGGTGCCGGTCACCGCCTTCTTCCGTCGCTACGAGGAGGAGCGCGACGCCACCTTCGTGCCGGCCGGGCAGGGGCTCACCATCGAGCGCCGCGGCACGCGGGCCGGCCACCAGTATCAGCTGCTGGGCCACACGCTCCGCAAGAACATCGCGGTCGAGCCCTACCTGATCACGCTCACGGAGAAGTCGGACGTCTTCCCGATCTTCCAGCATGCCGGCGTCGAGTTCCTGTACATGCTGGAGGGCGAGGTCGGCTACCGCCACGGCAACAAGACGTACGTCATGCGCCCCGGCGATTCCCTGTTCTTCGATGCCGACGCCCCCCACGGCCCGGACGAGCTGCGCAAGCTCCCGATCCGCTTCCTGTCGATCATCTGCTACGCGCGCGAAGGCGTGGAGTAGGGGCGCGCCTGTCGCGCCCGCCGTTGGCACGAATTCCGGTTACGCCGCCGCCGGCAGCGGCTCCGTCGCGGTACCGATGCGCGCGGCCTCCGGCAGCTCGTGCCCGGCCGCCAGGCCCTCGAGGAAGGGCGGGTCGAACAGCAGCGCGGTGACCTCCGGCCGCGTCAGCGTCGCGGGATCGCCGCTCGCCGAGAGCTTGCTGCGCGCGCTCGCGAGCACCTCGGCATCGACCGCCTGCCATTCGGAATGATGGGGCAGGAGGGCGAGGTGGAGGGCCAGCAGCGGCGGCTCGCTCGTCAGGCGGCGCAACGCAGTGCTGCGCGCTCCCAGCATCGTGCGCCAGGTCGCCTCGAGCCGGTCGGCCCGCACGAGCAGCGCGGGTGGCGCGGTCTCCTCGGGCGTCAGCAGCAGGCCCAGCCGCGCGAAGGTCGCAGCCAGCCGGCGGCGCGTCGTGAGCACGGTCAGGGGCACCGCCAGGGACAAGCCGGCCAGCAGGGGCACCAGCCACCACATGAGGTCCGTGGCCGCGCGGGCGACGAAGACCGTCAGGGCGATGCCGACGACGCTCTGCCAGCCGAGCGCCGACCAGCCCTCCTTCCAGCTGATCGCCTCGCCGTCGCGGCGCTGCGATCCCCAGCCGGCCGTGCGTCCCGCGAGGATGCTGACCACGAACCAGCTTTGCAGCAGCATCAGCACCGGCGCCATCAGGGTCGACAGCAGCAGCTCGATGACGAGGCTGGCCAGCATCCGTCCGCCGCCGCCATAGGCGGCCCGCCGCTGGCGGCTCGCGAGCGCGTAGACGAAGCCGAGCAGGCGCGGCACCAGCAGCATGGCGAAGACCAGGACGGCGAGACCGATCGCTACCGACTCATCGAACTTCGGCCACAGCGGGAACAGCGTGACGTACTGCGCGAAATAGCTCGGCGGATGCGCCATCCGCCAGGCGAAGAAGGCGATGCCCGCGGCCAGGAAGGCGAGCCAGAGCGGCGAGGCCACGTAGCACATGATGCCCGTGAACAGGTGCAGGCGGCTCAGGGCATGCAGGCCCTTGGCCGGCAGCACGCGCATATGCTGCAGGTTGCCCTGGCACCAGCGGCGGTCGCGCTTGGCATGCTCGATCAGGGTCGGCGGCGTCTGCTCGTAGCTGCCGCCGAGGTCCGGCACCATCCAGACCTGCCAGCCGGCGCGCCGCAGCATCGCCGCCTCGACGAAGTCGTGGCTCATGACGTGGCCGCCGAACGGCTTGCGGCCCGGCAGGATGGGCAGGCCACAGTGGCCGGCGAAGGCCGACGTGCGGATGATGGCGTTGTGGCCCCAGTAGTTGCCGTCGCCCTGGTGCCAGAGCGCGGTGCCGGCCGTGAACACCGGCCCGTACAGCCGGCTGGCGAACTGCTGCAGCCGGCCGAACAGGGTCTCGGCCTTCACGATCGTCGGCGGCACCTGGATCAGGCCGACGCGCGGGTTGTCGTTCATCAGGCGCACGAGCGTGACGAGGGCATCGGCCGTCATCAGGCTGTCGGCGTCGAGCACCACCATGTGATCGTAGCGCCCGCCCCAGCGCCGGCAGAAATCGGCGATGTTGCCGCTCTTGTGGGCGGTGTTGCGGCGGCGCTTGCGGTAGAAGATGCGCCCGTCGCCCTTCACCTGCCGGCAGAGCAGCCGCCAGGCGGCCTCCTCGGCGATCCAGGCGTCGGGGTCGGTGCTGTCGCTGAGGATCAGGAACTCGAACGTCTCGAGCGCGCCGGCGGCCTGCAGGTCCTCGTACATGGCCTGCAGCGCGGAGAAGACCTGCGCCGGATCCTCGTTGTGGATCGGCATCAGGATGGCCGTGCGGCCGGCGAGCGGCTTGCACGCTTCGTCGGCCATCGGCATCCGCAGGCCGCGCCACTGCCAATGCCAGCCGAGCGACAGGAAGCCGCCGATCGCCGACCAGAACGACAGCGCCAGCCAGCAGAAGCCGATGACGAACAGCAGCAGCAGCGAGACCTCGAAGAACTCCGCCCGATGATCGTCGAAGATCTGCAGGAACTGCGAGCCCGCCATGGCGGTCGTCGCCACGGTGAGCGAGAACAGCACCACCCGGATCAGATCCGGGCGCGGTCCGAAATGCAGGGGCTTCCTCACGAACATCGGCTGCTCACGACCTCATGCCGCGTTGGCGCCCTTGGTTCGCGTGCCGCGCAGCAGCGCCGCGACCGGCGCCAGCAGCGCCGGCGGATCGAGCGATTGGACGAGCATGGCGGCCGGCGCCGCGGCCGGAGAGGGTAGGGGTACGCCTTGGCGAAGCTCGGCGCACAGTTCGGCCGGCGGTTCATCGGCCATGAGGGCGCCCGGATAGCGGCTACCGCCGTCGAGCCCCACGAAGGCGGCGCGGCCCACAAGAAAGGCCTGCTCGGCGTCGAGTTCCGGCCGCTCCAGCAGCCGGCCGAACCACTCGCCCAGGATCACCCGCGCGGCGCGCGCCGGATCGCCGGCGCCGTCGGGCGGCGCCGCCGGCAGCCGGGCGGCGAGCGCATAGAGCGTGTTGGGATCGCGCACGCCCAACGACCTCAACAGGTCAAGCACGGCCGGCGCCGGCTGGCGCTCGTGCCGCATGACACTTACCGCATCCATCGATAGCTCCAGGTTTCGCTTAGAAATTTGTCCTGCTGGCGCAAAAAGCAACGGAGGTCGGCCGGATTATTATCGTCCGGGAGGAAATCGAAGAGGGCGCGCCACCCTCCGATCGGCTGGTTCTCCTGCACGATCACCTCGTCGATCTTGCCGGCGGAGGCCGTCACGACAGCCTCGATAGCCGCGTCCGGCGGCAGGTGCGGGAGGTCGCCGCCGGCGAAGTCGACGGCAAAGCGCCGGGCGTTGTCGACCTTACCCCGGCCGATGCGGGTCGCCCGCACGACCGCACCGGGCGGCTGGAACGGCGGCGTGTCACCCCAGTGCAGGCGGTAGGAAATCTCGACGGTGTCGCCGGCGGCCACGGGCTTCTCCGGCACCCAGAAGCCGACGATGTTGTCGTGGATTTCCTGGTCGCTCGGGATTTCGATCAGGCGGATCTCGCCACGGCCCCAGCCGGCCAGCGGCTCGATCCATAGCGACGGCCGGCGCTCCGGATGGGTGTAGAGGTCTTCATAGCTGGCGAAGTCGCGGTCGCGCTGCAGCAAACCGAAGCCGCGCGGGGCGTCGCCGCCGAACGAGGTGACGGCCAGCTCGGCCGGATTGATGAGCGGGCGCCACAGCCACTCGCCGCTCGCATGCCAGATGGCCATGCCGTCGGAATCGTGCACCTCCGGCCGGTAGTCGTCGACGCCCTGGCGGTCGTTCTCGCCGAAGAAATACATGCTGGTGAGCGGCGCCAGCCCGATCAGCTTGATAGTGTTGCGGGCCATCAGGAACACGCTGACGTCGACCGCCGTGGTCTCCCCCGGCCGGATGGCGAAGCTGTAGGCCCCGGCCACGCTCGGGCTGTCCAGCAGGGCATGCAGCTTGATCTCGGCCGCTCCCGCCTGCGGGCGCTCCAGCCAGAAGCTGCGGAAGGCGGGAAACTCTTCGCCTTCCGAAAGGCCGGTGTTGACGGCCAGGCCGCGGGCGGAAAGCCCGAAGCCCTCGCCGCGACCGAGGCAGCGGAAGTAGCTGGCGCCCTGGAAAACCGCCACCTCGTCGCGATAGTCGGGCCGGTTCAGCGGATAGTGCAGGCGAAAGCCGGAGAACCCGAGCGCCGTCAGCGAACCCGGATCGATGCCGCTCTTGCCGTAGTCGAACAGGGCCGGCGCATACACGACCTCGCGGGCAACGCCGTCGACCACGTCGAAGACGTGCACCGGTTCGCGGTACTGGTAACCGAGATGGAAGAACTGCGCCTCGAACGTCAGGTTCAGATCGCGCCAGAGCGCCTGGTCGCCGCGGAACCGGATGTCATGGTACTGGGTAAAATTCATGTCCGTCAGCGGCGCCGGCAGGTCGATCTTTACGGGCTCGAACGGGCGGCCCGCCAGCTCGCGCACGCGCTGATGCAGCCAGGAGACGGTGAAGGGCGCCGACGGCTCCGCCAGCGTCGCGCCACGTACTGCCCGCGCGGGCCACAGCCCGCTTACGCCGCCGCACAGTGCTGCTGCGGCGCCGGAAGTCAGCATCGATCGCCGGCTGAACTTTCGGTTGGCAAGGGTCATACGCGTTGGTTCTCGTCTTCTTGTTGTTGTCGGCCGCTGCCTTCCGGCCTTCGATCGACCGGTACGACGGCATGCCATCCTTCCCAGAGATCGATCCCGCGACCAGCCACGCTCATCGCAGCGCTGCCGCGCTACGCCGGCCGTCTGGTTGCGCCTATCTCGGTACGGACGGTGGCTGACCCATTGCTCTTCTTTATTCTGTGCCACAGCCAACGATTTCCCGCCTCATGTTGCACTGCAAAACCGGCGATAGGAAGGCTGCCGGTGACGTGCGTGACAAACTGTCGCGGCGTTGGGACTGCATTCTTGTCCCGATGGCGCTTCTCTCCCTGTTGCCCGCGTATAATCAGGATTTCCTGATCAGATTCAAGAGGTGCCACACGCTTGACACCAATGTCGCCGCCGCGGTGCTCGCTGTGCTCTTTTCGGTCACGGCTTTCGGGATTGGCGACGGCAGTGCAATACGCTGCCATTATTCCTCCCAGTAAAATTTGTTTCTTAACATTGATTCCGGACAGGTGATCCGTTAGCGTCCCGGCCCGGAGACGATAAAATAGCGCGCTCCGCTGCGGCGGGGTACAGAATTCGCACAATCAAACGGGGGCAAGCGGACAGGATCCATCGCGTCGTCGAGCGGTCGCAACGATCGCCGGCCCCGTGCGACCATCCGCAGCCGCAAGCACAGGGGAGCCGACCATGGCCGCCGATCTCGAGAAGGTCGCCAAAGAACGCAAGATTAAGTACTTCCTCATCAGCTACGTCGATCTCTTCGGCGGGCTGCGCGCCAAGCTGGTGCCGGCGGCGGCCATCGGCGCCATGCAGCGCGACGGCGCCGGCTTCGCCGGCTTCGCGACCTGGCTCGATATGACCCCGGCCGACTCCGACCTCTTCGCCAAGCCCGACGCCGCCAGCCTGATCCAGCTGCCCTGGAAGCCGGAGGTGGGCTGGCTCGCCAGCGACCTGATCATGGACGGCAAGGAGGTCGAGGCCTATCCGCGCAAGATGCTGAAGAACCAGATCGCGGCCGCGGCCAAGCAGGGCCACCGCATGAAGTCAGGCGTCGAGTGCGAGTTCTTCCTCCTGGCCAACGACGGCAAGGCCATCAGCGACGGCGACGACACCCAGGAGAAGCCCTGCTACGACCAGCAGGCGCTGATGCGAAGATATCATGTCATTACAGAGATTTGCGACAGCATGCTCGCGTTGGGTTGGAAGCCCTACCAGAACGACCATGAGGACGCCAACGGCCAGTTCGAGATGAACTGGGAGTTCGACGACTGCCTGGTTACGGCCGACCGCCACGCCTTCTTCAAGTACATGGTTAAATCGATCGCCGAGAAGCATGGCTTCCGGGCGTCCTTCATGCCGAAGCCGTTCCTGAACCTCACCGGCAACGGCTGCCACGCCCACGTCTCGGTCTGGGACAAGACGGGGAAGACCAACCTCTTCCACGACGCCAAGGGTGAGCTCGGCCTCTCCAGGCTGGCCTACGAGTTCCTGGGCGGAGTCATCCACAACGCCGAGGCGCTCTGCTCCTTCTTCAACCCGACCGTGAACAGCTACAAGCGGATCAACGCGCCGCGTACCCTCTCCGGCGCCACCTGGTCGCCCAACACCATCACCTACGGCGGCAACAACCGCACGCACATGGTGCGGATTCCCGACGCCGGCCGCTTCGAGCTGCGCCTCATGGACGGCGCCGCCAACCCCTACCTGATCCAGGCCGGCGTGCTGGCCGCCGGCCTCGACGGCGCCGCCAACCACCGCGACCCCGGCAAGCGCCTGGACATCAACATGTACACCGAAGGCCACACGGTTAAGAACGCCAGGAAGCTCCCCCTCAACCTCCTCGACGCCCTGCGCGCCACCGACAAGAGCAAGATGCTGCGCGCGGCCTTCGGCGACGCCGTCATCGACAGCTATCTCAAGCTGCGCATGGACGACTGGAACAGCTACTGCCGCCACCTGACCCAGTGGGAGCTGGAGCACACGCTGGATTGCTGACACGGTCTCATGTAGGGGCGGGCTGCGCCCGCCCGTGGTCGGGCAAGACTCCGGCGATTGCGGCTGTGGCGCCGCGGGCGCGCGCAGCGCGCCCCTACGGGCATCCGATGCCGCTGCGATTTGTCGCAACTAGCTGTCGCCGCCGGACTATTCGCACCAGTGCAAACCGGTAAATTGCGGCGCGAGAAATTCTTGTAGGGGCGGCCCGCTGGTCGCCCCTACATTGCATCACCCCAACGCAGACCCGAGAGACCGAGACCCATGGCCAAGAAAGTCGGAAGCGATATCGAGATTGCGCGGGCGGCCAAGATGCTGCCGATCGAGCAGGTGGCGGCCAAGCTCGGCATCGAGGAGAAGCACCTCTACCGCTACGGCCCCAGCAAGGCGAAGGTCTCGTTCGACTTCATCAACGGCCTGAAGGACCGCCCGGACGGGAAGCTCGTGCTGGTCACCGCCATCACGCCGACGCCGGCGGGCGAAGGCAAGACCACCACCACCGTCGGTCTCGGCGACGGCCTCAACCGCATCGGCAAGAAGGCCGTGATCTGCCTGCGCGAGCCCAGCCTCGGCCCCTGCTTCGGTGTGAAGGGCGGTGCGGCCGGCGGGGGCTATGCCCAGGTCGTGCCGATGGAGGACATCAACCTCCATTTCACCGGCGATTTCCACGCCATCGGCACGGCCAACAACCTGCTCGCCGCCCTCATCGACAACCATGTCTACTGGGGCAACGAGCTCGCCATTGACGAGCGCCGCATCACCTGGCGCCGCGTGATGGACATGAACGACCGCGCGCTCCGCAGCATCGTGTCCTCGCTCGGCGGCGTCTCCAATGGCTTCCCGCGCGAAGACGGCTTCGACATCACCGTCGCGTCGGAGGTGATGGCGATCTTCTGCCTCTCCACCGACCTGCAGGATCTCACGCGACGCCTGGGCAATATCATCGTCGCCTACACGCGCGACCGGAAGCCCGTCTACGCCCGCGATCTCAAGGCCGACGGCCCCATGACCGTCCTGCTGAAGGACGCGGTCATGCCGAACCTCGTGCAGACCCTCGAGAACAACCCGGCCTTCGTCCATGGCGGCCCGTTCGCCAACATCGCGCACGGCTGCAACTCCGTGATCGCCACCAAGACCGCGCTCAAGCTCGGCGAATACGTGGTGACCGAGGCCGGCTTCGGCGCCGACCTCGGGGCCGAGAAGTTCTTCGACATCAAGTGCCGCAAGACCGGCCTGAAGCCGAGCGCCGTCGTCATCGTCGCCACGGTGCGCGCCCTCAAGATGCATGGCGGCGTCGCCAAGGAAGATCTCGGCAAGGAGAACATCGAGGCCCTGAAGAAGGGCATCACGAACCTCGCCCG
>DATIXH010000320.1:0-10055 GCA_035518775.1 Candidatus Acidiferrum sp.
GGTTCACATTTCTGCAAGACCGCCCTGCGTCCTTCGGCAGGCTCAGGATGAGGTGAAATCTTGGTGGCACGAAGAAAAACCCTCATCCTGAGCCTGTCGAAGGACGCACGGCCGCAATCCCAGGCTCATGCAAGCGATTGATCCGACTCGCCAACTTGTGTGCATCCCATAGCGGCTTTCGCCGGGGTGACACGGGAGGAGGTTGTGCCCGCAGTTTTGTTTTCGCGCCCTGCGTGCCGATGCGGTCGATGGGAACTCGGCGGTGAATCCTTCTGCGATGTTCATCCAGGCCACCTGCGTGGTCGTCGAGGGGCTCGGCGTGCTGCTGCGGGGCCCGCCGGGCAGCGGCAAGTCGGAGCTGGCGCTGCAGCTGATCGACGGCGACGCCCGGCTCGTGGCCGACGATGGCATCGAGCTGCGCCGCCAGGGTGAGCGGCTGTTCGCGCGCCTGCCCGCCGGCGCGCCCGATGCCGTGCGCGGGCGCCTCGAGCTGCGCGGCTTGGGCATCCTGCCCGTGCCCTCCGTCGCCGAGGCGTCGCTCGATCTCGTCATCGACCTGGTCCCCGTCGCCGCGCTCGAACGGCTGCCCGAATCCATAACGGTGGAGCTGCTCGGCGTCGCCCTGCCTTTGTTAAGATTGTCGGCCGCGGAACCATCGGCGGCCGCGAAGGTTCGGCTTGCCGTGCGAGCCGGTCCGCGCTCTATAATCCCGCCGCCATGAACGACAACAAGACGTCGGCGGCCGCCGATGCCGCCGCGGGGGATCTTGATTCGGCGGACCCCGAGCGGCGGCGTCTGCTCGTGGTCACCGGCCTGTCCGGCGCCGGCCGTTCGACGGCGCTGAAGATTCTCGAGGATCTCGGCTATGAGGCGGTCGACAATCTGCCGCTCATGTTCTTGAGCGGACTGGCCGGCGACACAACGGGGGCCGAGCGCGCGCTCGCCGTCGGCATCGACAGCCGCACGCGCGACTTCACCGCCTTCGCCCTCAGCGATCGACTCGAGCGGCTGAAGGCCGAGGCGCCGTACGACGTGCAGCTGGTGTTCCTCGACTGTGCCGACGAGAGCCTGCGCCGTCGCTTCACCGAGACGCGCCGCCGCCACCCGCTGGCGCTCGACCGCCCGGTCGCCGACGGCATCCGCCAGGAGCGGCAGCTGCTGGCCGCGCTGCGCGAGCGCGCCGACCTCGTCATCGACACGACCGATTTCGCGATCGGCGACCTGAAGCGCGTGCTGCGCGGCCACTTCGCGCTCAACCGGCGACCGGGCCTGGCCTTCTCGGTAGTCTCGTTTTCCTATCGCCACGGCCTGCCGCGCGAGGCCGATCTGGTGTTCGACGTGCGCTTCCTGAAGAACCCGCACTATGACCCGGCGCTCCGCCCGCTCACCGGCCGCGATGCGCCGGTCGCCCGCTTCATCGAGAGCGATCCCGCCTATGCGCCGTTCTTCGCGTCGCTCACCGCGCTGCTGCTGCCGCTGCTGCCCTCCTTCGAGCGCGAGGGCAAGAGCTACGTCACCATCGCGATCGGCTGCACCGGGGGCCGCCATCGTTCGGTGTTCATCGCCGAGCGGCTGGCCGGCTGGCTGGCCGCCCACGACCGCATGGTCGGCGTCCGCCACCGCGACGCCGCCGGCCTCACGGTCGACGAATCCTAAATGAAACGAAACTTGGGGTAGAAGAGGGAAGTCGATGATGATTGGCATGGTTCTCGTCACCCACGGGCGTCTGGCGACGGAGTTCATCGCCGCGCTCGAGCATGTGGTCGGGCCGCAGCAGCGCGTCGCCGCCGTCTGCATCGGCCCCGAGGACGACATGGAGGCGCGACGACGCGACATCCTCGACAGCATCAAGAAGGTGGACGACGGCGACGGCGTGGTGCTGCTGACGGACATGTTCGGCGGCACGCCCTCGAATCTCGCGATTTCCGTGCTCGACCGCGCCAACGTCGAGGTCATCGCCGGCATCAACCTGCCGATGCTGATCAAGCTGGCCTCGCTGCGCAACTCGGCCAAGCTCGCGGCTGCGGTCTCGGCCGCCCAGGACGCCGGCCGCAAATACATCAACGTCGCCTCCCAGCTCCTCGACGAGGCCCGCAACTGACGATCGCAAGAAAGGGGACACTGGGACCGGTCGCGTGCGTGCTTCGACAAGCTCAGCATGAGGTGCTTTCTTGGTCCCACCAAGATTTCCCCTCATCCTGAGCTTGTCGAAGGACGCACTGGCCGCAATGCAGCCGTCGATCGTTGAATGACCTCCGACCTCACGCCCTCCGCCGCCAATGTCGTCATCCGCACGCTCGAGATCCGCAACCAGCGCGGCCTGCATGCGCGCGCCGCCGCCAAGTTCGTGAAGCTGGTCGGCCAGTTCTCCGCCGACGTCACGGTCGTGAAGGGCGACGTCACCGTCTCCGGCAGCTCGATCATGGGGCTGATGATGCTGGCGGCCGGACCCGGCACGGAGATCGAGGTGCGCGCCAGCGGCCGCGACGCCGCCGCGGTCATGGAGGCGCTGACCGAGCTGGTGGCGCGCAAGTTCGATGAAAGCTGAGCGCAAGCGCGAGGGCGCCGCCCGTCGCGGGCGCCTGCGGGCCGAGCGCGTCTTCGACGGCCTCGGTGTCTCCCCCGGCATCGCCATGGGCCCCGCCCATGTGGTCGAGGCCGGCTTCATCGACGTGCCCGAATACACCATCGCCGAGGACGCGGTAGCGGCTGAGCTGCAGCGCTTCGCCGACGCTCTCGCCAAGGCGCAGCGCCAGCTGAAGAAGCTCAAGGACAAGTCGGCTGCCCTGCACGGCACCGCCGCCGAGGAGCTGGGCTTCCTGCTCGACGCCCGCATGCAGATGCTGAGCGGCTCCCGCGTGGTGCGCGGCGTCGAGCGCCGCATCGCCGAGCAGCGCGTCAACGCCGAGGCAGCCGTGCGCGCGGAGATCACCCAGGTGGCGCAGAGCTTCGCCGAACTCGACGACGCCTATCTCGCTGCCCGCGCCGCCGATATCCGCGAGGTCGGCGACCGCCTGATCCGCAACCTCACGCGCACGCCCTACCAGGCCTTCTCGCTCCTGCCCGCGGGCAGCATCGTCATCGCCGAGGACATCACGCCGGCCGACACGGCGCTCATGGATCCGGAGGTCATCGGCGGCTTTGCCACCGCGGTCGGCGGCACCGAGAGCCACACCGCCATCATGGCGCGCTCGCTCGGCCTGCCGGCCGTGCTCGGCCTCGCCGACTTCGTGCCCCAGGTGCGCACCGGCGATCTCATCGTCGTCGACGGCAGCGCCGGCCGCGTCGTCGTGCGCCCGAAGCCGGCGACGCTCACCGACTACGAGCGCCGCCGCGGCGAGTTCGCGCGCGCCGCGCGCCAGCTTGCCGGCCTGAAGCGCCTGCCGGCGGTGACGCGCGACGGCACCGCCGTCACCCTGCTCGCCAACCTGGAGCTGCCGCGCGAGGCCGAAGCGGCTGTGGCCGCCGGCGCCGAGGGCGTCGGCCTGCTCAGGACGGAGTTCCTGTTCATGAACCGGCCCGACCTGCCGGACGAGGAGGAGCAGTACCAGGCGCTGCGCGCCATCCTCAAGGCCATGGACGGGCGCCCGGTCACGGTGCGCACGCTCGACGTCGGCGGCGACAAGCTGGCGGCGTCGCTCGACGTGCAGCCGGGCGGCGCCAACCCGGCGCTCGGGCTGCGCGCCATCCGCCTGTCGCTGAAGATGACGGATCTGCTGGAGACGCAGCTGGCCGCCATCCTGCGCGCCGGCGCCCACGGGCCGGTGCGCATCCTCCTGCCGATGGTCTCGGCCGTGAGCGAGGCGCGCCAGGTGCGCGAGATCCTGGCCGGCGTCGTCCGCCGGCTGAAGCGCCGCAACGTCCGGATCGCCGATCCCCTGCCGCCGCTCGGCGTGATGATCGAGATCCCCGGCGCCGCGCTGGCCGCCGACGCGCTCGCCCAGGTCGCCGACTTCTTTGCCGTCGGCACCAACGACCTCACCATGTACACGCTCGCCATCGACCGTGGCGACGAGCAGGTGGCGCACCTCTACAACCCGCTTCACCCGGCGGTGCTGCGGCTGATCCAGTTCACCACCGAAGCTGCCCTGCGCGCCCGCATCCCCATCAGCGTCTGCGGCGAGATCGCCGGCGACCCGCGTTACGCCGCGCTGCTGCTCGGCCTCGGCATCCGCGAGCTGTCGATGGCGACCACCGCGCTCGCGCGCGTGAAGCAGCGCATCCGCGGGCTCGACCTGCTGGGCGCATCGCGCTGCGCCCGCCAGATCATGGATCAATCCGACAGCGGCCGCATCGCCGCCCTGCTCGACGATTTCAACGGCCTAGCCTAGCTAGGCGAAGCATTTCACCGCAACCTCGCAAAGAACGCCCAAGAGAAGATCAGGCGAGCCGCTTCTTGCGGCCCGCCCGGGGACGGAAAAGAGGCGCACCGTCTTCAATTTGACATCGACTGCTGCGTCGCCATGTCGCGGGTTTGCGGTTGACCTTACCAATCGGTAAGTTGTTTCATTGTGTGCCCGAGGATTTCAGTCAGTGAACTGGAGCTGACTGTTGCCAGAGCGGATTCGTGCGCGCCTGTCGCCGCCGGCTCCCGCAACGACGTTCGTCCGATCGGGCACCTTAGCGAGGTAGATCATGGTCGAAATGGTGGAGATTGATCGCCGTCCCGGCGTTGCCGGGGCGCCGCGGAACCGCGATGCGGCGGAGGCGATGGAGAACGGCGACGTGCTCTATCTCCCGCACGACGCTTTCCTCATGACCAACCGCGAGCACGGTTTCCTCGACCCCGCCATCGTGAAGCAGCCGCGGCGCCATTCCGGGCGCGCCCGCATCATTTACCTGCCGGCCGGCCAGCGCCTGCTGAAGACCACGCTGGAAGGCGGCGCGCGCGACGAGCTGCAGGCCATGATGGCGCGCTTCTCGGGCTGGGCGCAGACCCTGGTCGCCGAGTTGCTGCCGGATTACCTGCCCGGCCTCACGCCGGGGCCGGCAACCTTCCGTCCCTGCCCGCGCAGCGGCCCCCAGCGCCTCCATGTCGACTCGTTCTTCTTCTTCCCGACCGAGGGACGGCGCGTCCTGCGCGTGCTCACCAACATCGATCCGGAGGGGCGGCCGCGGGTCTGGCAGTTCGGCGAGGAGCCGTTCGAGCAGTTCGCCGGCCGCCTGCTGCCGAAGGTGCGCCAGCCTATCCCCGGCAGCGGCTGGCTGCTGGATAAGCTCGGCATCACCCAGGGCTTCCGCACGCCCTATGACGATCTCATGCGGCAGATGCGCAACATTACGAAAGTCGACCTCGACTACCAGAAGAACACGGCGCGCAAGGTCGTGGAGTTCCCGCCCGGCTCCACCTGGGTGCTGTTCACCGACAACGTGCTGCACGGCGCGCTCAAGGGCCAGTACGCCTTCGAGCACACCTTCTGGCTCGACGTGAAGGCGATGCGCCAGCCAGAACGCTCGCCGCTGCGCGTGCTCGAGCGGCTCAGCGCCCGCCCGCTCGCCTGAGGGCGAAAGATGCGGGCCGAGGAGATCGTGAAGTTCGGCAGCGGCGCCGCCGTCCTGTGGGCGGGCATGCCCGACGACGGCACGCCGGCCACGTTCCTGCATCGCACGTTCCAGCGCCAGTTCTGGCGCCAAAGCGGGCCGCTCGCCCGCGCCGGCTCGGTCGCCATCCTGCTGGCCTGGCCCTTCGTGATGCCCGCGCTCATCGGCTTCTTCACCCAGCGCAACGGGCCGTCGGTGCGCGCCCGCACCGGCAAGGGCATCCTGCGCCAGGCGTGGGAGCAGGCGGCGATGGTCCTCACGCGCGCCATCCTGCCGCCCTGGTACTACATCTTCGAGCTGCATGACGACGGCAAGCGCCGCCGCGCCGGCGAGTATCTGCACCGCTTCGAGACCAAGCGCTTCGCCTACGAGTTCCTGCGCCGCACCAACGGCGGCGAATCCGTGCCGGCGCTGCGCAGCACCGAGATGCTCAGCGACAAGGCCCTGTTCACCGAGCGCTGCCGCGACTACCAGCTGCCGGCCGTGCCCGTGCTCATGGTGCTGCACGACGGCGCGGTTGCGCAGCGCGAGACCAACGGCGCGCTGCTGCCCCCCATCGATCTGTTCGTGAAGCTGATCCGCGGCACCGGCGGGCGCGGCGCCGAGCGCTGGGACTATCTGGGCGAGGGCCTCTATCGCGACGCCCACGGCCATGTGCTGAGCGCGGCCGCGCTGGTGGCGCGCCTGCAGGTGCTGACCCTCACCGCCCGCAAGGGCTACATCGTGCAGCCGCGCCTGACGAACCACCGCGAGCTCCGCGACCTCAGCAACGGCGGCGCCCTCGCGACGGTGCGCGTGATGACCTGCCGCAACGAGCGCGGCGAGTACGAGGTCACCAACGCCGCCTTCCGCATGGCCCAGGGCGTCAACACGGTCGTCGACAACTTCCACGCCGGCGGCATCCTCGCCAAGGTCGACATCCGCACCGGCGTGCTCGGCCGCGCCACCGACGGCGCCATGGCCCTCGGCCCCGGCACCGGCTGGTGCGAGCGCCATCCCCAGACCGGCGGGCAGATCCTCGGCCGCAAGCTCCCGCTCTGGCTGCAGGTGCTCGACCTCGCCCGCCGCGCCCATGCCACCGCGTTCAGCGACCACGTGGTCATCGGCTGGGACATCGCCATCCTCGACGACGGCCCGCGCCTGATCGAGGGCAACAAGGGCCCGGACCTCGACCTCGTACAGCGCTCCCACGGCGAGCCCCTCGGCAACAGCCGCTTCGGCCAGCTCCTCGCCTACAACTTGAAGCGCAGCCTGGCGAGCGCTTCAGTGCCGTCCGCGCAAAACAACAGTGCGCATCCAAGCCGAGAGCCGCGCGAGTGACGAGTCTACACGCGCTCGTGTGCGTCCGTCCTGCAGAAACCCGTGAGCCTCGTGCTCGTGAAGATCGACGGCGACCGCCGCACCTTTCGCTTTGAACGCGCGCGCCAGCGCCAGGGAATCGTCGCGCAGCGGATCCATTCCCGCGATCATCAGATAGACCGGCGGACCGGACGACGCTTCCAGCGCGGCGATGGAATAGGGACTGCGGCCTGAGCCGCCGTTGGCAAGTCGCCAATAGCGGCGGATGCAGGCGATATCGAGGCCTTGCTCCCGGCTGCCAAACGTCCGTAGGGATGAACTGCTCGTCAGCCCGAAGCAGCCATAGAGACTGCAGACGCCGAGAAGCCGCTTCCCGATGTCGCCGGTCGCGGATCGTCCGACGGCCATCGCGATCGATCCGCCGGCGGAGTCGCCGCAGAGGATCGCGTGGCGCGCCCCGCCCTGGCTCGGCTTCCTTGAGAACAGATCGCCCAGCGCCGCCAACCCGTCTTCGATCGGGGCCGGCGCCTTGTGCTCCGGCGCCAGCCGATAGTCGATGGAGACGACGCGCAGCCCGCTGTTCTCGCACAACGCGCGGGCAACGTCCGCATGGGTCTCCGGCGAGCCGACGATCCAGCCGCCGCCGTGGAAATAGACGATGGCGCAGTCGCCGGCGCTGGCCACTGTCGGCTCATGAATCAGGAGCCGGAGCCTCCGACCCGAACGCTCGATGATCGACCACCGGTCGCGGCCCGAAAGCGCGATGCGACAGGCGCGTTCGTAGCGGGCGCGCAGCGTTTTGACGTTGCCGTTGAGCCAGTCGAGTTCGAGTGCTGCGCGTGAAATCGCCTACCTCTTATGTCGCAAACCACCAACGCTCCGACGCACGCGCGCCGTCCAGGGGCCAGCTGCTGGTGAGCATATCGCCGTGGGCGACGTTCGCCCGTCGCGCATAGATCCAGTTGCGGAAGAACGGGATAATGACGGGGCCGGTATCGTGAACGATGCGCTGCATCTCGCCGTACATCTCCGCGCGCTTGCCGGTGTCGAGTTCCGCGCGCGCCGCTACCAGGAGTTGGTTGAAGCGATCGTCCTTGAAGTGGGAGTCGTTCCAGTCGGCGCCGGCGGCATAGCCGAGGGTGAAGATGATATCCGGCGTCGGCCGCTGCCCCCAGCCCGACAGGCAGAAGGGCTTCTTCAGCCAGACGTCCGACCAATAACTGTCGCTCGGCTCGCGCACGACGTTGATCTGGATACCGGCCTTCTTGGCGGTCTCGCCATAGAGCACCGCCATGTCGACGCCGCCGGTGATGACGGCATCGGCCGCCGAGAGGTCGACCTTGAGATTCTCCATCCCCGCCTTCTTCAGGTGGAACCGCGCCTTGTCCGGATCGTAGCTCCGCTGTTCGAGGGATTTGTCATAGAACGGCATGATCGGGCTGATCGGCTGGTCGTTGCCGATCGAACCGTGTCCGTTCAGCACCTTCTTCACCGTCGCCTCGCGGTCGATGGCGTATTTGAGCGCGAGCCGGACGTCGGGGTTGTCGAACGGCGCGACGTCGGCGTGCATCGGCATGGAGACGTGCGTACCGGTCTGCACCTCGTCGACCCGGATGTTGGGGTCGTTCGCCAGCAGGTCGACGGTGCCGAAGTCGACCTCGATCATGGCATCCAGCTCGCCGGTCGTGAGGGCGATCTGGCGCGCGCTCGCGTCGGGGATCGCGATGTATTCGATGGCGTCGAAATGCGCCCGGTCCTGCTTCCAGTAGTTCGGGAAGCGCTCCAGGCCGGCGCGCACGCCGGCATCGAAGCTCTTCACCACGTAGCCGCCGGTGCCGGCCTGGTTGCCCCAGCTCACCTTGCCCTCGCCGTCGGCCGGCAGCATGACCAGGTGGTAGTCCGTCAGCACGTAGGGCAGGTCGGCGTTGCCGCTCGACAGCGTGATGACGAGCGTCTGCTTGTCCTCCGCCTTGATGTCTGCGACCGACGCCAGCAACGACTTGGCGGCCGATTTGCTGCTTTCGGCACGATGGTAGTTGAGCGTCGCCACGGCATCATGCGCGTCGAACGACTTGCCGTTGTGGAACTCGACGCCCTTGCGCATTTTCAAGGTCCAGGTCTTGGCGTCCGGCGAGGCCTCCCAGGATTCCGCCAGCTCGCCGACGGCGGTGTTGTCGGGGGCGATCTCGGCGAGAAAATTCCTGTGGGTGTGCGCCATCGTGATCATGAAGCGCGAGTTGGTGGTCGCCGGGTCCATGCTGTCGGTGGTGTTGCCGTCGTCGAGGCCCACCCGGAACGTCCCACCCTTCTGCGGCGTCGCCGCCACGACCTTCCTCGACCAGAGCGCGCTCGCCGCCGGGATCGACAGGCCGAGCGCGATGGCGCCCTGCATGAAGGAGCGCCGGCCGATGCGGCCGGACGCGGCCGCTGCCGTCAATGCATGGAGCTCGCGGGGTGATGTCCTCTGCGTCATGATCGCCTCCTCGTCTGTGCGCCGTTTCGCAAAACGCTAGCGCTGCCGCCGCGGTGCGAAATGTGCAAGTTTACGCAGACAATATGCGCACTTCCGCCTAGAGGCTGCGATAGAGGTCGGCGGCATCAGCATAGTTGAAGAGGATCGGCACCGGCCGCTCCGCCATCCAGACCTCCGCCGTCTCGCCGGCGATCAGCCGGAGTGCCGCGGCCGTATCGCAGACCGCGCCGCCATAGAGCCGGTTGGCGAGGTTGAGGACGGCGGTCTGATGCATGGCCTCGGTGCCGCTGCCGCAGGCATCCTTCACCAGCAGCACGCGAAAGCCGCCCACGATGGCGTCGCGGACGGTCGCGGCGACGCACGCCTCGGTCCAGACGCCCGCGATGATCAGCCAGCGTGCGTCGCGGGCGAGCAGCGCGTCGCGCAGCCCCGCCTCCGAGAAGGCGCTGGCGTCGTTCTTGTAGATGACGGTCTCGCCCTCGACCGGCGCCAGTTCGGCGCAGATCGCGGTCAGCGGGTCCGTGGCGTCGCTGAAGGCGGGCGCACCGCCCTCGGCCAACGGCTCGAAGGGGCGGGGCGGACAGCGCTCGAAATCGCGCCGGTAGGCCGTGTGTACTGCGCTCAGCTTGCGCCCGCGCGCTGCGTCCAGCAGCGCCCGGGCGTTGCCGATGACGCGATCGAAGCCGGCGACGGAATAGAGCGCATGCCGCCGCTGCTCCTCCTGGAAATCGACCAGGAGAAG
>DATIXH010000321.1:0-4600 GCA_035518775.1 Candidatus Acidiferrum sp.
CGGCAGCAGCCCCGGCGGCTGGACCTGGGTCCTGCAGTCCCTCGGCGCCCGCGTGGTCAGCGTGGACAAGGCGCCGCTGGCGCCGGAGATCGCCGCCTTGGCGGGGGTGGAATTCCGGCAGGCGAGCGCCTTCGCGCTCGATCCCGCCGAGATCGGTCCGGTCGACTGGCTGTTCAGCGACGTCGTCTGCTATCCGGCCCGGCTCCTTGCCCTGGTGGAACGCTGGCTGGAGTCCGGCCGCGCGCGCAACCTCGTCTGCACCCTCAAGTTCCAGGGCGCCACCGACCACGCGGCCGCCCGCCGCTTCGCCGCCATCCCGGGCGCACGGTTGATGCATCTGCACCACAACAAGCACGAGTTGACCTGGGCGCGGCTGGCGTGAGCCCGGCGGCTGTCATCAACTGTCAAATGCCTGTCACCAGGGGTCAAGAAAGGCGGCGCGCAAGCGCTAGACTCCGCACCGTCTGGGAGTGTCAATGGACGTTCGCCCCGCGGGTGCAAGCGATGCCACAAAACACCACAAAACGGGTCGACGGCGAAATCGCAACATAGTAACGTCGCCGCAAGAAAAGCGATTCGTCTGGGGACGCCCGCCCATATGGCGGCAAACAAGGAGGCAACAGTGGCTCAGGGTCAGACTACATCAGCAGGCAAGCCGGGTTCCGGAGCAATGGGATACGACGTCACGGCGCGTCGCGACGTCGATCTGCTGCATCCGAAGGCCGTCGGCTTGATCGGCGTGCTCTTCCTTACCGTGACGGGCTCGGCGCCGATTTCGGCCATGCTGTTCAACACGCCGATCGCGGTCGGGTACGGCGAGGGCATCGGCACGCCCGCGGCGTTCATGGTGGCGACGATCGTGCTGCTCATCTTTTCGGTCGGCTACTGCGCGATGGCTCGCAAGGTGACGGCCGTGGGTGGCTTCTATTCCTTCATCAGTCATGGCCTCGGCCGCGAGGCGGGAATGGCGATGGGGTTCGCTTCCGTCGTTGCCTACTCGGTGTTCGAAGCTTCGCTATGCGGCGGCTTCGCCTATTTCATGAACCTGAAGATTCTGGAGCTGACGGGCGCCAACGTGCCCTGGCCGTACTTTGCGCTCTTCATGGTGGCGCTGATCGCGATCCTGACGTTTTTCGATGTCAAACTCTCCGCCTGGATTCTGGGCATCGCGCTCATCGGCGAGGTCGTCATTCTCCTGATCTTCGACCTCGGGGTTTTCACCAGTTCCGCCGCAAACCTGGACGGCGCTGGGATCAACCCGATCAATGCATTCAAGGACTTCGAGGCCCACAACGACCTGGCAGCAGGTGCCTGGGTCATCGGACTGTTCTTTGCTTTCTGGTCATGGGTCGGCTTCGAAATGGCCCCCAACTATGGCGAAGAATCTCGTGATCCCAAACGCATCGTGCCGCTATCCATGTACATCTCTGTACTCGGACTCGGCATCTTCTACACGATCACGAGCTGGGCCGGCATTTCCGCCTATCCCACCATCGATGACGCGATCAAGATTTCGCAGACCGACGCGGCTCATTTCTTCCTGACTCCAGCCGCCTCCATGGTCGGCGGATGGGTCAGTCAGCTCATGAGCTATCTGATCCTCACGGGAGCTTTCGCCTGCGGCATGGCGTTCCACAACACCGCGGCGCGCTACTTCTACTCCCTCGGACGCGAAGGGGTGTTTCCGCGCAGCCTCGGCAAGACTCACCTCGTCTACAAGAGCCCGTACGTCGCTTCCTTCACGCAGTCGGTCATCGCGGCGATCCTGGTCGTGGCGTACTGGATCAGCGACGGCGGCAACGATCCCTTCGCGCAGGCCTATTTGGGCGTCTACAGCCTGTACGCCGTAGTGGGCACGATGCTGATCATGCTGGCCCAGGCGCTCGTTTCCGTCGCCATTATCGTCTATTTCCGGACGCACCACCGGGAGGAGCATCACTGGTGGACCACGTTCGTGGCGCCGCTGATCGCCTTCTTCGCCCAGCTCGCCATCATCGGGGTCATGATCTGGAAGATGGATTTCCTCGGCAGCGGCTACAGGTTCGCCGACTACATCGTCTGGATCAATCTGGCGGTCCTGGCGATCGGCGTCGTCGGCGCCCTCTACCTCAGGCGCGCAGACCCGGAGAAATACGACAAGATCGGGCGCCTCATCTATCAGGGTGTCCCGGAAGGCAAATGAACGCGATAAGCGATCGGAGGCCGACAGCGCCCTGATCGGTCGCGCAGCGGCGTTTCACTGAAGCGCGGGGTTCACTTGCGAACCCCGCGCTTTGTTTTGGCGCCCACGTCTCGTTCGAGCTGCTGTCACCAACTGTCAAATTATCGCCTCTTGCGGTCAAGACGTCGGCGTGGCCTTGGCTACAGTCGACCGCAGGTCCGCACGCTCGACATCGACGACCGCAAATGGATACGCCGCTCTCACACGACGATCTGCTGGCCCGCCTCGGCCGCCTCGCGCACCAGGCGATCGCGCTCTATGACCTGTCGCCGCGCTCGACGGCGACGATGATCAACCTGTCGGAGAACGCCACCTATCGGATCGACGATCCCGATAGCGGCAGCCAGACGATCCTGCGCATCCATCGCGTCGGCTATCACAGCTATGCCGCCATCAACTCGGAGCTGCAGTGGATGGCGGCGCTGCGGCGCGACGCCGGGCTGGAGACGCCGGAGGCGATTCCGGCGCGCGACGGCACGGTGATCCAGACGCTGGTCAGCGCCGAGCTCAAAGACCCCCGCCACGCCGTCATGTCCAAGTTCATGACGGGACGCGAGCCGCCAGAAGACGAGCTGCTGGGGCCGTTCGAGCGGCTGGGCGAGGTGTCGGCGCGCATGCACCAGCATGCGAAGACCTGGCAGCTGCCGCCGGGCTTCACGCGCCACACCTGGGACTACGAGACCAGCCTGGGCGCGCGGCCGATCTGGGGGCGCTGGCAGGACGGCATCGGCATGACGCCGGCGCGGGAGACAATCCTCGGCCGCATGTCCGCCGCCATCGGCCGGCGGCTGCAGCGCTACGGCAAGGCGCGCGAGCGCTTCGGCCTGACCCATGCCGACATCCGCCTGGCCAATCTGCTGATCGAGGGCACGCATACCAAGGTCATCGATTTCGATGACTGCGGCTTCAGCTGGTACTTCTATGACCTGGGCACTGCGCTCTCCTTCATCGAGCATCGCCCGGATGTCCCGGAGCTGGTCGAAGCCTGGGTCAAGGGCTACCGCAAGGTCGCGCCGCTGGCGGCCGGGGAGGAGGCGGAGCTGCCGACCTTCATCATGCTGCGCCGGTTGCTGCTGGTGGCCTGGGTCGGCTCGCACGCGGAGACCGATCTCGCGAAGAGCCTGGGCGAGCCCTATACCGAAGGTTCCTGCGGCCTGGCCGAGGCCTATCTGAGCAAGTTCGGCTGAGCCGGAAGCGAACGAGGAGAGCAACTATGTTCACATCCATCGCCGGTCGCTCCGTCATCATCACCGGCTCCAGCAAGGGCATCGGCAAGGGCATGGCGCGGGTGTTCGCCGGCAAGGGTGCCCGCGTGCTCGTGGTCGCACGCGATCAGGGGGCCGCGCAGAAATGCGCCGATGAACTCAAGGCGGCGGGCGGACAGGCGGCCGCTGTCTCCGCCGACGTCACGAAGTGGGCGGACATGCAGCGCATGGCCGAGGCGGCGGTGAAGCAGCATGGCGGCATCGACGTGCTCTGCGCCAATGCCGGCATCTTCCCGGCCGCCAAGCTGGCGGAGATGACGGCGGAGACCTGGGACGAGGTGCTCGCCACCAACCTCAAGGGCATGTTCCTGTCGATCAAGGCCTGCCTGCCGGCGATGAAGCAGAAGAAGAAGGGTCGCATTATCATCACCTCCTCGATCACCGGGCCGATCACGGGACTGCCGGGCTGGACCGCCTACGGCGCCAGCAAGGCCGGGCAGCTCGGCTTCCTGCACACGGCCGCCCTCGAGCTGGCGCCGCACAACATCACCATCAACGCTGTCATGCCGGGCAATGTGATGACGGAAGGGCTGGAGGGACTGGGCGCCGAGTATCTCGAGAAGATGGCGGCCTCCGTGCCGCTGCGGAAGCTCGGCACGGTCGAGGACATCGCCCATGCCGCGCTGTTCTTCGCGTCGGACGAGGCCGCCTACATCACGGGGCAGACGCTGGTCATCGACGGCGGCCAGGTATTGCCGGAATCGCTGACGGCGATCGAGGAGATGGGGACGTGAGAGGCATTTTTGCACGCGGAGACGCGGAGACGCGGAGGACATCCAGCATGCGTCCGTCGTCTCAGGATCTCGATGCATCCCTTGTAGGGGCGCGCTGCGCGCGCCCGACGACGGATGGACCCGACGGGGACCCGGATACCGAGCAACGGCGCCGCGGGCGCGCGCAGCGCGCCCCTACAGCCCTCCGCGTCTCCGCGTGAACCGATTTCTTTTGGCCTCGTGCGGAGCGCCTGTCATGCATGACTTCGGCTTCTTCGCCTATGACAGCAAGGAGCAGTTCCTCGAGCGGTCGAAGGCCTATTGGAATCCGGGGAAGACGCAGGCGTGGGCGGATTTCGGCGTCGACATCGTGATCGGCCGGCGCGAGGGCTATTTCATCT
>DATIXH010000322.1:0-34017 GCA_035518775.1 Candidatus Acidiferrum sp.
GCGTGGCTGGAACCTGGAAGGACCTTACGGATAACGTCAACTCAATGGCGTCGAACCTGACATCTCAGGTACGAAACATTGCCGAGGTCACCACTGCAGTAGCGCGCGGCGATCTTTCCAAGAAGATCACCGTGGACGTCAAAGGTGAAATCCTCGAGTTGAAGAACACCATCAACACCATGGTGGACCAGCTCAACGCCTTCGCCTCGGAGGTTTCCCGCGTCGCCCGTGAAGTGGGCACCGAAGGCAAGCTCGGCGGCCAGGCCGAAGTGCCGGGCGTGGCCGGCACGTGGAAGGACCTCACCGACAACGTCAACTCGATGGCCGCGAACCTGACCAACCAGGTGCGCAACATCGCCGACGTCTCGACCGCCATTGCGCGCGGCGACCTGTCGCGCAAGATCACGGTCGACGTGAAGGGCGAGATCCTCGAGTTGAAGAACACCATCAACACGATGGTCGATCAGTTGAACGCGTTTGCCTCCGAAGTCAGCCGCGTCGCGCGCGAGGTCGGCACGGAGGGCAAGCTGGGCGGCCAGGCGCTCGTGCCCGGCGTGGCCGGCACGTGGAAAGACCTGACCGACAACGTCAACTCGATGGGCGGCAACCTCACGGCGCAGGTCCGCAACATCGCCGAAGTTACGACCGCGGTGGCGCGCGGGGACCTCTCGCGCAAGATCACGGTCGACGTGAAGGGCGAGATCCTCGAGCTCAAGGACACCATCAACACGATGGTGGACCAGCTGAACGCCTTCGCCTCGGAGGTCACGCGCGTGGCGCGCGAGGTCGGCACCGAAGGCCGGCTCGGCGGCCAGGCCCAGGTGCCCGGCGTCGCCGGCACCTGGAAGGACCTGACGGATACCGTGAACGTGATGGCCGCCAACCTCACCGAGCAGGTGCGGGGCATCGTGAAGGTCGTCACCGCCGTCGCCGACGGCGATCTCAAGCAGAATCTGACGGTGCGGTCGAAAGGCGAGGTGGCGGCACTCGCGGAGACCGTCAACAACATGACGAATACCCTCGCCACTTTCGCCGATCAGGTGACCAGCGTCGCCCGCGAGGTCGGCGTCGAGGGGCGCCTCGGCGGCCAGGCCAACGTGCCCGGCGCCGCCGGCACCTGGAAGGACCTGACCGGCAACGTGAACCTGCTGGCCGCCAACCTCACGACCCAGGTGCGCGCCATCGCCGAGGTCGCCACCGCCGTCACCAAGGGCGACCTCACCCGGTCGATCCAGGTCGAGGCGCGCGGCGAGGTCGCCGAGCTCAAGGACAACATCAACACGATGATCGACAACCTGCGGCTCACGACCGACCGCAACACCGAGCAAGACTGGCTGAAGACCAATCTCGCCCGTCTCACCGGCATGCTGCAGGGCCAGCGCGATCTCATGACGGTCGGCAAGATGCTCCTGTCGGAGCTGGTGCCGCTGGTGAATGCGCACCAGGGCGTCATCTATCAGATGGACGCGGAGGTCGCGCCGCACCTGAAGCTGCTGGCCGCCTACGCCGACGATCACACGAAAGGCTACCCGGAGCGGCTGGAGGTCGGCGCCGGCTTCATCGGGCAGTGCGCGTTCGAGAAGCGACGCATCCTGGTCACAAACGTGCCGCCGGATACGGTTCGCCTCGACGCCGTTCTGCTGCGGGCGGTGCCGCGCAGCGTGGTCGCGCTTCCCGTGGTGTTCGAAGGTCAGATCAAGGCCGTGCTCGCACTCGCCTCGCTGAACGACTTCGGGCCCGCCCATCTGGGCTTCCTCGAGCAGCTCACGGCCAGCATCGGCATCGTGGTCAACAGCATCGAGGCCACGATGCAGACCGAGGGACTCCTCAAGCAGTCGCAGCAGCTCGCCACCGAGCTGCAGACACAGCAGAAGGAACTGCAGCAGACGAACGAGCAGCTCGAGCAGAAGGCGCAGCAGCTGGCCGAACGCAACGTCGACGTGGAGCGCAAGAACCAGGAGATCGAGCAGGCGCGGCGAGCGCTCGAGGAGAAGGCCACGGAGCTGGCACTGACCTCGAAGTACAAGTCGGAATTCCTGGCCAACATGTCGCACGAGCTGCGCACGCCGCTGAACAGCATCCTGATCCTGGGCCAGCAGCTCGGCGAGAATCCCGATGGCAACCTGACGGCCAAGCAGGTCGAGTTCGCCCGCACGATCCACGGGGCCGGGACGGACCTGCTGAACCTCATCAGCGACATTCTCGATCTCTCCAAGATCGAGTCGGGAACGGTCACGGTCGACGCCGAGGAGATCTTCTTCACCAACCTGCTGGACATGGTGGCGCGGCCGTTCCGGCACGAGGCCGAGGGTCGCCGGCTCTCCTTCGACGTCCTGATCGATCCCAACCTCGGCCGCAGCATGGTGACGGACTCGAAGCGTCTGCAGCAGGTCCTGAAGAACCTGCTCTCCAACGCCTTCAAGTTCACCGAGCACGGCGGCATCAGGCTGAACGTGTCGACCGCCCTGGGCGGCTGGAGCGAGAGCCATCCGACGCTGTCGCAGGCGCCCACGGTGGTGGCCTTCGAGGTGTCGGATACCGGTATCGGCATCGCCCCGGAAAAGCAGAAGATCATCTTCGAGGCCTTCCAGCAGGCCGATGCCGGAACCAGCCGCAAGTATGGAGGCACGGGCCTCGGACTGGCGATCAGCCGAGAGCTCTCCAACCTCCTGGGCGGCGAGATCCAACTGCGGAGCGCGCCCGGCGTCGGCAGCACCTTCACGCTCTACCTGCCCCTCAAGTTCACCGGCATGCCCGTGGCGAGCCGGCTGTCCGCCGTCCCCCTCTCGGCGCGGCAGCTTACTCCACCGGCAGACGTCCGCCCGGTGGAGAATATTCCGGACGATCGTCACGATCTTCAGCCCGGCGATGCCGTCCTGCTCATCGTCGAAGACGACCCGCACTATGCCCGCGTGGTCGTGGATCTCGCGCGCGACGCCGGATTCAAGGTGCTGGTCGCCATGAACGGCGCGGATGCGCTGGCGTTGGCGCGCCAGTATCAGCCGACGGCCGTCTCGCTCGACGTGTTCCTGCCGGACATGCTGGGCTGGACGGTGCTCAGCCAGCTGAAGCAGGATCCGGCCACGCGCCATATCCCCGTACAGATGATCACGCTGGACGAAGACCGCCAGCACGGCCTGGCGCGCGGCGCCTTCGCCTTCCTGACCAAGCCGGCGACGGCGGAAGGCCTCAACGCCGCGCTCGCCCGGATGAAGGACTACGCGCAGCAGCGGCGCAGGCATCTGCTGGTCGTCGAGGACAATGCGGCCGAACAGCTCGGCATCGTGCAGCTGCTGGGCCACGACGACATCGACATCACGACCGTCGCCAGCGGCGCAGACGCACTCAAGCTCTTGCGCGAGCAGCCCTTCGATTGCGTCGTGCTCGATCTCCGTCTCCCGGACATGTCCGGGTTCGAGGTGCTCGAGCGGATCCGCGACGACGACTCGCTGCCCGACCTGCCGGTCGTCGTCTTCACGGGCCGCGAGCTGTCGGCGGAGGAGGATGCAAGGCTGCATACCATGGCGCGCAGCGTCGTCGTCAAAGGCGTGGAATCGCCGGAGCGGCTGCTCGACGAAACGGCCCTGTTCCTGCACCGCGTGGTATCGGATCTGCCGCGCGAGAAGCAGCGGATGCTCGAGCGGCTGCACAGCTCGGACGAGGACCTCTTAGAGCGCACGGTGCTGCTCGTGGATGACGACGCCCGCAACATCTTCGCCCTCAGCAGCGTGCTGGAGCGGCGCGGCATGCGCGTGCTGGCCGCCACGACTGGCAAGGAAGCGATTTCGCTCATCGGCTCGACCCCGGACCTGGCCATCGTCCTGATGGACATCATGATGCCGGAGATGGACGGCTACAGGACGATCGAAGCGATCCGGGAAAATCCCTCGTTCCGCCGGCTGCCGATCATCGCTCTCACGGCCAAGGCGATGAAAGGCGACCGCGAGAAGTGCCTGGAGGCGGGGGCGTCCGATTATCTCGCCAAGCCGGTCAACACCGAGCAGCTGCTCTCTGCGCTGCGCATGTGGCTGCACCGTTAGGCGGAGAGATGCCATGACCGCCGACAGCCAGCCGAAGGTCAATATCCTCCTGGTCGACGACCAGCCGGCCAAGCTGCTGAGCTACGAAGTCATGCTCCGCGAGCTCGGCGAGAACCTGCTCAAGGCCGGCTCCGCCCAGGCCGCCTTCGAATACCTGCTGAAGCACGACATCGCGGTGATCCTGGCCGACGTCTGCATGCCCGACCTCGACGGCTTCGAGCTGGCACGCATGATCCGCGAGCATCCGCGCTTCCAGAAGACGGCGATCATCTTCGTATCGGCCGTCCTGCTGACCGACCTGGACTTCCTGCAGGGCTACCGCTACGGCGCGGTCGACTACCTCTCGGTGCCCGTGATTCCCGAGATCCTGCGCGCCAAAGTGAAGGTCTTCGTCGAGCTCTATCGCAAGAACCAGCAGCTCGAGAATCTCAACCGCGAGCTCGAGCAGCGCGTCGCCGAGCGGACCGCGGCCCTGGAGGCCTCGGCGTCCGAGCTGCGCAGGAGCGAGGAGCGGCTGCGCCTGGCCTTCGATGCGGCGCAGATGGGCTGGTGGGACTACGACATCGTCGCGGACAAGGTCACCTGGTCGCCCAGCCTCGTGCGCATCATGGGCTTCGCGCCGGAATCCTTCGGAGCCACGCTGGAAGGCGCCTTGCGCCATGTGCATTTGGAGGACCGCGAGCGCTTTCTCGCCCTGGTGCGGGGCGCGGCGGAAGACGGAGACCACAGCTGCGAACTCCGCTTCGTGCGTCCCGACGGTTCGTTCCGCTGGTCGCTGGCCGCGGGCCAGCTCATTCGCGACGCCGCGCAACAGCCGGTGCGATTCGCCGGGGTCGATCTCGACATTACCCGGCGCAAGGAGGCGGAGGAGCGGCAGCGCATGCTCGTCCGCGAGCTCGATCACCGCGCGCGCAACCTGCTGGCAGTCGTGCAGTCGGTGCTGCACCTCAGTCGCGCCAACACGACGGCGGAGTTCATCGCGGCGGTCGAAGGACGGATCCGGGCGCTCTCGCGCACGCATACGCTGCTGTCCGAGGCACGCTGGCAGGGCGTCCACCTCGACCGCATTGTCGCGGAGGAGATAGCCCCGTTCTCCAGCGACAAGTCGAAGAAGATCGATGCCGACGGTCCCGCGATATCGCTGCCGCCGCCGGCAGCCCAGTCCCTGGCCCTGGCGCTCCATGAGCTCGTGACCAACGCCGTGAAGCATGGCGCTTTGTCCGCACCCGAGGGCCGGCTGTCGCTGGCCTGGGAGGTCGAGCCGGAAGCCCTCGTCCTGCGCTGGGCGGAGGCGGGCGGGCCGCCAACGCGGCAGCCGACACGCAAGGGGTTCGGCACCAAAGTCATCGCCGCCGGCATCGAGCAGCAACTGGGCGGTCGCGCGATCTTCGAATGGCGCCCCCAGGGCCTGCTGTGCACTTTGACCGTTCCACGCAGCAAGATCGACAGGATCGAGCGCTTCGTTCCGGCCAGGAACGGCGGCGAACGGCCGGAGCCGGCCGTGCCGTCGCCGCTGTGGATCGCCGGCAACCGCATCCTCGCGGTCGAGGACGAGGCGCTGGTGGCCGCTATGCTGCGGGAGTCCCTCACCGACCTCGGTTTCGGCGTGATCGGCCCGATCGGCATCGTCGCGCAGGCGCTGGAGTCCGCGAGAACGGAGCCGATCGACGCCGCCATCCTCGACGTGAACGTGGCGGGCGAAGCGATCTATCCGGTGGCGGACGCCTTGGCGGCGCGCGGCATCCCCTTCATCTTCATGACCGGTTACGGTAGCAGCGCCATCGATCCGCGCTATGCGCATGTGCCATCGCTGCAGAAGCCCATCGATACGCAGATGCTCCGGCACATCTTCATGCGCAGACCGGAGCCGGGATCGTCGCGCACGGAAGCAGGGACAGCGGGCGGCGCTCAGGCCTGAGCGAGATGGCGCCCGAAGGTGGCGCCATCGATGTTGCTGCCGCAGACGATGACACCGACCCTCTTGCCCGCGAGGCGGTCGCGGAGCGGGCCGCAGAGGGCGGCGGTGGCGGCCGCGCCGGCCGGCTCCACGGCCAGCTTCATCTCGCGGAACAGCAGGCCCATGGCGCGCCGCATGGCGTCGTCGTCGATCAGCACGAGATCGTCGAGGAAGCGGCGACAGAGGCCGAAGCTGTAGGGCAGGGCGAAGGGCGCGCCCAGGCTGTCGGCGATGGTGCCCACCTTCTCGATCGGCCGTGGTTCGCCGGCGGCGAAGCTGCGATGCATGCTGTCGGCGCCCACGGGCTCCACGCCGAGCACCTGGCACGTCGGCCGCAGCTGCTTGACCGCGCAGGCGATGCCGGCCGCCAGGCCGCCGCCGCCGATCGGCACGATGATGGCATCGAGATCGGGCGCCTGCCGACACCACTCATGGCCCAGCGTGGCCGTGCCCAGGATCGTCAGCTCGCCCTCATAGGGGTGGACGAAGGTACGGCCCTCCTCCTTCTCGATGCGGCGCACGGTCTCGAACGCCGCGTGCACGTCCTCGGCCAGCACGACCTCGGCGCCGTAGCTGCGGCACCGCTCGACGCGGAACGGATTGGCCGTCTTCATCATTACGACCTTGGCGCTGGTGCCCAGGGTCTTCGCGGCATACGCGACGGCGATAGCGTGGTTGCCCGCGCTGACCGCGGTGACGCCGCGGGCGAGGGCATCCGGCGCCAGGTTGAGCATATTGGTAAGCGCGCCGCGCGGCTTGAAGCTCCCGGTATACTGGAACAGCTCGAGCTTGAGCACGACCTCGGTGTCGGCGCCGGCGGCCGCAGCGATCTCCGGTCCGCGCCAGCGATGGACGGGGGTTTCGATGATCAGGCCGTTCAGTCGCGCACGGGCGGCGGCGATCCGTTCGGCAGAGGGATGATCGGTCAAGCCAGGACCTCGAGAGAGCGAATGGCAGGGGCACAGACGGAACGTCCGCCGCGTCAGCGCCGGACGTCGGCAGCGACCCTTTCAGCGGGCGATGATTCGCGGCATTATCTGCCACGCCTGCGCGGCAATTGAAACCGGGATCTCGGCATGCTTCGCCTGGAGTCGATCGTGGGACTGGCGACCGATGCGGCGCTTGCCGAACGGCTGCACCATCTGGAGCATGACGGCAAGGTCGAGTACATCCATCTCGCCGGCGAGGACACGGCGCGTCGGCGGCTGCACGTGGCCACCGACCGCGGCACCGACTGCGCCATTCTGCTGCCGCGCAGCGACCGGCTCGCCAATGGCGCCGTCCTTCTCCTGGAGAACGACCGCGCCATTGTCGTGCGGTTGAAGGAAGAGGCTTGGCTCGGCCTCGTCCCGCGCGACGCGGCCGCGGCGCTCGAGCTGGGCTATTTCGCGGGCAACATGCATTGGCCCGTGCGCTTCGATGGCACGACCCTCAGGGTCGCGCTGCACGGGCCCGTCGAGAGCTATCTCGAGCGCCTGGACCATCTGCTCAGGGACGGCCGCATTCGCCGCGCCGGCCATGAGTGACGACGCCGCCCTCCTGACCGCGCTGCAATATGGCGACAGCTTCTTCCCGAGCGGCGGCAGCGCCTTCTCCTGGGGCCTGGAGGCGCTGTGCAACGATCGCCAGGTCGTGTCGCCCGACACGGTGCGGCGGTTTCTCGAGGGCCAGCTGCGCCACCGCTGGGCTACCTGCGACCGCGCGTTCCTGGTCGCCGCGCATCGCGCCGCCGCAGACCTGGAGGCGGTCGCGGCCCTCGATCATCTGCTCGAGGCGATGACGCTGCCGCGCGAGCTGCGCACGGGCGCCGCGCGCGCCGGGGCGGCGCTGCTCGGCATCCACGAGCGCCTGGGAACGCCCGGCGCTGCGGCCTATCGCGCTCGCGTGCGCGCGGGGGAAGCGCCCGGCCACCTGCCGGTCGTGCAGGGCCTGCTGCTCGCGGGCGTGGGTCTCGATGAAAAGGTCGCGTCGACCGTGTCGGCGCACGCCTTGTCGGTCGGCATCGTAAGCGCGGCCCTGCGGCTCAGCGTGATCACCCATGTCGATGCGCAGCGCATCCTCGCCGGCGTGCGCGGCGGGCTGGCGGAGCTGCTGGCCGAACCGACGGCCGATGTCGCGGTGGCCGGCGTCTATACGCCGGCGATCGATGCAGCAGCGATGCGCCACGAGACGCAGTCGGCGCGCCTGTTCGCGAATTGAGGAGCCGGCGGTGGCATTGACTGAAGAACTCGTCCCGCAGCCCAGACGGTCGCATCCGGGCGCCGCCCGCGTCGGCGTCGGCGGGCCTGTCGGCTCGGGCAAGACGGCGCTTCTGGAGCAGCTGATCCCGCGCTTCATCAAGCGCAGGACCAACATCGCCGTTGTTACCAACGACCTCGTGACCAAAGAGGATGCGGAGCGCATCAAGCGCAGCGGCCTGATAGCGCCGGAGCGGGTGATGGCGGTGGAGACCGGCGCCTGTCCGCACACCGCCATCCGCGAGGACCCGACGCTGAATATCCAGGCGGCCGACCTGCTGGAGGACCGCTTCAAGCCGCTCGACCTGATCCTGATCGAAAGCGGCGGCGACAATCTGGCCTCGACCTTCTCCCTCGATCTCGTGGACTACTGGCTGTTCGTCATCGACGTCGCCGGGGGCGACGACATTCCGCGCAAGCGCGGCCCGGGCGTGCTGCTGTGCGATCTCCTGATCATCAACAAGACCGACCTGGCGCCCTACGTGCGCGTCGATCTCCAGCGCATGCTGACCGAGGCCACGGCGGCCCGCGGCGGCAAGCCGATCCTGCTGACCAACTGCGCCACCGGCGAGGGCGTCGACGCGGTCGTCGACCGGCTGGCGCGCGACGTGCTGTTCGACCAATAGCCATGCTCGATGGCGCGACAACGCTGACCGAGACCGCAGACGCCGACGCCCGCGGCCGCGTCGAGATCGCCTTCGCGCGCGACCCGTCCGGGCGCACCTATCTCCGCCGTCAGTTCGCGAGCTATCCCTATCACCTCTGCCGTCCCCTCAGCTTCGCCGGCGATCCCGCGGGCATGGCGACCATCTATCTGCAGTCCTGCGCCGGCGGGATCTTCCGGGACGATCGCCTGTTCGAGCAAATCGTGGCGGAGGAGGGAGCCGCGGCGCACGTCACGACCCAGGCCTCGACGATCGTGCACAGCATGGATCGAGGCAACGCGCGTCAGGCGGTTCTGATCGAGGCGGCTGCCGCCAGCTATGTCGAATTGCTGCCCGACCCCTTCATCCTGTTCCCGCAGGCGCGCTTCGCCGGCTGTCTGCTCGTTCGCGCGCACGAGACGGCAACGGTGGTCGTCGCCGACTCTTACATCTGCCACGATCCCGCCGGCCGGGGCGCCATGTTCGACCGCCTCGAGGGCAGCCTGCGCGTGGAAGACGCCCAGGGACGCCTGCTCGCGCTCGATCGCTTTCACGCGAGCGGCGCGGTCGTCGCCGACCAGTGTCCCGGCATCACCGGCGCCTTCGCCTGCCAGGGCAGTCTGTACGTGATTCACCGCCTGGGAGCATCGACTGAGCTGGTGGACGCATTGCGCACGGCCGTTGCCCATATTGCCGGGGTTTATGCCGGCGCCTCCGATCTGCCGAACGGTTGCGGTGCGTGGCTGCGCGTCATGGCGGCCGACGCCATCGCCCTGCGCGCGGCCATGACAGCGACCTGGCAGTCCGTGCGCACGATCTTGCTCGGTCAGACGCCGGCGCCGCGCCGGAAATAGGATAGGAAGAGCCGGACGACGGATCGCATGGACCTTCTCGAGATCGAACGGCTCGTCGTGGCTCACGGCCTCCATCTGCGCGGCGGCTTCCACCCGACGGACGAGGATGGTGTGCCCGCGCTGCCGGACGGCCAGGTGCCGGCCACGCTGCTGCTCATCGGCAATGTCGGTGGGAGCCTCTGGCCGGCATTCTCGCAGTCGGTGGAGGCCGGCGACGGCGCGCCCGACCCACTCAACCGCTGGACGGAGCGTGTGATCGGCGGCATCGCCCGCGCGGTCGGCGCCACGCCGCTCTACCCCTTCGGGGGGCCGCCCTATCTGCCGTTCCAGCGCTGGGCAATGCGGGCGGACCCCGTGGCCCCCTCGCCGCTGGGCATCCTGATCCACCCGGACTACGGCCTCTGGCACGCCTATCGCGGCGCGCTGGCGTTCGCGGAGCAACTGGCCCTGCCGCCGCGTGCCGAGCGGCCGCGGCCTTGCGACAGCTGCGCCGGACGCCCCTGCCTTTCAGCCTGTCCCGTTGGCGCGTTCACGGCGCAGGGCTACGATGTGCCGGCCTGCCTGGTCCAAATCGCCAGCCCGCCGGGGAAAGCCTGCATGGCGGCCGGCTGCCTCGCCCGTCGCGCCTGCCCGGTCGGGTCGGCCTATGGCTACGGCGAGGCGCAGGCGGGGTTTCACATGGCGGCCTTCCGGGCCGCCCATCGGGATGGTTAACGCGCCAGTCACGATCTGTTTACCTTTCCTCAGGTATCATGAAGATAGACGGTGACACGGCCCCTTCGGGGCAAACAGGTTCGGATGAGTCATCTGGGAGACCCGCGATGAGCGGGACGATCTTGTTCGTGACTCACAGCGAGTGGCGTGAGGCGCGCGTCGCGCCCATGCTGCAGGCGCGCGGCTATGCGATCGAGCGATGCTGCCCGGCGCGCGGCGACCGGCTGCCGGAAGCGGTCCGTGCCTATGCCGGCGCGATCGTCTTCGGCGGTGCTCAGAGTGCGAATGACGGCCCGACCAAGCCCTATATCCAGCACGAGATCGATTGGATCGGCGACTACGTCGCCGGCGGCGGGCGCTATCTCGGCATCTGCCTGGGCGGCCAGCTGCTGGCGCGCGCATTCGGCGCGCGCGTGGCGCACCATCCGGCCGGCGTCAACGAGATTGGCTACTACCCGCTGCGTGCGACGGCTGCGGGGCGCACGCTCTTCCCCGATCAGCTGCACGTCTATCACTGGCACCAGGAGGGCTTCGATCTGCCCGAGCGCGCCGAGCTGCTGGCGAGCGGCGATGCCTTTCCGAACCAGGCCTTCTGCCTGGGTCGCCGCGCGTTCGGCCTGCAGTTCCATCCTGAGGTGCGGCCGGCGGACGCGCGTTCCTGGTTCGAATCTTCTTCCGATCACCTGGCGCGGCCAGGCGCCCAGTCGCGCGAGCAGCAGGAGGCCGGCTTCGCCCGCCACGACCCGCCGCTCGAGGCGTGGCTCGACGGCTTTCTCGCTCACTGGCTCGAACAGGATGTCATTCGACCGCAGACGGCAAAGGCGTGCGCCGTCGAGCGCGAGGTTGCGACGCCGGCCGGCCTGTGAGGCGGCGCGTCGCGACGGTTGAACCGCGCGAGTCGAATAAAGTAGTGTACGCCGTTTAACTGCAAAGGGGGATCGCTGTGCGCATTCTTCGTTCTTTCATTCCGTTACTGAGTTTCTGTTTGCTGTTGCTGCCGGCATTGAGCAATGCCGCCGGCGCCGATGATGCCGTCAAGGTGAAATTCGTCGGCTACATCGTGCAGGGCGCCAAGCCGCTCAACGATGACATCAAATGGTCGATCGTTCCGTCCTCGAAGGACGGCACGGCCGCCCAGCAGATGACGAAGGCCTCGCCGGAAGTGCAGCTGGTGCCGGGCAAGTACCGCGTCACCGCCACCCTCGGCTTCGCCAGCGTCACCCGCGACATCACCGTCAGCGGCGCCGGCAAGCAGGACATCGTGTTCGATGCCGGCTGGGCGCGCTTCCAGATGATCACCGGCCAGAAGGCCAAGCCGCTGGCCGACAACGTGCACTGGACGATCTACCGCTATACCAAGGGCCGCGTTGACGAGAGCCAGAAGATCACCGAGATCGACGCCCCGAGCCCGCAGCTGACGCTGCCGCCGGGCTGGTACACCGTGCGCGGCAAGTACCAGGGCATCGTCGTCGAGGCGGTCGAGGAGGTGAAGGCCGGCACGCTCTACAAGTACACGCTCGTCGCCTATGCCGGCAAAGCGACGTTCACCGTCGTCGACGCCAAGGGCAAGGCGGTGAAGAAGGATGCGCAGTGGAGCATCGAGCGCGCCGCCAAGGGCAGCGACGGCAAGCGGGTGCAGGTCGCCACCGACAGCACGGCCTCGCCTTCGATGCTGCTGGGCGAAGGCAAGTACGTCGTCGTCGTGAAGGTCGGCGACCAGATCGGCGAGGCCCCGTTCGAAGTCCAGGCCACGCGCGAGCAGAAGGTCACCGTAAAGCTGAAGCCGGAAGGCTGAGATAGTACAGGATTCCCACACGCGGCGGCCCTCGGGCCGCCGCGTTTCCTTTGGCGGTCGCGAATACTGCGCACCTCTGTGACGGCGCTCACGCCCGGCGGCGCGGCTCCCGTGACGGCGCTCACTGATCTCCGCTCCTTTTCCGCTTAGCGTTTCCCTCGTGCAATCCCTGCACGGGTCAGGGCGTGCCGGGCCTTCGCGCCCGGTTCTCTGGCATCGGGTAAAGCAAGACCGGAGGAAGATATGGTTACGCGTAGTGGGGCCGGCTTGCGCCGGGCAGTCCTTGTGGCTGCTGCGGTGGCAGGCTTCGGCATGATGGCGATGGCAGGCGGCGCAACCGCGGCCGACAAGGGCCATGGGCCGGCCGACGATTCGGCGGCAGCCCGGAACTGTTCGATCGTTCCGGATTGGCAGTACGACCGCAAATGCGGCGACACCGGTAGCGCGCACGAGCCGCATGCGGCCGCCGCGGTGCATGTGCGCGACCCGCAGGTGCCGTCAGACAACGAGCCTTCGGGCGAGACCGCCGCTCCGGCCCGCCACTGAAGCAAGGGGCGACGGGCGGCCGCGCTCCCGGCTGCCCGTCGCCCAAAGCCGCTGTTCACGGCCGCCAGAACCATTTGGCCGCCTCGACCTCGGCGTCGGCGCGGGAGATCCCGATATCGCAGAGCTGCCAATCGCCGAGCTGCGCCAGGGCCCGCCTGTCCACCGCCCGCTGACGGCACCGCAGCGCCCAGGCGAGGATGCCGTGCGCGTAGGGCATCAGAGGGCCGTAGGCGCGCACGGCGGGCTCGGGGCGCGACATCCGCGCGGCGCAGGGGTCTTGGGCTCGCATCTCGTGTCCTCCGGGGTTGAAGACGGCAGGCCCTGATCTTCGCATCGGTCCTCGCGCGCGTGGCGGACGATCGCTTCGCTTTGGATCGAAGCATCCACCCTTGCCGCCACGGCGGGCCCGGCCCTATCTTCCGGGCATGATCGCAGGCCCTGCCACCATGGCCGAGGTCGCCGCCCTGGTGGGCGATCCCGCGCGCGCCAACATCCTGGATACGCTGCTCGACGGCCGCGCCTTCACCGCCACCGAGCTGGCGTTCGCCGCCAAGGTGGGCGCGCCGACGGCCAGCGCCCATCTCGCCAAGCTCGTGGAGGCGCGGCTGCTCTCGGTCGTGAAGCAGGGCCGGCACCGCTACTACCGGCTCGCCTCGCCGCTGGTCGCGCGCATGCTCGAGAGCATCATGGCCGTGGCCGCGATCGAGATGCCGCCCCGCTACCGCCCGCGCACGCCGCGCGACGACGCGCTGCTGCAGGCCCGCACCTGCTACGACCATCTCGCGGGCAAGCTCGGCGTCGCCATCGCCGACGCCCTGGTCGCGCGCTCGCAGGTGATCTTCAATGACGATGCCGGCGAAGTGACGGCCGATGGCGTCAAGTTCTTCCGCGGCCTCGGCATGGACCTCTCGCTGGAGAAGCGCTCGAGCCCGCGCCGCTTCTGCCGCCCCTGCCTCGATTTCAGCGAGCGTCGCTTCCACCTCGCCGGCGCGCTCGGCGCCATGCTCTGCCGTCAGTGCTTCGAGCTTGGTTGGATCGAGCGGCGGCGAGACAGCCGCGCGGTCGCCATCACGACCCGCGGCCGCATGGGATTGCGCGACAGCTTCGGCGTCGAACTCCCACCGCCTGTCTCGACCGAGCGGAGCCGCCGCGAGATCGCGGCCTAGCCTGCCCTAAAGCGTCAGCTCCCAGGTCTCGCCGACGAGATCGTGGCCGAAGCTGTGGTGTCGGCCGCTGGCGGTCTTCCGGAGGCCTGCCTTCACATAGATATGGCGGGCGGCGTGCAGGATGTCGTTGGTCCAGAGCGTGATCCTGCGATAGCCGGCCTGGCGGGCGAAGCGCACGCACTCCTCGACGAGCCGAGAGCCGAGACCGAGGCCGCGCGCCGAGGGTTCGACCAGCAGGAGCCGCAGCTGGGCGACGGTCTTCGATTTCGTCACCAGGAAGACCGAGCCGATGATCGCGCCGTCGCGCTCGGCGATCCAGCAGCGCTCTTTCTTCGGGTCGAAGCGCGCGATGAATCTGGCGACGATCTCCGCCACCAGCGCTTCGAAGCGCTCGTCGAAGCCATACTCCTGTGCATAGAGCGCGCCGTGGCGATGGACGACCCAGCCCATGTCGCCGGGCTGATGCGGGCGCAGCAGATAGGGCGCGTCGGTCCGTGGCTTGGCGCCGAGCAGCCGCTCGATCGTCGCCATGGCTGCTGCAAGGCACGCCTGATCGGGCGCCCCGAGAGTGCCCAGCATGGCGCCGATCTGCCGGCGCGAGCGACTGTCGAGGGGCGCGAACGCCGCCCGCCCCTTGGCCGTCAGCGCCAGGAGGCTCTGCCGTCCGTCCGCCTTCGAGGTTGTGCGCGCGAGCAGACCGCCCTGCTCGAAGCGCCGGAGTATGCGGCTGAGATAGCCGGCGTCGAGGCCGAGGTCCGCGCCTAGCTCGGTCGCCGTCGGGTGCTCGCGGTGCGCCAGTTCGTAAAGCACGCGCCCTTCGGTCAGCGAGAAGCGGCTGTTCAGCAGCCCCTCCGCGAGCACCCCGATCTTCTGCGTGTAGAAGCGGTTGAAGCCGCGCACTGCCGCCACGCGGGCGTCGAATGCGCCGTTCGCCTCTGCAGTCCGGAGTCGGTCGCCGCTCATCCCTGACAAAGTCAACGAGATAGTTGACCATGTCAAGTATCTCGTCGGAACGCCGGTCAGGCGCCGCTGGCGAGGTCCTGGTTCTTGATCGGCAGCGAGCGGATGCGCTTGCGGGTCGCGGCGTAGATGGCGTTGGCCACGGCCGGCGCGATCGGCGGCGTCCCAGGCTCGCCGATGCCGCCCCACTTGGAGCCGCCGGATAGGGCCAAATGCGTCTCGATGCGCGGGGCGTCGGCGAGGCGCACCATCTGGTAGTTGTCGAAGTTCGCTTGCTCGACCGCGCCGCCGGCGATCGTGATCTCGTCGTAGAGCGCGGCCGTGAGCCCGTAGATCACGGCGCTCTCGATCTGCATCTCGACCGTACGTGGATTGACGACATGGCCGCAATCCACCACCGCGACCACGCGCTCCACCTTGACCGCACCCTTGGGATCGACCGCCACCTCGGCGATCTCGCCCACGATCGTGCCGAAGGACTCGTGGAGGGCGAGTCCGCGACCCTTGCCGGCCGGCATCGGCTGCCCCCAGCTGCCCTTCTCCGCGAGCATGTCGAGCACGCCCAGGAAATCCGGCTTGTCCTTCAGCATGGCCCGCCGGAACTGGAGGGGATCTTGGCCGGCCGCATGGGCCGCCTCGTCGATGAAGCTCTCCATCGCGAAGGCGTTCTGCGAGCTGCCGACCGAGCGCCAGAACATCACGGGCACGTGCGTGTTCTTCAGCGCGCATTCCACCAGCAGGTTGTCGGCGCGATAGGGCAAATTGGCGAGCCCTTCGACCGCCTGCCGCTCGACCCCGTCCTTGGGCTCGCCCATGCCGAGCGAGCGCTGGATCGAGCCGACGGCGGTACGGATCTGCCACGCCACGGGCAGCCCGTCGGCGCCGAGCCCGGCCTTGAAGCGGAGCGCCGCCTGCGGCCGGTAGCGGTCGTGCCGCATGTCCTCCTCCCGCGTCCAGACGAGCTTGACCGGCTTGCCGACGGCCTTGCTGACCGCGACGGCCTGGTCGAGCTCGTCGTTTACCGCGCGCCGGCCGAAGCCGCCGCCGAGGAAGCAGTTGTGCACGTACACCTGCTCCGGCTTCACGCCGCCCGCCAGGGCGGCACGCTTCAGCGCGGCGTCCGGATTCTGCGTGCCGAGCCACACGTCGACGCGATCGGGCTGCCAATGCGCCGTGCAGTTCAACGGCTCCATCGTCGCGTGGGCGAGGTGCGGCACCTCATAGAGCGCCTCGACCGTCTTCGCGGCCGCGGCCATCGCCGCCGCCGCGTCGCCCTCCTTGCGCGCCACCGCCACCGGGCCGTCGAGCGCGTCGCGATAGAGCTTGCGGAACTGCGCGCTGTCGGTGCTGGAGGCCGGGCCCTTGTCCCATTCGATCGGCAGCGCGGCCAGCGCCTGCTTGGCGCGCCAGAACCGGTCCGCCACCACGGCGACGCCGCCCTCGACCGGCACCACCGCCACGATACCGCGTTTGCCCTTCACGGCCGAGTCGTCATAGCGCGCGACCTTGCCGCCGAACACCGGGCAGGTCGCGACCGCAGCGTAGAGCATCTCCGGAAGGCGCGTATCGATGCCGAACTGCGCCTTGCCCGTGATCTTGACCGGGGTATCCAGCCGCGCCGTCGGCTTGCCCATCAGCGTGTATTGGTCCGGCGTCTTGATCGCCGGCTCTGCATCCAGCTTCACGCGCGCGGCATCGGCCGCCAGCTCGCCGTAGCGCAGGCTGCGGCCGCTCGGCGCGTGCAGCACCTGGCCGTCGCGGGCCTGGCAGTCCGTGCTCGCCACGCTCCAGCGCTGTGCCGCCGCTGCGATCAGCCGCGCCCGGGCGCTGGCGCCGGCCTGCTGCAGGAATTCGCGCGAGGCGCGCACCGCCCGGCTGCCGCCGGTGCCCATGCGCTGATAGACGTTGCCGTCGCGCAGGTTGCGGTTCGCCGAGGCGTACTCCGCACGCACCTTCGTCCAGTCGCAGGCCAGCTCCTCCGCCACGATCATGGGCATGGAGGTGAAGACGCCTTCGCCCATCTCCGACTGGGCGACGCGGATGATCACGCTGTCGTCCGGCTCGATGAGGATCCAGGCATTCACTTCCGACGCATCGGAGGGCGCATCCTTGTCCCAGGGCTGCGCCGCCAGCGTCGCGGCGTCGGCCGCATCCGGAAGCATCACGCCGATGGCGAGGCCGCCGGCGGCCGAGGAGGTCGCGATCAGGAAGCGGCGGCGGCTGAAAGTCCCGAGTCCGTCGATGTGCAACATGGCGCGCTCCTCCCTCAGGCCTTCATCAGGGTCGCGGCGCGATGGATCGCCGCGCGCATACGGGGGTAGGTGCCGCAGCGGCAGATGTTGGTGATGCCGTCATCGATGTCGGCGTCGGTGGGATTGGGCTTGTCCTTGAGGAAGGCCGCGGCGGCCATGATCTGGCCGGACTGGCAGTAGCCGCACTGCGGCACGTCCTCCGCCAGCCACGCCTTCTGCACGGGATGGCTGCCATCCGCCGACAGTCCCTCGATCGTCGTGATCTGCGCACCGCCGACGTCGGAAACCGCCACCGAGCAGGAGCGCGTGGCCTGGCCGTCGACATGCACCGTGCAGGCGCCGCACTGCGCGATGCCACAGCCGTATTTCGTGCCGGTGAGACCGAGCTCGTCGCGTAGCACCCACAGCAGCGGCGTCTCCGGCTCGATATCGAGCTCGTGGCGTTGCCCGTTCACGCTGAGAACGATCATGGCCGTGACTCCTCTCACGTTAGAGTCGGTCGCGCGGCGGACGCGACGGGTCCGCCGCCACGTGTCGGCGATGGAAGAGGCGGGGCGATGTTGCCGGACGGGCTCGAAGCGCGCGCCGCTCCGGTCGCTCCGCCCATCGCCGAAGAGGGTAGCATGCTATCGATCTAGTGTCAGCCCGGGCGGCCGCTGCTCACGAATTCGTGTATGCGTCCACCTGTCGCGCGATTGCCGCTCATGCGACTGCTGCGCGGCTTCGTCATCAACGGCGCCTGGGGCATCGGCACTGCCATCGTCTATCGGCTCGCGACCCGCCGCCTGCGCTGAGGGCAGCCTCGCTCTACGCTCGCGCGCCCGCGCGGCGCGCCCTATGATCGTGTCATGGGGCGCCTGTTTGTCGCAGTTGTCTTATTGGCGTGGCTCGCCGGCCGTGCCTGGGCGGCCTTCGACGACGGCAAGGCGGCGTTCGAGCGCGGCGACTGGCCGGGTGCTCTTGCGCAGTGGCGCCCCTGCGCCGAGGCCGGCGACGCCGCCTGTCAGAACGGGCTCGGTGCGCTCAATCGGCTCGGCCGCGGCGTACCGCAGGATCTGTCCGCCGCGATCGACTGGTTTCGCAAGGCCGCCGAGCAGGGCTTCGCCAAGGCGCAGGCGAATCTTGCGGGCATGTATGTGGAGGGGGCAGGGGTGGCGCAGGACTATGCCACGGCCGCGCGCTGGTACCGCAAGGCGGCCGACCAAGGCTTCGCCCTCGCGGAGCGCGAGCTCGGTCGCCTCTATCAGGCGGGCACCGGCGTCGGAAAGGACGAGGCCCAGGCCTTCGACTGGTACCGCAAGGCGGCCGAGCAGGCCGACGCCGAAGCCGAATATATCCTCGCCTACGCCTATGCCCGCGGCCAGGGCGTTGCCGCCGACGCGGCCCAGGCCGCCGGCTGGAACCGCCGCGCCGCCGAGCATGGCTACGCCCTCGCGCAGTATCAGCTCGGCATCGCCTACCTTTACGGCCAGGGCATGACCCAGGACGCCACCCAGGCCGCCCGCTGGTTCGAGGCCGCAGCCGAGCAGGAGAATGCCGACGCCCAATATAATCTCGGCGTCCTCTACGGCGCCGGCACCGGTGTTGCGCAGGACTTCGCCCGGGCCCTGCATTGGTTCCAGGCCGCTGCCGACCATGGCGAGATCGCCGCCGACTACAGTCTCGGCCTGCTCTACTACCAGGGCAGCGGGGTCGCGGCCGACCACGCCGAGGCCGCCCGCCGCTTCGAGGCCGCGGCCGAGCACGCTTACGCGCCCGCGCAGTTCACCCTCGGCGAGATGTACCGCACGGGCGACGGCATCGCCGCCGACCCGGTGAAGGCCTATCTCTGGCTCAGCCTCGCCGCCGCCAGCCTTCCCGCCGGCGCCGACCAGGCGAACGCCATCAAGGGCCGCGACGCCACCGTCCTCTCCATGACTCCCGCCCAGCTCGCCGAAGCGCAGCAGTTGCTCCAATCCTGGAAGCCGCAAGGGCAAGGGAAGTAGAGCCGGACACGACGCGCTCGCTATTTGACTCCGAGCGCTGCGCGGATGCGCGCGCCGCAGCCGCGGATGCGATCGACCGGCTCGTTGGCGAACACGAAGCGCAGCCAGCCGGCGCCGTGGCGCTCGCCCCAGCCGTCCATCGGCGTCGCCGCCACGCCGGCGTTCTCGAACAGCCGCTTCGAGGCCTCGGCCCCGCTGCAGCCGAGGGCAGCCGTGTGCAGCAGCATCGACCAGCCGCCGGCCGGCTTCACCACCGGCAGGCCCGCGAGCTCGGCCAGCAGCGCATCGCGCCGCCGCTCCCACTCCGCCACCGCGCTGCGCACATCATCGGCCGGCAGCCGGAGCGCCGCTGCAGCAGCGCGCTGCGCGATACCCACGGGCACCACGACGTTGCTCAGATTGACGAGCGCTAGATCGGGAATCAGCGCCTGGGGCGCCACGATCCAACCGACCCGCCAGCCGATCATCCGCAGCTCCTTCGAGGCCGCCCCCACGGTGATCGTGCGCTCCGCCAGCCCGTCGACCGAGGCCGGGTGCAGCGGCGCGCGCCCGTCATAGAGGATCCGCTCCATGGCGGCGTCGTAGAGCAGCAGCGCGTCGGCCGCCGCCGCTGCCTCCGCTACCGCCTCCCAGTCGGCCCGCTCCAGCACGGCGCCCGACGGCATCGCCGGGCTCATGAGCAGAAGCAGGCGCGTGCGCTTGCCCACGGCCTTGTGCAGGGCGTCGCGGTCGAGCGTCCACCCCGCCGGGCTCGGCAGGAGCGGCACGAGCCGAGGCACGCCGCCCGCCAGCCGCACGCGATTGAGCAGGCCGCTATAGGTCGGATCGGTCAGCACGACCTCGTCGCCGGTCTCGACCAGCGCCAGCAGCACGTTGAGGATGCCCGAGAGTCCGCCGGCCGAGATCAGAACCTGATTCTCGTCATACGCGACGCCCGCGAGCGCTCCCACATGCCGCGCCACCGCGCGCCGCAGCTCGACCTGCCCGACGAACGGCAGATAGCTGTTGTCCTCGTCGCTGCGCGCCGCCTCGCCGGTGATGCGCATCGCCACCTCCGGCGGCGGCAGGTCCGTGTCGAGGTTCTCGAACCGCAGGATGTCGCGCTTGCCCGCCGCATCCGCGAGCGCGCCCATGCGATCGACGCCGATTCCCGCCATGCCGTCCAGCCGCGCCGGACGCTTCATCTCGAGTGTCATTCCGAAGACCCCATCAGGACCGGCACGCTCGCCGATCTCAGGAAAGATGCGGGAGTCCGCCATGCCGATCGGGACTCTGCAAGTAGTTCCGCTGCCGCGCTCTTCGAAGGGAAGTCTGCGCGGCATAGAATGTCGCCGTACCCGCGGTGCGGCAAGGCGCGGGCCGACGTCCGAAGAATAGATCACACGCTCTCGACGTACTGGACCATCCGCTTGCGCATCTCGGCATCGGGCAGCCGGCCATAGGCGGCGCCCATGTTCTCGCGCATGTGGTCGACGCGCGAGGTCGCCGGGATGGCGCAGGTGACAGCCGGGTGCGAGACGATGAACTTCAGGAAGAATTGTGCCCAGTTGGCGCAGTCGATCTCGCCGGCCCAGTCAGGCAGCGGACTGTTCCCCACCATCTCGAAGAGCGCGCCGCGCCGGAGCGGGCGGTTGATGATGACGGCCAGGCCGCGCTCCGCCGCCAGCGGCAGCAGCCGCTGCTCGGCCTCGCGGTCGGCCATATTGTAGGTGAACTGTACGAAATCGATCGGCTGACCGGCCATGATCCGCTCCAGCTCGTCGCGCCGGCGACCGTGCGAGGTCGTGACGCCGATGTAGCGCACGCGTCCCTGCGCCTTCCACTCGATCAGCGTCGGCAGGTGCGTCTCCCAATCCAGGAGGTTGTGCACCTGCATCAGGTCGAAGCGCTCGACGCCCCAGAGCCGGCGCGACGCCTCCATCTGCTGGATGCCGAGCGCGCGCGTCATCGTCCATACCTTGGTCGCGGCGAACAGCGCCGACGTGTCGGGAAGGCGCGCCAGGCAATGGCCGATCACCTCCTGCGCGGAGAGGTACATGGGCGAGCAGTCGACGAGCGCGCCGCCCGCGTCGAAGAAGGCGCGCAGGACCTCGACCCGCTGCGCGCGGGCCGCCGCATCGTCGCCGACGTCGAACGTGATCCAGGAACCCATGCCGATGACCGGCAGCTGTTCGCCGATTGTCGGGAGGGGTCTGGTGAGACGCGGGCCGGCCGCCGCGGCGACAGTGCTGCGGCCGATCGACGCGGCGCCGAGCGCGACCAGCCCGGCTAGGATCGCTCGGCGATTCGGATGGGGATCGGGCCGTTTCATCCGCCGGCTCTGCTGATTGCTAGCGCAGGAAGCGCACCGAGTTCAGACTGCCGCTTGTCCGTCCGCAAGAGGCAAAATTGGGGTGGCGCTCCAGCCCCCTGGCGTAGTATCCGCCGGATACCGATCTACAGCCGACGCACCAATCCCGCCGGAGACTGACGGATGGATGCCAACAGCCGCTGGCCCGGCGCTCCGGGTCCCGCCGACGCGAGCCCGATGGTGGAGAGCGTCGTCCTGCCGACCTCCCGCGCGCTCGCCGCTCCCCGAACGCTCGGCCTGCGCCTGCCGCTGATCGACCGCCGCCTGCGCGCTCCCGCTATCCTGGTCGGCGGCCTGCTGCTGGTCGTCCTGTTCGCGGTGCCGGCCCGAGTCCATCTGGGGGAGCCGACCATTCTCGCCCACTCTGTCGTCGACGAGGCCATTCCCTTCCTCGATTGGACGATCTGGATCTACGCCACCTACTACCCCTTCCTCATCGCGGCCGTGTGGCTGACGCGCGACGACAGGCTGCGCAGCGATGCCGTCTACGGCATGCTGCTGGCCAGTGGCTTCGGCCTGATCATCTTCACGCTCTGGCCGACCGCCATCACGCGCGAGGACGCCAGCCTCGTCGGCGCTACCGGCTTGCTGTGGCGTCTGCTGTTCTCCGTCGACACCATGGTCAACGCGCTGCCGTCGATGCACGTCGCCCACACCTGCCTCGCCGCCGTCGCCCTCGCATCCCGGAGCCGCCCATGGCGCATCATCGCCTCGATGTGGGCGGCGCTGATCATCCTGTCGACCCTGACCACCAAGCAGCACTACGCTATCGACGTGCCCGGCGGCTTCGCGCTCGCGGCGCTTTGCTTCATCCTGGTGCGGTTCGGCGCCGAGTACTGGCGCGTCGGCCGCGGCGCTGTCGATTAGATCGGCTCAGTTGCCGATCATCGGCAGCTTCAGCCCCTGTTCCCGCGCGCAGTCGATCGCGATCTGATAGCCGGCGTCGGCATGCCGCATCACCCCGCTCGCGGGGTCGTTGGTCAGCACGCGCTCGAGCCGCCGCGCCGCCGCCGGCGTGCCGTCGGCGACGATGACCATGCCGGCATGCTGCGAGAAGCCGATCCCGACGCCGCCGCCGTGATGCAGGCTCACCCAGGTGGCGCCGGAGGCACAGTTGAGCAGGGCGTTCAGCAGCGGCCAGTCGCTCACCGCATCCGAGCCGTCCTGCATGCTCTCGGTCTCGCGGTTGGGGCTGGCGACCGAGCCGGAATCCAGGTGGTCGCGGCCGATGACGATCGGCGCCTTCACCTCGCCCTTGGCCACCATCTCGTTGAAGGCGAGCCCGAGCCGGTGGCGGTCGCCGAGCCCGACCCAGCAGATGCGCGCCGGCAGGCCCTGGAACTGGATACGCGTCCGCGCCATGTCCAGCCAGTTGTGCAGATGCGGGTTGTCCGGAATCAGTTCCTTCACGCGCGCATCGGTGCGGTAGATGTCCTCGGGATCGCCCGAGAGCGCGACCCAGCGGAACGGCCCGATGCCGCGGCAGAACAGCGGCCGGATGTAGGCCGGCACGAAGCCCGGGAAGTCAAAGGCGTCGGCGACGCCGACCTCCATCGCCATCTGCCGGATGTTGTTGCCGTAGTCGAGCGTCGGCACGCCCATGCGGTGGAGTTCGAGCATGGCCCGCACCTGCACGGCCATTGAGTCTTTCGCGGCCTTCGCGACCGCCGCCGGATCGCTCGAGCGCTGCCGCTCCCATTGGTCGAGAGTCCATCCCGCCGGCAGGTAGCCGTTCACGGGATCATGCGCGCTCGTCTGGTCGGTGACCGCGTCCGGCCGCCAGGCCGGGTCCGCCTTGGCGCGGCGCGCGATCTCCGGAAACACCTCGGCGGCATTGCCGAGAAGCCCGACAGAGACTGCCTCGCCCTTGGCGTGCGCCGCCCGGATGATCTGCATCGCCTCCTCGAGCGTGGCGGCCTTGCGGTCGAGATAGCGCGTCTCCAGCCGTCGCTCGATCCGGCTCGGCGCACACTCCACCGCCAGCATGGACGCGCCGGCCATGACAGCGGCCAGCGGCTGCGCACCGCCCATGCCGCCGAGCCCGCCGGTCAGGATCCACTTGCCTCGAAGCTTTCCGCCATAGTGCCGGCGACCGACCTCCACGAAGGTCTCATAGGTCCCCTGCACGATCCCCTGCGTGCCGATGTAGATCCAGGAGCCCGCGGTCATCTGCCCGTACATCATGAGGCCGGCGCGGTCGAGCTCGTGGAATTTGTCCCAGGTCGCCCAGTGGGGAACGATGTTGGAATTCGCGATCAGCACGCGCGGCGCATCGGGATGCGTCTTGAACACGCCGACCGGCTTGCCGCTCTGCACCAGCAAGGTCTCGTCCTCGCCCAGATCCTTCAGCACCGCGCTGATGCGGTCGAAGCACTGCCAGTCGCGCGCCGCCCGCCCGATGCCGCCATAGACCACCAGCTCCTGCGGCTTCTCCGCCACCTCGGCGTCCAGGTTGTTCATGAGCATGCGCAAGGGGGCCTCGGTCAGCCAGCTCTTGCAGCTGATCTGCGGCCCGCGCGGGCTGCGGATCTTGCGTTCGTTGTCGAGGCGGGGCAGGGCAGTCATGGCGTGCGCTCCGGAGTGGTGCCGCTCACCTTGAACCACAAAGCCGCAGGGGACACAAAGAGCTTTGGTGGCGTTTCGTTGCCGCCCGCGAACTCACGCGCCAGTCGTCTGACGCGGCCTCATCTGGTATCATGCGCTCGTCGTGTGAAGGTGGGAGAACACCCATGAGTCGGACTCTGGTTCTGGCCTGCACGGTCGCGATCGGTCTCGCTTGGCCTCTGGGCCTGCGGGCCGGGGATGCCCCCAAGCATTGCGCCATCCCGACGGACGCGATGCGCGCCCAGCTCGCGACGGCGACCGCGAGCTACGAGGACGCGGAGCCGCCGCTGTGGGACAATCTGGGCAAGGCGACCTATCCGATCACGACCAAGAATCCGCAGGCGCAGGCCTTTTTCGACCAGGGCCTGAAGCTCTCCTACGGCTTCAACCATGCCGAGGCGCGGCGCGCCTTCCGCATGGCGCAGAAGCTCGATCCGAGCTGCGCGCTTTGCTTCTGGGGCGAAGCGCTGGTGCTCGGGCCCAACATCAACGTGCCGATGATGCCGGAGGCGCAGGCGCCGGCGCTGGCCGCGCTGAAGCACGCCCAGGCGCTGGCCGGCGGCGCCAGCGCGAAGGAGCAGGCGCTGATCGCGGCGCTGGCGAAGCGCTATGCCGATCCCCCGCCGGCCGATCGCGCGCCGCTCGACGGCGCCTATGCCGATGCCATGGCCGCGCTCTCCGACGCCAATCCCGACGATCTCGACATCGCCGCCCTCGCCGCCGAGGCGGCGATGGATACCCAGCCCTGGGACTACTGGCAGCCCGGCGGCCACGAGACCAAGGGCCGCGCCGGCGACGCCATCAAGCGGGTCGAAGCCGTCTTGGCTAGCAATCCCCTGCATGCCGGCGCGATCCACCTCTACATCCACCTCGTGGAGGCCTCGGACCGGCCCGAGCGCGCCGAGAAATATGCCGACACGCTGGCCGCGCTGATGCCGGGCGCCGGCCACATCGTCCACATGCCCAGCCACATCTACTATCGCGTCGGCCGCTACGGCGATTCACTGACGGCGAACGAGCAGGCCGTGAAGGTCGACGAGGCCTACCTGGCGCAGACCGGCGCCACCGGCGTCTATCCGCTCGGCTATACCTCGCACAACATCCACTTCGTGCTGGTCTCGGCGCAGCTGCTCGGAGACAAGGCGACGGTGCTCGCCGCCGCCGACAAGCTGGACGGCTGGATCAGCAACGAGGTCGCCACCCAGATACCGATCGCGCAACCGATCAAGGCGGCGCCCTATTTCGCCTGGGCGCAGTTTGCCGACGCCGACAAGCTGGTGGCGCTGCCGCAGCCGGCGGGCGCGCCGCCCTATGTAGAGGCGATGTGGCACTATGCGCGCGGCGTCGGTTTCGCCGAGAAGGGCGATGCCGTGGGTGCGCGCGACGAGGCCGGCAAGATCGAGGCCCTCGAGAAGACCGCGGATTGGTCTCCCACGGACATGTATGCGATTCCGGCGCGCGACATCCTGCGGGTCGCGCAGAACGTCGTGCTGGCCCGCGCGGCGCAAGCCAAGGGCGATACGGCCGAGGCCATCACCTACTTCCAGGCCGCGGCCGGCGTGCAAGACTCGATCCCCTACATGGAGCCGCCCTACTGGTACTATCCCGTGCGGCAGTCTCTGGGCGCGGCCCTGCTGAAGGCCGGCCGCGCCAAGGAGGCCGCCGACCAGTTCCGCGCCGCCCTCGACAACTCCCGCAAGAGCGCCTGGGCCCTGTTCGGCCTGCGCGAGGCGGCGAAAGCCGCCGGCGACAGCGCGACCGAGCAGCAGGCCGCGGACGACTTCGCGAAGAGCTGGCGCGGCGATCTCTCGTTCCTCAGCCTGGAGCGGCTGTAGAGCCCGTTCCGATCAGATGGTGTACACGGGCTGAGCAATCTCGGTGTCATTCCGGCGAAAGAGGCTGTGAGCAAATCGCTGATGTTACTGGATCGCGATCGCGAAGCGGCCGTCTCGAAGGACGCGCGGCCTCCTCAGGATGAGGATCTTTCTCAATGCCATCAACAATCGACCTCATCCTGAGGAGCGCCCGCAGGACGCGTCTCGAAGGACGCACAGCGTCAGTGCAGGCGATGCCAGAGTTGCTTTAGGATTCTTTCACACGTTCTTTCGCCGGAATGACACCATGAGTTGGTAGTTCCAGTCATGCGGGCCGCGCTCTAGCAGCGGAAGCCGCCTCATTCGCGCAGACCTGCCTTGCGCAATCCCGCCAGGATGTGCTCGAGGTCGGCGGGTGCGGCATTCCATTTCTGCAATTCGGCGCGGGCCGAGAAGCCAGGCTTCACTTCGAAGATGCGGGCGACCGCTGCCCCTGCGTCCGGATGACCGAGTTGCCCCTTCGCCGCCGCGGCCAGCAGATGGGTCCAGTAGAAATGCGGCAGGCCGATCTTCTCCGTGTCGGCGATCGTCTCCTCATAGTCCTTCTGGTCGTAGTGCAGGCGGGCGAAGCTGAAGTGGTACCAGCCGGGGTGCAGCGGGTTGAGCTGCTGCGCCCGGCGCGAGAGCTCGGCGCCGCGCTCGAACTGGCCCATGAATGCGTAGTAGTGACCGACGTCCGCGAGCGTCTCGGGATCGTTGGGGTTGAGGCTGAGGGCCAGCTGCGCCTCCGCCTCGAAGCGCTCGTTCTCCCGGCGGAAGAAATGCACGATCGCCAGCCAGCAGCGCGCGTAGGCGTTCTGCGGATCGAGCCGGGTGGCCGCCAGGGCGTGCACCAGCGCGCGTCCGATCGGGTTCGGCCGCGGGTTCATCTCGAAGCGATGCTCGCCGAGATAGACGTTGGCGAGGAGCGCGTGCGCGTCGGCCGACAGCGGATCGAGCTCCACGGCCCGCTCGAGCAGGTCGCGGGCCTCGGCATGCGCCTCGGCGCTGAGCATCCAGGTATAGCGGCGCGCCCGCAGCATGCAGTCGTACGCCCCGAGCTCGTCCGCGTTCTTCTTCAGCGCCCGCTGCAGCGCGACGTCCTGGATCTTCACGCCGAGGGTGGCGGCGACCGTCCGCGTCACCTCGTCCTGGAGGGCGAAGATATCGACCATCTCGCGGTCGTAGCGGTCGCCCCACAGCTGCACGCCGCTGGCGCCCTCGATCAGCTGCGCGGAGATGCGGACGTGCCCGGCCGCGCGCCGCACGCTGCCTTGCACGACATAGCCGGCATGGGTGCGGTCGCACAGCTCGCGCAGGTCGATCGCCCGCCCCTTGAACTGGAACGACGACGCGCCGCCGATCACTCGCAGGTCCCGGAAGCGCGCGAGGTTCGTGATGATGTCCTCGGTCAGCCCGTCGGCAAAGTACTCGTCGGCTTCGGCGCTAAGGTTGGCGAAGGGTACGACCACCAGCACGGGCTTCGGATCGGCGCCGACGGCCGCCGTCCGCGGCGCGGCCGCGTCGGCGCCGATCTCGGCGCGGAACTCGAAGCCGCGCCCGCGAATGGTGCGGATGTAGCTCTGGCTGTCGCCGCTGTCGCCGAGCGCCCGCCGCGCGGATTTGACCGCGCTGGAGATCGTGGCGTCGGAGACCGCGCGCCCCTGCCAGACCGCCTCGACGATCTCGTCCCGGCCGAGCACGCGGTTCGGGTTGCGCGCGAAGAAGAGGATGAGGTCGAACACCAGCGGCTCGACCGCCTGCGCCGCCCCGTCGCGGCGCAGCTCGTACCGGTCGGCATCGACCTCGAACTGATCAAACCGATAGCGCATCCGAATCGTCCACCTTCGCGGCGATGATAGCCGGGGAGCCCGGCGGCTCCCCGAGAAATCTCCAGGCAGTCCCCAGGATATGCCCGGCCGGTCTTCAAGCAACGGGCCGCGCCGCGCGCGATCTTGGCGAAGCTGGCCGGGGCCATGGCTCCCGCACCCGCAGTTCAGTCAATCGACAGGAAAGGCAGCATCCATGACCGCCACCGCACACGCGCTCGCGACCCCCGACTACGCCGCCATCAAGGCCAAGCAGAACGCCGCCTGGGCGTCCGGCGACTATGCCCGCATCGGCACGACCCTGCAGATCGTCGGCGAAGACCTCGCCGAGTCGATGAACCTGCGGCCGGGCTCCTCGGTCCTCGACGTCGCCGCCGGCAACGGCAACGCGACCCTGGCCTTCGCGCGCCGCTGGTGCGCGGTGACCTCGACCGACTATGTCGACGCGCTGCTGGCCCGCGGCCGCGCCCGCGCCGAGGCCGAAGGCCAGAGCGTCACGTTCCAGGTGGCGGACGCCGAGCAGCTGCCCTTCCCGGACGGCAGCTTCGACGCCGTCGTGTCGACCTTCGGCGTCATGTTCACGCCGAACCAGGCGCAAGCTGCAAGCGAGCTGCTCCGCGTCTGCCGCCCCGGCGGGATGATCGGTCTGGCGAACTGGACGCCCGAGGGCTTCATCGGCCAGGTGTTCAAGACCCTAGGCCGCCACCTGCCGCCTCCCGCGGGCGTCAGCTCGCCGGCGCTCTGGGGCACCAAGCCGTGGATCGACCAGCACTTCGGCCCGAAGGCGAAGCGCATCGCGATCGAGACCAAGACCTTCGTCTTCCGCTACCGCTCGCCGGAGCACTTCCTCGAGGTCTTCCGGACCTACTATGGTCCCGTCCACAAGGCCTTCCTGGCCCTCGATCCGGCTGGGCAGGCGGCGCTGGCCAAGGACCTGATGGAGACGATCGCGATCCTGAACAGGGCAACCGACGGCTCGATGCACGTCCCCTCCGCCTACGCCGAGATCGTCATCGCCAAAGGCTGATGGCGGCATCTCGATCGCACAGAAAGCATGAGCCGCGGCATGGCCGCGGCTCATCTCGCCGGATCGAGCTTGGCAGGGATTAGCTGTTCCCGAGCCGCGACAGCATGTTCTGCAGCGTGCGCACCGCGGCCGCCTTGTCCAGTTTCTGCAGGTCCAGGAACAGTCGCAGGCCGTCCTGCTCCTCGCGGATCACCCGGCCCTGGTCCGCCTGCCCGTCGACAGGGTCGAGCACCCGGTAGTTGCGGACCGGCTTCGCAAAGCCCTTGGCCTGGATGGCGGGCTGCTCCTCGGTGGAGAGCACGTCCTTCACCAGCGCATAGGTCTCGTGGCTGATGAGAATCGAGCCGGGCTCGGCGTATGACTGTAGGCGGGCCGCCAGGTTCACTTGGCTGCCGATGATGGTGTAGTCCATCCGGTCTTCGCTGCCGAAGTTGCCGACCGTGCAATAGCCGGTGCTGATGCCGACCCGCAGCGCGAACGGCTTCTCAAGGCCGGCGTCGCGCCACTCCTGCTGCAGGTCCCGCATCCGCCGCTGCATCGCCACGGCCATGGTGACGCAGGCGCGCGCGTCCTCCTTGATCCCCTTCGACTCGGGATCGCCGAAGAACGCCAGGATCGCGTCGCCCACGTACTTGTCGATCGTCGCGCCATGTTCCAGGGCGATTTTCGACATCTCCGTCAGGTAGCGGTTGAGCAGTCCGGTCAGTTCCTCGGATTCCAGATCGTCGGTCGTCGCGGTGAAGTCGGCGATGTCGGAGAAGAACACGGTGAGTTTCTTGCGGCTCGAGGCGATCTCGACGCTGCGCTTGCCGCTGAATATCGAGGAATAGACCTGGGGCGAGAGGTACTTGGAGAGCTTCGTCGACAGCACTTCCAGCTCGCGCTTCTGCTCGCTCACCAGCCGGTTGGCCAGCTCCGCGTTGCGATGGGCCTCGCGCAGCTCCTCTTCGGCGCGCTTGATCTCGGTGATGTTCGTATAGACGGCGACTGTTCCGCCCTCGGTCGTCTGGCGCTCGTTGACTTGTATCCAGCGCCCGTCGGCGCGGCGCTGGATATGGGCCTCGCCCGGCTGGCGGTGTCTCAGCAAGCGCTCCGCGACCCACGCCTCTTCGCGGCCCTTCGCCTCTTCCACCAGTCCCAGCTTCACGGCGTTGCGGATGAGCGTCTCGTAGGGCGTACCCGGCGCCGGGGTGCCCAGGCCGGGATACAGCAGATCGCCGTAGGCCTTGTTGCAGACGACCAGCTTGTCGTCCGCGTCGTACAGCGAAAAGCCCTCGGAGATCGTCTCGATGGCGTCGCTCAGGCGCTGTTCGCTGCGCCTGAAGGCGGCCTCGGCTTCTTTGGGCGCCGTCATGTCGCTCCAGGAGCCGACGACCTCGACCGGCTGTCCGTCCTTGTCACGGATCAGGTGCTGCTCGTCGATCACCCAGCAGTAGGTGCCGTCTTTCTTCAGGAAGCGGTACTCGATCGTGTGACGCCCCTTCTTGTACAGCCGCGACGATTTGGCCTCCACCTTGGCGCGGTCGCCCGGATGCACGCAGCGCCACCAGAATTCGGGATTTTCGAGGTATTCCTGCGGCTCGTAGCCCAGCCAGTCCCGGATGTTCTGGCTGACGAAGGTGGGCGCGAAATCGCCCGTCGCCTTGTAGCTGTAGATCACGGCTGGCGCGCAGGACAGCAGGTGCACGAGGCGCTCCTGCGCCGCCACCAGCGCCTCGCCCAGCTGCTTGCGCTGGGTGATGTCGCTCCAGGCGCCGACCACCTCGACCGGATCGCCCGCCGGCGTGCGGATCACCTGCAGGTCGTCGCTGACCCAACAGTAGCTGCCGTCCTTCTTGCGGAAGCGATACTCGCTGCTCAGGCGCTCTTCCTCGAACAGGCGCGAATAAGCGCGCAGGATACGCGGGCTGTCCTGCGGGTGGAGCCGGCTCTGCCAGAAGTCCGGGCTGTTCAGATATTCCGAGCGGTCATAGCCGAGCAGGTCCGTCACGTTCTGGCTGATGAAGGTCGGCGCGTAGTCGCCGGTCGCCTTGAAGCTGTAGATCACCGCCGGCGAGCTGGCGAGCAGGTGCTCGATGCGCTCGCGCGCCGCCTGCAGCGCCTCCTCGGCCTGCTTGCGCTCGCTGATGTCGCTCCATGAGCCTGCTACTTCCATCGGCTGCCCGTCGTCGTCGCGGATGAGCCGCTGTTCATCGTTCACCCAGCAGTAGGTGCCGTCCTTGCGGAGGAAGCGGTATTCGACGGTGTTGCGGCCCTTCTTGTAGAGGCGGGCCGACTTGGCCTCGACCCTGGCCCGATCGTCCGGATGCACGCAGCGCCACCAGAACTCCGGGTTCTCCAGATACTCCTGCGGCTCGTAGCCCAGCCAGTCCCGGATGTTCTGGCTGACGAAGGTGGGCGCGAAATCGCCCGCCGCCTTGTAGCTGTAGATCACGGCGGGCGCCGACAGCAGGAGGCGTCCGATGCGGTCCTGGGCGGCGACCAGCGCCTCGCCGATCTGCTTGCGTGCGGACACGTCATTCCACGATCCGACGACCTCGAACGGCTCGCCGGCCGCGTCGCGCGTCAGCTGCAGTTCGTCGCTGATCCAGGAGTAGCTGCCGTCCTTCTTGCGGAAGCGATATTCGATGCTGAGGTGCCCTTCGGCGAACAGACGCGGAAACTCGGCGAGAATGCGCGCGCTGTCGTCGGGATGCACGCGGCTGCGCCAGAAATCCGGGCTGTCGAGATATTCCGCGGGTTCGTAACCGAGCAGCTCCGTCACGTTCCGGCTGATGAAGGTCGGGCCATAGTCTCCGCTCGCCCGAAAGCTGTAGATCACGGCCGGCGAGCTCGCGAGCAGGTGCTCGACGCGCCGCTGCGCAGCCTCGGCTGCTTCCTCCGCCCGCTTGCGCTCGCTGACGTCGCTCCAGGAGCCCACGACTGCCGCCGGCTGCCCGTCCTCGCCCCGGGTCAGGCGCTGCGCGTCGTTCACCCAGCAGTAGCTGCCGTCCTTCTTGCGAAAGCGATACTCGACGGTGTTGCGGCCCTTCTTGAAGAGGCGCGCCGATTCCGCCTCCACGGCCGCGAGATCGTCGGCATGCACGCAGCGTCGCCAGAAGTCCGGGTTCTCGAGATACTCCGCCGGCTCGTAACCCAGCCAGTCCCGGATGTTGTCGCTGACGAAGGTGGGCGCGAAATCGCCCGTCGCCTTGTAGCTGTAGATCACCGCCGGCGAGCCGGCGAGCAGCTGGACGAGGCGGGCATGCGCCGCCTCCTTCCCCGTTTCCGCCGCCTTCCGCGGGGTGATGTCGCTCCAGGAGCCGACGATCTCCGCCGGCTTGCCGTCGCTGCCGCGGATCAGATGCTGCTCGTCGTTGACCCAGCAATAGGAGCCGTCCTTGCGGCGAAAGCGGTACTCCACGGCGTGCACGCCGTTCTTGAAGAACGAGGCGATTGCACCCTCGACGCGCGCGATATCCTCGGGGTGCACGCGGTCGCGCCAGAAGGAGGGATTCTCGAGATACTCGACCGGCGCATAGCCGAAGACGCCGCTGATGTTGTCGCTGACGAAAGTGGGGGCGAAATCGCCCGTCGCCTTGAAGCTGTAGATCACCGCCGGCGACGAGCTCAGCAGGCGTGCGAGACGCTGCTCCGCTGCGGCCTTAGTCTCCTTCAGCTCGCGGCGGGCCTGGTCATCGCGCTCGCGTGTGGCGTCTTTGATGGCCTGCTCGATGACGGCGGCGGTGGCGTCGGAATCTCCCGGGCCCATCTGCAGGGCACGATGCAGCGCCGCCGCGGCGTTCTTGGCGTACTCCCCCGGTGTGGCCATTGCGTGCCATCCTCACGCGAAAACCCCTGGCTCGATAATACACTATGGACACAGCGTTTGTGGAGCGGTCGCGAAAAGCCAGAAGGAAGCCGCCGGCTGCGGGATTTCCTAGGACTGTGGTCTTGGCCGCTGGCAGCGTCAGGGCGTACCCACCGCGGCGTGCCGACGATGTCGCTCTTTCGATCCGCTCCCGGCGCGCGACGCCGGACCGTCGGTGGCAGGCCCGGTTGAACGCCGTTCGACGACTTCCTACGTGGCAAGCGTTCCGATGTTCGTCCGAGGAGGCGGTCCATGACGCCGGAAGGAATGACGGCCCGTCCGAGCAACCACGGACCGAAGGAGACGATGGACCGGCTTGCGGCTGCCGTAACGGCACGCGGCATGGCCGTCCTCGCCCGCATCGACCACGCCGCGGCGGCTGCGCATGTCGGCCTGGAGCTGCGGCCGACCGAGGTCCTGATCTTCGGCAACCCGAAGGCCGGCACGCCGCTGATGCAGGCGGTGCAGACGATCGGCATCGACCTCCCGCTGAAGGCGCTGGTCTGGCAGGACGCCGCCGGCCAGACTTGGCTCGCCTACAGCGATCCGCAATGGCTGGCCCGACGCCACGGCATCGACGCGGGCATGGAGCGGGTCGTCGGTGCCATGGCCGACGCGCTTGCCGCGATCGCGCAAGCGGCGACCGCGGGATCGCCGCCCAGACGCGGCGACGCCGGGGCGATTTGCGCACGCAGATACCAAACCGCGCACGTTCGTTAAATATCGCGCCGCCGGAAGAGGCGTAGGGTCGCCTCGGTCTGTCGCCGCAACGGGACGTGCGTCCAAATGTCCAGGCAAACCGGCAGTGCGGAGGTGCCCATGGCCTTCACTCTCAAGATCAACGGTACCGACCACACGGTCGACGTCGACGGCGACACCCCGCTCCTGTGGGTGCTGCGCGACGTGCTCGGCATGACCGGCACGAAGTTCGGCTGCGGCATGGCGCTCTGCGGCGCCTGCACGGTGCACATCGACGGCAAGCCGGTGCGCTCCTGCATCACCCCGGTCTCGGCGGTCGGCGCCAGGTCGGTCACCACCATCGAGGCGATCGGCGCGACGCCGGAGGGCCGCAAGATCCAGCAGGCCTGGCTCGCTCTCGAGGTCGCGCAGTGCGGCTACTGTCAGTCCGGCCAGATCATGTCGGCGTCCGCGCTCCTGGTCGACAAGCCGCAGCCGACCGATGCCGACATCGACGATGCCATGTCCGGCAACATCTGCCGCTGCGGCACCTACGTGCGGATTCGCCAGGCCATCAAGCAGGCCGCGCAAGCCGGCTCGAACGGTTAGGAGGCCGCCATGTTCGTCGACCGATTGACCTCTCTTGTCACGCCGCCGCGCAATCTCTCCCGCCGGA
>DATIXH010000323.1:0-11904 GCA_035518775.1 Candidatus Acidiferrum sp.
GAGGCCGACCGGCTCCGCCATCGCTGACGCGCCAGGAATCACACTCGCAGAGCGCGTTGAATCCCGCCCGATGTTCGGGGGAGAGCGTGTCCGAGGTCGTCAGTTTCCGGCGCGGTGGCGGGCCGGCGGTCGCCGTCTCCGGAGGTCCGCAGGCTTGCCGACCGCTACGCCCTGCGGATCACGCAGATCCGCGGCCTGATCGCCATTCACGGCGCCGACCGCCAAACTGGACGCCGCGGTCCGACGGCTGAAACAGAGTCGCTGAGGTTCGGGTCCGGCTAGGGGGGCGGCCGGAGTCACCGACATACGCCCGGCCTGCGGTCGTGCTACCATTCGTGATTGGCGCGACGGAGCGAAGCTGTCCGCGGCCCGGGAGTTCTGATGGACCTGTCGGACGATCCCAACGACAAGCTGCGGGCCTGCCTCAATCACGGCTGGCCCGATCCGGACCTCGACTTCTCGCCCGACTATCTCGCTGCCTGCCAGCGCTGGTTCGAGGTCTTGCCGCCGCGTGCCCGCAACACCGCGGTCGCAGCCATCGCCGCCTACGGGCGTGGCGACGAGATCGCCGCGCTGGAGCTCGCGGGCGTGCTGCCGTTGGCACCGCGGGTCGAACTGCTGACGGCGGAGGAGTGACGCCGATCGGGCGACGATCGAGCGACTACGCGCGCGCCATCACCCAAGATGTTGTGCGCGCGCATCGAGTACATTGCTCCTGTGCTCGTCGGCGCCAACTTCCAGCCTGAGCGGAGTTGCGACGGCGCCGACGAAATGACGATTGCCTGCAATTAGAGCGTCGAGGTCAATCCGATGGTCTTCTGGATCGCGAGCGTGATTGGATTGGCGGTCGCCTATCTCTTCGGTTCTATGCCCACGGGCTATCTGGCGGGCAAGCTGCTCAAGGGCATTGATATCCGAGAGCACGGCTCCAAATCCACCGGGGCAACGAATGTATTGCGGACCCTGGGGAAATGGCCTGCGTTGGCGGTGCTCCTGGTAGATGTGCTGAAAGGCGTGGGCGCGATCGTCTTTGCCCGCTGGCTTAGCCCTTGGCTCTATGCATTGCCGTCCGTCACGCCACCGACACCGCCTGATCCGCGAACCTGGGTGCCCTGGGCTGTTTGCTTGGCCGGACTTGCCGTGTTGTTGGGGCATAGCCGTTCGGTTTGGTTGAATTTCACAGGCGGCAAATCCGCCGCGACGGGGCTGGGTGTGCTGCTGGCGATCTCGTGGCCGGTAGGTCTTGGTGCTGCGGCAGTTTTTGGCGTTGCGCTGGCCATGTTTCGGATTGTTTCCCTCAGTTCGATATTGGCGGCGTCGACTGCGATCGTCCTCGTCTGCACCTTGGAGCAACCGCTGCCTTATCGGTTGCTGGTCATTGCAGGCGGCATTTACGTGATTGTGCGCCATCGCGCCAACATTCAGCGGCTACTGGCTGGGACAGAGCCGCGCCTGGGGCGTGGTAGCCAAGAATCGAAAACGGAATCGCAAACTTAGTGCGTGCACTCTGGGGCTGCGTGCGGCCGTTTCAGCAGGGCCAACCCGCGGTCATGCTCGGGCCTCGAGCCTGACCCGGCCCTATGCAGGGATTCATTCATCACGACACACTGGCATTGTCATTCCCGCGAAAGCGGGAATCCAGGGCGACCGCTCCATCGCTTGCCCTGGACCCCCGCTTTCGCGGGGGTGACAAACTCAAATGTGGCACCTTCAAAGCAACCCTGCTTTGGCGCCAGCTTTCACAGGAAAATGACTCACCCTATCCCTCTCCCGCTTCGCGGGCGAGCGGACACGATCGAGCGGGCGGCAGCGCGGAGAGGAAGCAGCGCCGCCAACGCCGCCGCGATCATCCAGGTCACCGGCTCTTGTCGCACTAAGACCTCCCTTTCGTGGGGCCCCTCTATCAGAACGCCGTTGGTGTGGACGCAATTCCTTGCACCAACTGCCGTGATGACCTGCCGAAACAAGCCATGGTAGCCTCGGCACGGGGCAAGGTTGAGGCGTCTCAAACAAGAGGGAGACGTCGATGCGTGTGGGGGTCATCGTCGCGGCAGTCGCGCCGGGCTTGGTGCGACTGGGCCGGTCAGGGCGACGTTGCGGCGGCCGCCCGGGCGGCAAGAGACAAGCGGCATTCCGCGCTGCCCAACTTGCAGGCGCGATCGCTGCGATCGTCGTCGGCGCCTATCTGTCGGTCGCTCATGTCGCGTCAGCGGCGGAGGAACTGGCCTTTGACCTGACCGTCTCCAGTAGCGGTCTCGCACAGAGGACGGTAACCGGCCGCATTGCATTGGACGACGGCAAGTTCGACGCCTTCTTCAACCAGAACGGCGTCAAGCTTCATCTTTCCGGCAACGTCGTCGGCGATGCGATCTCGATATACGGCACGATCAATACCGGATACATGCCCGCCCCCGGCGGTTTCAGAGTGGATGGACAATTCAAGGAGGGGCGATTCGAGCAACGATACATGACAACAAGCGGTACGTTCGATAGCTACCGGGGCGCAATCGTCATCAGCCGCGCGGCCGCCGGCGATGTCGGCGGCGCGACGACAAACTAGGAGTGTGGGCCCATGCGCCGGAGCATCATTGTCCTTGCCATCGTTCTTGCGGCCTGCTCGGCGAAGCCGGGCGGCGATATCGAGAGCGATCTCGACCAGCGGGTGCAGGCCGGCGGCTTGTCGGGCGCGGCGCTGGCGGACGCCTATGTCGATCGCGGTCTGCTGCGCGCCGCGACCAAGAACCCGGACGGCGCGCTCGCCGATTTCGACGCGGCGATCGCGACGGCGCCGAACCTGGCCGAGGCCTATGTCTGGCGCGGCGTCATCACGGGCGAGAAGGGCGATAAGACAAGCGCGCGCCAGGACTACGAGCGCGCACTCGCGATCGACCCCGACTACTGGTTCGCGCACGGCGCCGTCGGGCTGGCACTGGCCGAGGCCGGCGACGACGATGCGGCGCTCGCCGAACTGGCGCGCGCGCTCGAACTCGGGCAGCCGCATCGCGGCGAGTACTTCGTGCGCGAAGTCCGGCAGCACCAGATCGTCCAGCCGAGCCGCAAGGGACCGCCGGCGACCGGCACGTCGACGCAGAAGCTGTCCGTCGCCGCCAGCGATCACCTGGCGCTCTATCGCATCGTGCGGGCGCAGATCTTCCTCAAGCGCGGCGACAAGGACGCGGCGCTCGCCGAGAGCCGGGCCGCAATGGCGGAGTCGCCGGAGTCGCTGCCCGCGCAATGGAACCTGGTGCGGATCCTGGTCGCGCTCGGCCAGTGCGAGGAGGCCTGGCGCCAGATGGACGCCATCGGCAAGAGCAGCGGGATCATGTTCTATCCGCCGAAGGCGAAGGACCAGTGCCCGGACTTCGTGAAGGTGTGAGGCGCGCAGGCAGGCTGCGGCGCATTTCGTGAGCGCCCGTCTCTCTGCCGCACCGTGATTCGTTCGATCATTCCGGCTCGTCCGCAGCACGGGCGACCTGCCGGTCGCCCCTGCGGAGGGCTCCAACTGTTCACGGCTCGCGACGTCAGCCCGCGAGCGCCTGGAGGATGGCGAGGGCGAGGAGGGCGCCGAGGCGGCGCGCGCCCAGAGGCTCGCCGCTGCAGCGCTGGTGGATGTCGAGGTCGGGCGCGCCGTTGCCTTCGATCACGCAGGGACCGTCGTCGAGGATGGCGATGTCCCAGCCGATGATGACGCGGTCGGGGAAGGCGCCGTGCGCGCGCACGGCGAGCGCCAGGGTCTCAGGCCAATAGGGCAGGGTGCGGCCGGCGATGCGCGCGCCGGTGTCGGGATGGACCTCGCACCAGCCGCGCTCCGGGCGCAGGCCCATGTCGGTCGCCGGGCCGAGCGTGCCTGTCGCCATGTCGATGGCGGCGGCGATGCCGCCGGCATGGAAGTTGTCGACGACGGTGTTGGCGCCGACGGCCATGCGGAAGACGGCGTCGGTGGCCTCGTGGCCGCCGCGCTCGCTGCGGCAGGTGAGCAGCCGCACGGTCGCGAGCGCGCCGTTGCTGAGATCGCGCGTGGCGGCGTGGTTGCGCGCCCGCGGCTGCAGGAGGTAGGGCCGCTCGAGCGAGCGCTTGCGCAGGTGCGCCAGCAGCGCGGCAGTCGACAGGGCGACGCCGGCGCCGTTGCGGTAAAGATCCGGCGCGACGTGGTCCCAGCGCTCGGCCCCTTCGCCGCCGCGGCCGCAGGTCGGCTTGCAGAAGAGATCGACCGCCGGCAGCTGCGTCAGCCGGCCGGACTCGTCGCACACCTCCCCGCGTTCGCAGGCGGCGAGCACGGGCAGCGTGCGCACGCCGTGGCGGCGGCAGCGGGCGGCGAAGGCGGCCTTGTCCTGCAGCGGGCTGAGCGTGGCGGCGACGGGCCGCTTCAGCAGGCGGTAGAGGCCGCCCTTGGTCTCGAAGCGATGGACATAATGCGCGGCCTGCCGGCGCTTGCGCGCGTCGTGGAGATCGAAGCTGTAGTACCAGGGCGCGAGGATGTTGTTCACGGCGGCGAGCCGGACCTGCTCGGCCACCTGCGCGGCGATGCCCTTGCCGGAGCGCCGGCGGACGGCCGCGCCGTTGAGCGCGGTCGCCCAGCTCACCGCGACGAGGTTGATCGGGAGCCACAGCAGGAGGATCGACAGGAGCAGGACCGCGCGCTCGAGCGGGCCGCGCTCGCGCCAGAGCTCGCGCAGGTAGGCCTTGTGGATGAGCGTCGCCGGCCCGCCGTCGCCGCGGCGCGCGCTCCACAGCAGGGGCAGCGGCGGACAATAGACGACCTTGGTGAGGTGGCGGCCGTGGTGCTCGAGCCAGCCGAACAGCCGATAGGCGATGCGGAGGACGCGGTCTTCACGGAACGGATCGGCGATGAGCGCGCGGTAGAGCGCGGGCACGTCGGCTCGCAGGATATCCGCCACGCGCAGGCCGCCGCGCGCAGTAGGCGCGGCCGACTCGTCGCACCGCGGCGGCGCTTGCGCCTGCGCAGGGTCGTCATTCAGGGACCATGGGCGAGCCATCGCGATAGCCCCGCATCGTCGGCCGCGGCACCGATCTTGCCGCAGCCGCGTCCAACCCGGCCGGACGGGCGGCATCGCCCGCCGGCCCCTCGCCGCTCGAAATCGTCGCACGCACCGCCGACTTGGCGGCATTGTCTCCGCCGGACCATCGCCGGCCCTTGCGCCCAATCTGCGCCCGGCGCAACAGCGATCAAACGGGCCGCGGGCGGCCCAGGGCATACTGCCTTCGTGCCCCGGTGGGAGCCGTTCTTGGGAGCCGTCGCATGACCCCCGTCGGAAAAGCGCTCTGGTTCATCGAAAGCCACTTCGCCGGCGACATCAGCCTCGATGAAATCGCAAATGCCGGCGGCGTGTCCCGCTACCATATGTCGCGGGCCTTCGCCGTCGCGACCGGCTGCTCGGGCCGGCGCTGTTCAGGCGGAGCGCGCATGGGGCGACCATCCGCGGCACCGTGAACACGATCCGGAGCAAGTGGCTGCCGGACTCCGGCCACGAGGCCGCGGACGCGCCCGACTTCGAGCGCTACGGCGAGCGCTTCCACCCGACGATCGGCGAGGGCGGCTTCGAGATCTGGATTCCGACCAAGGGTAGGCGCCCCGCGCGCGTCAGGTGCCCTTCTGCCGCAGCGGCACGATCTTGCCGCCCTGGCGCAGGAGCTGACCCAGGACGTCGAAGGCGTGCTCGGGCGTGAAGGGCTTGCCGATCATGGGCGCATGACGGTAGGCCTCCGGCAGCCCCTCGCGCCCGTATCCGGTCAGGAAGGCGAAGGGAATGGCCTGGCGCGTCAGCGCCGCCGCCAGCTCGTCGACCGGCCGTCCCCCGAGATTGGCGTCGAGCAGGGCGGCATCGAACGCGGCGTCGGCGATGAGGGCCTTGGCCTCCTCCACGCTCGAAGCCGGCCCGACGACGGCGCAGCCGGCATCCGTCAAGGTGGCGGCGATATCCATGGCGATGAGCGGCTCGTCCTCGACCACCAGGACGCGCCGGCCGCAGAGGCCCGGCGCCGCCTCCGGGCGGTCCGGAACGGGCGCGGGCGCCGCCTGCGGCAGGGCCATGCGCGCGGCCAGGGAGTGCAGCCTGCCTTCGGGCAGCGGCAGGCGGATCTCGCAGGTCACGCCGTCGGCTCCGTAGTGGATGGAGGCCTCGCCGTCGTGCGCGGCCAGGCTCTTCTCGATCAGCGTGCTGCCGAAGCCGCGCGCCGAGGGCGCGGTGACCGGCGGCCCCTTGCTCTCCTGCCAGCGCAGGTGCAGGTCGCGGCGGCCGTTGGTCTGCACCCTCCAGGAGACCGCGAGGCGGCCGGCCGGCACCGAGAGCGAGCCGTACTTGCGCGCATTGGTGCCGAGCTCGTGCAGGATCATGGCGAGATGGACCGCGGCCTGCGGATCCAGCATGACGGACGGTCCGGAGAAGGAGATGCGCTCGTCGCCGGAGCCGGCGGCCAGCAGCTGATCGCGCACCAGCGGCAGGATGTCGGCGCCGCGCCAGGAGTTCTGCGTCAGCAGGTCGTGGGCCTGCGCCAGGGCCTGGATGCGGCCGCTGAAGCTCGACAGGAAGGTAACCGGGTTCTGGGCGTGGCGCACGCTCTGGTTGGCGATCGACTGCACCGTGGCCAGCGTGTTCTTGACTCGGTGGTTGAGCTCGCCGAGCAGGAGGCGCTGCAGCTCCTCGGCGCGCTTGCGCTCGGTGATGTCGCGCGCCACCTTCGAGGCGCCGACGATGCTGCCGAGCTTGTCGCGCACCGGGGACACTGTGAGGGAAATGTCGAGCCGCCGGCCGTCCTTCGTCACGCGCACGGTCTCGAAATGCTCGATGCGCTCGCCGCGGCGCAGCCGGGCCAGGATCTCCTGCTCCTGGTCATGCAGCTCCGGCGGGATGATGCGGAGGATCGGCTGGCCGATCATCTCCTGGGGCTCGTAGCCGAAGATGCGGGTCGCGCCGCCGTTCCACGAGCGGATGATGCCGTCGAGGGACTTGCTGACGATGGCGTCGTCGGACGAGGCGACGATGGCGGCGAGCCGCGCAGATTCGACCGAGGCCGCATGCCGGTCGGTGATGTCCAGCAGCATGTTGACCGCCCCGGTGAGGCGGCCGTTGGCGTCGAACAGGGGCGTGGGGAAGGGCAGGAAGCGGAGGCGGCTGCCGTCCGGCCGCTCGAGGATGGCCTCGATGTCGCGGACCGGCCGCCGCTCGCGGAGGGCGAGGGCCATCGGGCACTGGTCGTGGGGCAGGGGCTTGCCGTCCGCCGTATAGAGCCGCCAGCTGGCGCACCACTGGTCGCTGCCGAGCTCCGGGCGGCGGCCGGCGAGCGCGACCGCCGCCTCGTTGTAGAAGGTGACGCGGCCTTCGGCATCGGTGGTGTAGACGGCGACCGGCATGGCCGCCAGCACGTCGCGGAAACGCTGCTCGTCGTCGCGCAGGCGGTCCTCGACGTGGGCCAGCCTGGTGATGTCCTGAAAGCAATTGACGGCGCCGACGAGCCTGCCCTGGTCGTCGAACAGCGGCTCGATGTTGGAGAGGGTGGGGATGCGCCCGCCGTCGGGCCGGCCGATGATGATCCTTTGATCGCGTTGGGGGATTCCGCTGCGCAGCACCATCGCCATCGGCCCCTCCTCGTGCGGCAGCGGACTGCCGTCGGGACGGAACAGCGCGACCGCGCCATTGAAGCGATGATTCCGGTCGCCTGGCGTCGGCGACCGGCCCCAGAGCTCCGCGGCGCGGCGATTGAAGACCCAGACGATGCCGTCGCGATCGCAGCAGTACACGCCGACCGGCAGCGAATCCAGCAGGGCGGTCGACCCCAGGGCCTTCTCCAGGGCTTGGTCGATGCGTAGGTCGGCCGTCGGTGTCGTTGGGTTCATCGCGCCCCCGAGGCTCGATCTTATGTAACACGGCGGCCGGGACGATGGTTCCGGCCCCAGAGCTAGACACCCACCAGCCGGCGGATGGCCCGGGGCAGGACGCCCTCGGGATCGGCCAGAGAGCGGGGGACGGAGAAGTGGTGGGTGCCCGGCACGATCATCAGCTCGCTGGCGACGCCGGCGGCCCGCAGCTTGGCGGCATAGTCGGTCGACTGCTTGATCCAGAGCGGGGTCTCGTCGGCGCCGACGGCCACGATCACCGGCGGCCTGGCCGGCAGCGGCAGGGAGAGCGGGCTGTTGCGGGCGACCATCTCGGGCCTGAGGCGGATCTCGGCGTTGGCATCGATGCGCAGCACGGGCGCGATGTCGTAGATGCCGGTGATGCAGCAGGCGCCCTTGACGAGGTCGGCAGGCAGGCCCTGGGCGCGCCACTCCTGCGCCAGCGCCATGGCCGCCAGATGGGCGCCGGCGGAGTTGCCGGCCACGTACAGGCGCTGCGGATCGCAGCCGTGGGCCGCGCCGTTGCGGTAGACCCAGGCGACGGCGGCGATGGCCTGGCGCACGACCTCGTCGAGAGTGACGGCGGGGCAGAGGTCGTAGTTCACGAGGACGGTGGCGATGCCGGCCGGCGCCAGCGACCGCGCGACGAAGCTGTAGGTGCTCTTGTCGAGGGCGCGCCAGTAGCCGCCGTGGAAGAACACGACCGTGGGCGCCGGGGCGCGGCCGGCGGGGAAGATGTCGAGCCGCTGCAAGGGCGTATCGCCGTAGGGGATGTCGAGGCGGCCGGGGAGGGCGCGGCGCGCGGCCTCGCTGAGCTCGGCGTCGCCGGCCAGCCAGACCTCGTGGTCGGGGACGGCCAGGCGGGGCATGAACTGGCGGTTGATCTCGGCGTCGCTCAGCGCGGCGTAGTCCATGGATCATCCTTGTGCGGTACTATAATACCGCACCCGAAAAATGGCGGATTGGCGGGTTTTCCGGTTGACACGCCGGGGTCGGCCGGGCTATTTGCGCGCCTCCCCAGGGAACGAGACCACGGCATGAAGACCTACTCCGCCAAGCCCTCCGAGATCGCCAAGAAGTGGTACGTCGTCGATGCCGACGGCGTCATCCTCGGCCGTCTCGCCAGCATCGTCGCGAACCGCCTGCGCGGCAAGCACAAGACGACCTACACGCCGCATATGGACTGCGGCGACAACATCATCGTCATCAACGCCGCCAAGGTGAAGGTGACCGGCAACAAGCTGTCCGACAAGGTGTTCCACTACCACACCGGCTATCCCGGCGGGATCAAGGACCGGACCTTCGGCCAGATCCTCGGCGGCAAGCATCCGGAGCGGCTGATCGAGAAGGCGGTGGAGCGCATGGTGCCGCGCGGCCCGCTCGGCCGCCAGCAGATGCGCAACCTGCGCGTCTACCCCGGCACGGCGCACCCGCATGAGGCGCAGCAGCCGGAGGTGCTGGACGTCGCCGGCATGAACCCGAAGAACAAGAGGATCGCTTCCCGATGAGCTCGGACACGCACACCATCACCGATCTGAAGGACCTGCGCGGCGCGACCCAGGGAGCCGTGCCGGCGGCGGCGGCGCTGCCCGAGCCGAAGATCGACAAGCAGGGCCGCGCCTATGCCACCGGCAAGCGCAAGAACGCGGTGGCGCGCGTCTGGATCAAGCCGGGCGCCGGCCGCATGACCGTGAACGGGCGCGACATCGCCGTCTATTTCGCGCGGCCGGTGCTGCGCATGCTGCTGAGCCAGCCGTTCCAGGTGTGCAACCGGCTGAACCAGTACGACGTGATCTGCTCGGTCGTCGGCGGCGGGCTGTCCGGCCAGGCCGGCGCCGTGCGCCACGGCATCAGCCGCGCGCTCACGCACTTCGAGCCGACCTTGCGGCCCGTGCTGAAGAAGGGTGGCTTCCTCACCCGCGACAGCCGCGTGGTCGAGCGCAAGAAGTACGGCAAGGCGAAGGCGCGACGCAGCTTCCAATTCTCGAAGCGCTAGACATCGACTGCAACAGGTCTTACGTCGAGGGAGGTTGCAGCGATGCAACCTCCCTTTCGGTTTTGGTCACGTGGACACGCGGAAGGACGTAACGCATCACGGCTACCACTCCTCGGTTGTCACCCCGGCGAAAGCCGGGGCCCATAAACGCAGGCCTCTGGAATAGGGACCCCGGCTTTCGCCGGGGTGACACCGAAGAGTAGCGGCACCGTGGGTGAGTGGAGGGAACGGTGAGCACGAACAGGCTACGGATCGGGATCCTCGGGGCTAGCGGCTATACGGGCGCGGAGCTGGTGCGTCTGCTGGCGCGCCACCCCCAGGTCGAGATCCGCCTGCTCACGGCCGACCGCCAGGCGGGCAAGCCGCTGGCCGAGGTGTTTCCGCAATTCGGACATCTGAAGCTGCCGACGCTCGTGAAGATCGAGGAGGCGGACTGGTCCGGGATCGACCTCGCCTTCTGCTGCCTGCCGCACGGCACGACCCAGGAGGTGATCGCGAAGCTGCCGCGGCATCTGAAGGTCGTGGATCTGTCGGCGGATTTCCGGCTCGCCGACATCGCGAGCTATGCGCAGTGGTACGGGCATGAGCATCGGGCACCGGAGCTGCAGAAGGAGGCGGTGTACGGGCTCACCGAGCTGAAGCGGAGGGAGATCGCGCCGGCGCGGCTGGTTGCCAATCCCGGCTGCTATCCGACCTCGGCGCAGCTGCCGCTGATTCCCCTGCTCCAGGAGAAGCAGGTCGTCGCCGACGACATCATCATCGACGCCAAGTCCGGCGTCAGCGGCGCCGGGCGCGACGCCAAGCTCGGGAGTCTTTATGCGGAGGTGACCGAGGGCATCCATGCCTACGGCGTCGCCAGCCACCGCCACGCGCCGGAGATCGAGCAGGGGCTGAGCGAGGCGGCGGGCAAGCCGATCGTCGTCAACTTCACGCCGCATCTGATGCCGATGAGCCGGGGAATCCTGTCCTCGATCTATGTGCGGCTGCATAACGGGACCAGCGTGGAGGATCTGCGGCGCACGCTGGAGAAGCGGTACGCGGGCGAGCCGTTCGTGCGGCTGCTGCCGGCCGGGCAGGGACCCCAGACGCGCCATGTGCGGGGATCCAACCACTGCCTGATCGGGATCTTCGCCGACCGCGTGCCGGGACGGGCGATCCTGCTGTCGGCGATCGACAATCTGGTGAAGGGCGCCTCGGGTCAGGCCGTGCAGAACATGAACCTGATGGCCGGCCTGCCTGAGACGACGGGGCTGGAGCAGGAGCCGCTGTTCCCGTGAGCGGTCTGATCCTGCCGTTCCACAACTTCCAGCCGCGCATCGCGGACGGCGCCTTCATCGCGCCGAACGCGACTGTCATCGGCGAGGTCGAGATCGCCGACGACGTCGGCATCTGGTTCGGTTGCGTGCTGCGCGGCGACGGCAACACCATCCGCATCGGCGCCCGCACCAATATCCAGGACGGCACGGTCATCCACGTCAACCAGGAGAAGGACGGCGGGCGCGGCAAGAGCGGCTTCGCCTGCACGATCGGGGCCGACGTGACGGTGGGTCACCTGGCGCTCATCCATGCCTGCACGCTCGAGGACGGCAGCTTCGTCGGCATGAAGGCCTGCGTCATGGACGGCGCGGTCGTGGAGACCGGCGGCATGGTGGCGGCGGGGGCGCTGGTGACGCCCGGCAAGCGCGTGCGCAAGGGCGAGCTGTGGGCCGGGAGCCCGGCCAAGCTGATGCGCGCCCTGACGCCGGCGGAGATCACGTCGTTCCAGTGGACCGTCGAGCACTATGTGGAGCGGGCGCACGACTTTCGCGCGATCGTGAACCGCGCTAGAGCACGATAGCTTCATTTTGAAGCATAGCCGGCGTTAGCGAGGTAGTTGGCGCACTCTGCTGGGGTGAAGCGATCGAGGAGCTGGCCGATCCGCCTCCAGGTGGCTTCGATGGTTCGCTGTGCAGCCTTGCGGAGCAGGGTCTTGAGCTTGGCGAAGACCTGCTCGATCGGGTTGAGGTCGGGGCTGTAGGCGGGCAGGAAGAAGAGCTTGGCGCCGGTTCTGCGG